>JAGDBD010000051.1 GCA_017959225.1 Fibrobacter sp. | reverse complement strand
GTAACCCGCAAAGGTTCCATTGTTTACGCTTCCCAGGCCATGGCGGATGTCATTTCTAGAGCCGAAAAATTTGTGGCGCTCCCCGCGCCTGTGATTATCCGTGGCGAAACGGGAACGGGTAAAGAAGTCCTTGCCCGCTGGCTGCACAGCCAAAGTCCCCGTTTTGACAAGCCTTTTGTCGCCATCAACTGCGGAGCGATTCCCGAAAATTTGATTGAATCCATTTTGTTCGGTCATGTGAAGGGTTCTTTTACGGGAGCGATCGATACGCGTAAAGGCGTATTTGAAGAAGCGGAAGGCGGTACGCTATTCCTTGATGAAATTGGTGAACTTCCGCTGAACATGCAGGTGAAGCTTCTTCGTGTACTTCAAGAACATCACATTACACGTGTAGGCGATAACCGTGAAATCCCGGTGAATGTGCGCATTATTTCGGCGACGCATGTGAACCTTGAAGAAGCCATGAAGGAACACCGTTTCCGTGAAGATCTTTATTACCGTATCCAAGTGATGTCTTTGGATATTCCGCCTCTCCGCGATCGCGGTCAGGATGTGCTTCTGTTGGCAGAAGATTTTGCAAAGCGTTACGCCGCGGAATATGGACTTGGCAAGTTCCATTTTTCCCGTGCAGCGGAAAAGGCTCTCCTCGCTTATTCTTGGCCGGGAAACGTCCGAGAACTGGAAAATAAAGTTCAAAAGGCGCTAGCCCAGGCGGACCGTCGCATTATTCTGCCGAAGGATCTCGAACTGGATGTGCTCCGTGAACGGGTCAAGGAATCTCCGAGGACTTTGAAGGAAGCCCGTGAAATTTCGGACCGAGCGGTAATCGATTCGGCACTTCGCGATTCCAACGGAAATTTGACACTGGCGGCGACGATTTTAGGCATTGACCGCAAGGTGCTCCGTGAAATCATGGAACGCTTGGATATTAAGAAAGAGGATTACAAAAAAACGGTTGGAAAAAATAAAACGGACGACTGATTTTTTGATATTTTTAAAATAGTGCCTGATTAGGTGTGTGGATTGGCATTGTTTTTGCGAGATAATTGATATGAACACGAAGAATTTCTGCATATCCGTTCTGCTCGTCGCTGCGCTAGGGGGTGCAGCGTATGCCGAGTCCATGCCCGAATCGCAGGTTTCAAGCCCTGTTGAAGAGTCGGTGTCCTCGGATCGTGGCTCTTTTGACGTAAAAAACGCCTCTTGGGAGCAAAAACGTGCGGAACGTCGTGCTGCGCGCGAAAAAATCCTTTCCAAATTGCGTGAAAGTTCTTCTCAGGAGAAAGCGATCATGCGGGAAGAGCTTATGAAAAATCGGGGTGAACCACCCCGAATAAGGGGCGATATCCCGAAAAATGAAATGCGGCCTCCTCGCAATTTTGACGGCAATCCGGATAGACGCAATATGCGGGAAGATCGCCGTCGAATGGACCCGGAGCGCGACATGCCGATGCCACCTCCTCCCGAGTATGGCGATCCGATTTTCTGATAGATGAATAAAAGGGGTTGGTTTTGCTTCTTGGGGTGCATCCTGCTTTTGACAAGCGGGCTTTTTGCGCATGCTGTCCAGGATTCTCTTTTTGAAAAGGCTCTGGATGCGGAAAGCGCAGGCGATATCGTTTTGACGGTAGCCCTTTTGGAAGAAGCCAATTCTTACCAAGGGAATTATAACGACGAAATTCAAGAAATTCTGGATTCCTATTACGAAGTTTTGCGCATGAAGGATGCCACTTCGGAAGTGCTGTCGGAAGTGGATTCCAACGAAAACAAATTGAATTGGATGGCCCGTTTGGAACTTGTGGGCATTAAATACGATGAATTCGGGGATTCTTTAAGTGCGAACGAATATTCGGGCGAAGCGTATTTGAACGTGGGTGCGGAATATGAAATTCGTCAGGATAAAATTTCCCATTTTTTGCTGTTCTGTTTTGCTTCGGACGTGTTTATGCGGGAGGACGGTACCGTATTCGACACGAGCCGTTGGGCATTTACACCGAGCCTTGAATATACGATCCAAAGCGAACGTTTTGTAGTGAGCCTTGGAGGCGATGTGAATATTTCGGAACGGGATGGAGCTGTGTTTTCGGGGTCATTGTCGGCGGAAAGGGATTTTTACCTGTCGGAAAATTTTAGGGCGGGGGTCAGCGGTTTTGGCTACTTAAATGACAATTTGCGGATTAGGGCAAAGCTCGGCGGTTATTATGAATACCGTCCGCTGTATGGATTTTGGACAAATGTAGCGGTTTCGGGTCGTTTTGAAAGGGATACTTCGGTTAGCGCCTATTTTTGGCGTTATGAATGGATGAATGAATATGGACCGGATTCGGTGCAGGAACGCTATTACCAAGGGCACAATTTTAAAATTGGTCCGGAATTGCGCTTGCAGCTAGGCTATCGATTCAATTCATCGTTCTCCGTGGATTTTTTGGGGAATCTCTATTGGTCGTATAATCCGTACGAAGACGAATGGATGACTTTTGAAGATAATTTTGATGAAAATTTTGACGGGGAATTCGACGAAAATTTTGAAGAAAACGCTGAAAGGCGGTTCGGTCCCCGACTTTCTACATGGAATCGTCAATCTTTGCAAGGTTCCATGCGCCTGCGGGGAAATTGGAAAGGTAAACATTTCGGAACCTATCTTTCCGTTGGAACCTATTTTCGCCGATATTTAGGACTGCCTAGTGGCCATCCGGAAATTTATTCCAATGCATATATCCTCGGTGAAATAAGGCTTGGAGCGACTTTCCGCTTTTAAATCGGATCCTTGAAAAAGTTTGGCACGGAATTTGCGTTATCTAGGGTATGAAAAAGATGTTTCTTTATATCCTAGTAGTGTGTGCGGCAGTGTTTGCTTCTGCGGTTGAAGAAACATCTTCTTTGGAATCAAAACTGGCCAATCGCTCTATTTCGGAAAATGATATTGTGGAACGTGTGCGGGCACTTTCTTCGGAGTCCCGTTCTACGCTCATGGAGCATCGGGTAATGAATCAGATGCAGCGTTCCGAACGGTTGGAAGGACGCCTTGAAAGCATGCGTGAAAACAAAATGATGAAAATTCGGGAAGACGAGTTCCGACCGAAGGAGCAGATCAAATATTTCGGAGAAGAATGTGAAAAATGAGCGGGTTTCTCGCTTGATTCGTTTTTTTGAAATAGTTACTTTGAAAATACCCCAAACCAAACCCAGGGTCTCGCTCTTTTGAGCGAGGCCTTTTTTTATGCGAAAAAGCCTTTTGTGGGCTATTCCTAGGCGCATGCTCGGTCGTCAAAATTTGGATTTTCTATTTTTGCGGTGTATGTTTACAGGTATAATTCAAGCGACCGGTGAAATAATCTCTTTGGAGACCCGTGGCGATGCGCTCACGATGCGGCTCCGTTCTCCGGGCTTTTTTAAGAATTGCAAATTAGGCGACAGTGTTGCAAATGATGGAGTTTGCCTTTCGATTGAAGAACGGACTCCCGATGAAGCGACTTTCTGTTTGATGCGCCAGACGGTGGAAAATACATCGTTCAAAAATGCGTCGGTGGGGAAGCTTGTGAATCTTGAACTTGCTTGCCGGGCGGATTCTTTGATGGGCGGCCACTTTGTAATGGGGCATGTGGATACGACGGTGAAGGTTCTTTCGCTGATTCCTCGGGAAGCCGGTGTAGAAGTAGAACTGGAATTGCCGGAAAATTTAAGACGCTATGTGATCCGTCGCGGTTCGATAGCCTTGAACGGAATCAGCTTGACTGTAGCTGAAAAAAATGAAAAGTCCATTCGCGTGGCGATTATCCCGGACACCCTTTCCCGTACGAATCTGCGGAATTGGGAAGTGGGGACCGTGGTGAACGTGGAAGTGGATATGCTCGGCAAGTACATTGAAAACTATTTAGAGGAAAGAGACCGTGCTTAACACGATTGAAGAAGCCATTGAAGATTTCAAAAATGGCAAGTTTTTGGTTGTCGTGGATGACGAAGATCGCGAAAACGAAGGCGACTTCATTATTGCGGCTGAAAAGATTACACCGGAGAAGGTGAACTTTATGCTGCACGAAGGCCGTGGCGTGCTTTGCTGCCCCCTTCCGAAATCCCGCTGCCAGGAACTTGAACTTTCCCGTCAGACCGCGGAAAATACTTCCATGCTGGGAACACCGTTCACCATTATGGTGGATAAAATCGAAGGCTGTACAACGGGCGTGTCTGCGCATGATCGCGCAGCGACAATTCTCGCCCTTGCGGACCCGAATTCAAAGCCTAGCGATTTTGGACGCCCGGGCCATATTTCTCCGCTTTATGCACAGGAAGAAGGCGTTCTTCGCCGTGCGGGTCATACGGAAGCGGCTGTGGACTTGGCTAAGCTTGCAGGCCTTCGTCCAGCGGCGGCCCTGATCGAAATTATGAACGAAGACGGTACGATGGCTCGTATGCCGCAGCTTCAGGAAGTGGCCAAAAAGTTTGGATTGAAGATTATTTCTATTCGCGACTTGATCGCTTACCGCCTTCGTACGGAATCTTTTGTGGAACGGGTGGCCGCTCCCCATGTGCCGACCAAGTTCGGCAATTTCCGCGCATATGGTTACCGCAGCAGAACGGACGGATCTGAACATATTGCCTGGGTCTCCGGTGATTTGGACTATTCGAAGCCGATTTACGTGCGCGTTCACAGCGAGTGTTTGACGGGTGACATTTTTGGATCTCGTCGGTGCGACTGCGGTGCCCAGCTTGAAAGCGCTATGCGTTTTATCGGTGAACACGGCGGCGTGTTCCTTTATATGCGCAATCAGGAAGGCCGTGGAATTGGACTTTGCAATAAGCTTCGCGCTTATGAACTTCAGGAACAGGGCTTTGACACGGTGGAAGCGAACCAGCGCCTTGGGTTTAAACCGGATCTTCGGGAATATGGAATCGGCGCTCAGATTTTAAAGGATCTGGGTGTAAAACAAATGCGCCTTTTGACGAACAATCCCGCTAAGGTGACGGGTATTGACGGCTATGGCCTTGAAATCGTCGAACGTGTTCCGATTGAAATTCCTCCGACCCCGGAAGACCGCTTTTATTTGCAGACGAAAAAAGAAAAGATGGGTCACATCTTGAACAATTTGGATAAATAAGGAACGATCCCATGACGAAAGAAGTCAAAACTTACAAGAGAAGCCTTGACGGCAAAGGTATGCGCATCGCTATCGCGGTCGCCGATTTCAATACGCCGGTGACAGGCGGTCTTTTGTCTGGCGCTATTTCAAAACTCGAAGCCTTGGGCGTGGAATCGGATTCGATTTCCGTGGCGCATGTGCCCGGTGCTTTTGAACTGACGGGCGTGGCAAAACGTTTTGTGGATTCGAAGAGCTTTGACGCGGTAATCGTGCTCGGAGCGGTGATCCGTGGTGAAACTCCGCACTTTGACTGCGTTGTCAATGCGGTGACAAGCGGAACGGCGGCTCTTGCTGCAAACGGCCAGGTCCCGGTGATTTTTGGTGTTTTGACTACGGACAATGTGGATCAGGCGATGGCCCGTTCCGGTTTGAAGGCTGGTAATAAGGGTGCTGATTGCGCAGAAAGTGCTGTTGAAATGGTGAATCTTTACAAGGAACTTGTATGAAGTCGATAAATAGAAGATCCGCACGTGTGTTTGCAATGGAACTTCTCTATTCAATGGAAATTACGATGCATTCGGTAGGCGACTGTGTCGAAGGCGTTCTTGCTAGTATCAAAGAAGCGTCGAAGAAAGAACTTCCCGCTGAAATGAAGCGTTATGGAATGTCTTTGGTGGACCTGGTTCAGGAACACCGCGCCGAGTTCGAAGAAATCATTAAGACAACGGCTCATGATTGGGATCTGGATCGCATGGCGCTTCTGGACCGCATTATTCTTTGCTTGGCACTGGCGGAACTCCAGTATGAACCGGATGTGCCGGTGAAGGTTGTTTTGGAAGAAGCCGTTCAGATTTCGAACAAGTTCAGCACGGAATCTTCATCCCGTTTTATCAACGGAATTTTGAACCAGTACGCTAGGGACAAGGGTATGCTCGCGAAGGGCGATCGTTCGGAGGAAAAATAGTGAAGAACATCTCTGAAAATTTGTTGAAGTTTTTGACTGCGGGGGTGGCATTCCTCGTCGCTCTGATCGTTTACGTTTCGACGATGGCTCCGACGGTGAGCTTCTGGGACTGTGGCGAATTTGTCGCCTGTGCAAATACACTCGGCATTCCGCACCCTCCTGGAACGCCGTTCTTTGTTTTGCTTTCCCGTGTGATGATTGTGATTCTTCCGTTTGTGGAAGAAATCGCCAAGCGTTTGAACTATATCTCGGCGGTGAGCTCGGCTTTGGCTGTTTTCATCACTTCGCTTTTCGCTTGGGATTTTTTGGCAAAGATCCTTTCTGCGGATAAACTGGCGGATAAGGTTTCTGCCGGTCTTCGCAAAGTTTCCCTTGCTTCTGCAGGTCTTTGCGCAGGACTCCTTTTGACGTTCAGCGATACCTTCTGGTTTAGTGCTGTCGAAGCGGAAGTCTATGGCTTTGCCATGTTTATTGTGATGCTCATTTCTTACCTTGCGCTTAAGTGGGTGGACCACCGGGAAGACGCTTGGGGAAATCGCATTCTTGTCTTTATCTGCTATATCGCATTCCTCGGTGTCGGTGCGCACCTTTATACGCTTCTGACGATTCCGGCTGTTTTTGTTTTGCTTTTGATTGTGGAGCCGAAGAAGATTGTCGCTCGCATTCCTATTTGGGTGACGGGCGTTCTACTTTGCTCGGTGATTTATTATGTGTCTGGATTTATTGCCATTTCCTTGGCGACTGCGGTTGTGCTTGCCATTTTGGCATTGGTACGTCCGGGTTCTGTGGAACTCAACAAGAGCATTCGCTTGGCACTCGCTTTTGCTGTGGTGGCTTTGCTCGGATATAGCTCCCATCTTTACATTCCGATCCGCTCCGAATTGAATCCGGTGATCGATGAAAATGATCCGGAATTGAATTTTAAAGATGAACAGGGAAACCTGCAACTGGGAAAACTCTTTGAATCGGAAAACTGGAGCGCCTTTAACGACTTCCTTGCCCGTAAGCAATATGGCTCGGAAGGCATGCTTTCTCGCGCTTTCCATCGCCGTGCGCAGACGGCTCACCAGTTCCTTTCGTTCCCGAACATGGGTTACGGTGGATATCAGATTGCGCAGTACTTGCCCTTTAAGGTGGGTGGCGTGACTTTTGGCAACGGAACTTATACTTTTGATCCGTCCGAAAATGTGCCGATTAAACGCTTTGGCTTCTACATTCCGACACAGATGGCTGTGATGGGCGATAACGTTCCGATGCAGCTGATTTGGTTCTTGGTCTTGAATGGAGCGATCGTTGCGGTTTGCGTTTTCTCTTATCGCAGAAACAAAAAACTGGGCGTCTATATTTCGCTGCTTTACGGAATCTGCTCGCTTGGCCTTTTGTTCTATATCAATTTTGCTGACGGCATGCGCATGGATTCTTCGCGGGATTACAAGTATTGGAAGTCTGCGATGGAAACGAATGTTCGGGATTTGGCCCAGGCGGGTATTAGCATTCCGAGCGTTCCGGATCCGAACGAACTGATCGATATGCGTCAAAAGGTGGAACATGCCAAGCTGAAGCTGAACTCGCTCCGCTACCGTAATGCGGACGCTTCGGCGATTTCGAATGCGGAAAAGAATCTAAACGATTTGGAAAATTCGAACACTTGGTTGACCTGGAAGAAGATTGAAGCCGCTTATGCGAAGATCGGACGTCGTGCTCCGTTCCCGGAAGCGGTTCATATCGAAGTGCGCGAACGTGATTATTTCTACACGCCGGCGTACATCTTTATGAGCTTGATTTTCGGTATCGGTATCGGTATCCTCGTGTACATTCTCGCTTTGAATGCGGCTGCTTTTGCTGTTCCGGTTGCGGTGGCATTTGTGCTTATTTGCTCCGTGATTCCGGGAGTTTCCAATTATCACGAACATGACCGTTCTGGACTTTGGGTCCCGTGGGATTATGCGTATAACCTTCTCATGAGTTGCCGTCCGAATGCGATTCTCTTTACGAACGGCGATAACGACACGTTCCCGCTCTGGTTTGCGCAGGAAGTTGCAGGCATCCGCAAGGATGTTCGCGTGGTGAACCTTTCTCTCGGTAACACGGACTGGTACATTAAACAGATGCTTGTCCAGGAGCCGATTTTGAAGCTCAGCTACGATGCCGAAGGGATTGAAAAATCCATGGCGATCGGAGACTTGAACGAACGCAATCCGGAGCATTATGTGCAGACTTGGCTTGCCAAGGCGGACCGTGTGATTCCGGCTTTGCAGGCTCGTATCGAATCCATGAAGGATTCCACCGGAGCTCTCAAAGCGGATGCGGATACGTCAAAGTTGAAGCAGTACCTGGTGATGTACCAGGTTTACAGCGCCTTCAAGGATTGGCAGGCAAGATCCCGTGCAGGAATCATGCTTACGCAGTATAAGCTTGTGATGGACCTTGCGATGAACAACATCGACCGTCCGCTCCACTTCTCGACGACGGTTGGACAATCGAACTTTATGGGCCTTGAAAAGTACTTGGTCCAGGAAGGCATGGTTTATAACTTCGTCCAAGGCGATACCACGGATCGCCGCGCTGTGAACAAAGACTTTGACATGGAACGCACTGCTTACCTTGTTGACAGCGTTTATAAATATCGCGGACTCGGTGACGGTACGGCTTATATCAACGGTGAAACGACCCGTCTTCTTTCGAGCTATACTTCCCTCTATTTGCAGATCGCTTTCGAAGTTCGTGAAGAGGTCGAAGCGCTTCTTCGCGATGGAAATCCGTTGACGGTTTCGAAGAAAAAGACTGTCGATGAAAAGGTGAATTTTGCACTTCACTTCCTCGACAAGGGCATTTACCAGTTCCCGGAAGAATGGCGCTGCTATTGGGCTGCCGCTTACGTTCTCGAAGTGGTCCGTGACAAGAAGCGTGCGATGGAATACTTGGACAAGGGCCTTGAAAACGTACCGGTTTATGATGAACAGGGACGCGCTCGTTTGGAAATGAATCGCCGCTCCGTGGAAACCATGCGGGAAAACCTGACGGTTGTCCCGGATTCGAACTGATCAGGCTTTTAGGAAATGTGTATGGATTTGAGTCTTGTAATTCCGGTCAAGGAAGAAGAAGAAAATCTTCCTGAGTTGATGAAAGAAATTGTCGATGCGATTACGCCGACAGGGAAGTCTTTCGAAGTTATCGTGATTGATGACGGTAGCCGTGACCGCTCTTGGGAAGTCCTTCTGGAACTTTCTAAGCAGTATGATTTTTTACGGCTGTTCCGCTTCCAGTTCAACTGTGGAAAGGCGGATGCTCTTTCTCTCGGATTTTCCAAGGCTCGTGGTGAATTGATCGCAACGCTTGACGGCGATTTGCAGGACGATCCCCGAGAAATCCCGAAGATGATGAAGATTCTGGACGAAGGCTTTGACCTCGTTTCGGGTTGGAAGGTGCACCGTCACGATCCGTGGCATAAAACTTGGCCTTCCAAGCTCTTCAATTTGACGGTTTCGGCGGTCTGCGGCAAGCGCCTTCACGATTTCAACTGCGGTATTAAACTTTACCGCGCATCGGTGGTTCGATTCATCAATCTATACGGCGACTTCCACCGTTTTATTCCGGTGATGGCCAAGTGGCAAGGCGCTCGTGTAACGGAAATGCCGGTGGCACATCGCGCCCGTGTGCATGGTTCGTCCAAGTATGGCGTTTCCCGTTTGATTTCGGGATTTCTCGATTTGCTGACGCTTCTGTTCTTGAACAAGTTTGCGACAAAACCTTTGCATTTCTTTGGACTCTTTGGACTGCTCTTTTTGCTGTTTGGCGGTGCGGTCTTTGGGTACTTTGGCGTGGAATGGTTGCAGACGGGAGCTCTCCATTTGCGTCCGCTGATCGTTGTGGGAGGCTTCTCGCTTCTCATGGGAATTCAACTGTTTTCTCTCGGATTTTTGGCCGAACTTTTCAGCCGCAACAAAAAGCAGCTCTATCCGATTGCCGAAACGGTTCGCGGAAATATTGATGTTCTGGAGGAGGATCGCCGAGTATGAGTTTTCCAAAAAGTCTCGTCATCATCCCGACGTATAACGAAAAAGAAAATATTACGCTCATCATTCCGGAAGTTTTAAAGCAGGATCCCTGTTTGGAAGTTCTGGTGGTGGACGATGGTTCTCCCGATGGAACGGGTGACATTGTTGAAAATCTTTCCAAAGAAAATCCGAAAGTCCATTTGCTCCGTCGCCCAAAAAAGATGGGCCTTGGCACGGCGTATGTGACCGGATTCAAATGGGCCCTTGAAAACGGCTTTGAACGGGTCTTCGAAATGGATGCGGACTTTAGTCACAATCCGAACGACCTGCCCCGTTTTCTTGAAGCGGCGGAAGATGCGGACTTGGTCCTCGGCAGTCGCTACAGCGGTAAAAAAATCGGTGTTGTGAACTGGGACTGGAAGCGTCTTTTGCTCAGCTACTTTGCCAATGTTTATACCCGCATTGTAACGGGCATTCCGGTGAAAGATGCGACGGGAGGTTTTAAATGCTTTAGACGCTCGGCTCTCGAAGCGTTGGATCTTTCGGGCATGAAAAGCGACGGCTATTGCTTCCAAATTGAAACTACTTTTAAAATTTGGAAAAAGGGACTTCGTGTAAAGGAAATCCCCATCGTCTTTACGGACCGTGTCCGTGGCGTTTCGAAGATGAGCGGCGGAATTATTTCCGAAGCGTTTTTCCTTGTTTTGAAATTGCGTTTTAAGCGTTCCTGATTGTAGGGGAGGGAGGCCGATGAGTTCTTCGCTTTCTTGTTCAGTTGTCATTGTTGCCTATAATTCTCGCGACTATATTTCGGCGTGCGTTGCGTCCGTAACGGATGCGCTTAAAGGAATCGATTCCGAAATTTTTGTGGTGGACAACGGCTCTCCGATTCCAGTTTTGGAAGAACAGAAAAAAGCGTTTCCCCATGTGCATTGGATCGATAGTCCGCGGAACTTGGGCTTTGGCAAAGGCTGCAATTTGGCCGCTCGACAGGCGACGAAAGAAATCATTTTTTTCATCAACCCGGATACGGTTGTTTCAAAAGGAACGTTCCAAAGCACACTTGCTTATATGGCTTCAAAGCCGGATGCTGGTGCTGTCGGCTGTAAAATTTTGAATGGGGACGGTACATTACAGTGGGCCTGTAGAAGATCATTTCCTTCGCCCTTTGCCGCCATTTGTAAAACCATCGGTCTTTCGGCGTTATTTCCCAAGAGCAAACTATTTGCATCGTATAACATGTCGTATCTGGATCCGGATGCGGAAACGGAAGTGGATGCCGTTAGCGGTTCGTTCCTTGGGGTGAAACGGGAAATCTTTAACCAACTGAAGGGTTTTGATGAAGACTACTTCATGTATGGTGAAGATTTGGATATTTGCTTGCGCATAAAAAAACTCGGATTCCACAATTACTACTTCCCGGGAACGAGCATTTTACATTTTAAGGGGCAGAGCAGTAAGACTCGGCGTTGGCGTACTTTTGTGAACTTTTACATGGCAATGCTGATCTTTGCCCAAAAACATCACAACTATCATATGCCGACATTTATCATTGCGCTCGGAATCTTTTTTGCCGCATTGATCGGCGTGTTTTCTCGTCTTGTGCCGCAGTGGTGGAAAATGCTTGTGGATGTGGCGATGGTCGGCCTTTGCGCACTGATCTATTCGCAATCGGATTCGCTGTCGCGGGAAGCTGTGGGAATGCTCGCCTTGTTTACATGGCTTCCTCTTGCTTTGGCGGGGGATTATGTCTCTCCAAAATTGGACGGCTTGCGGCTTTTTAAATTTTTGATTCCTTTTGGAACTATCGGCGTTTTGAGTTCTGTCTTTTTGCTTGGAACGGATGCTGCGGTGGCCTTCCCGGCGATAGGAATTGTCTTTTGCAGTGTGTTTTGGCGGCGCTTGCTTTTTTGGCTGGAATATTTTTACCAGATCTTTTCGGGAAAAGCCAAGCGCTCCATTTTGCTCGGTGGAACGACCGATAAAATCGACTGTTGGTTTGACCGTTATCATTTAAAACCGGGGCTTAATTTGCTCGGATGCGTGTCGGCGTTGCCGGAGCGCGTCACGGATGAAAATCGTGAATTCCTTTTGGGAAATCTTTCGGAGTTGCCTTCGATTTGCAAACGCACCGGTTGTAAAGAATTGCTCGTTCTTTCGGATTCCAACGGTTTTTGCGAAGCTTTTGACAAGGATTGGGTGAAATCCCTGGGGGTGCGTCCCAAGCTTTTGATTGGAACCGAAAATAACTCCAATTACGCAGTTGTGGACCTGAATTACTTTTACTAGACGTTCTGCGTAAGGAAAAAGAAATTATTTTTATTTTGATTTGAATCGAAAAAGGTGAATTATGGATCCAGAAATGCTTTCTCTTTTGTGCACGCCAGATACCCGCGAACCCCTCGTGGAAGCTTCCGCGGAAATTCTTGCGCAGGTGAATGCGGAAATTGAAAAAGGCACGGTGAAATCCGTCGGGGGCGCTGTCGTTTCCGAAATTTTGGAAGAAGCCCTTGTTTCTAAGGATGGAAAAAAGCTTTATCCGGTGAAAAATGGCATTCCGGTTCTTTTGATGGACGAAGCCATCGCACTGTAAGATTCTGGTCTAGAGGTAAATATGGCAACGACGGTGGATTCTCTTCGCAAGGCGATCGGCAAAAAGAAACAGACCATGGCTTTTGCTTGGCTCGCTGATTTGATGCGTTCGAGCGGTGATTTGGACGGCGCTTTGCAGTGCGTTCAAACCGGATTACAAGCTTTCCCCGAAAGCATCGAAGGTCAACTGGTCCTCTCGAAGATTCTGGTTGAAAAACAGGATTGGGATGGAGTGATTCAAGCTTGCGAATTTGTGTTGTTGCGCAATCCGTATTGCCTGACCGCTTTGCGTCGTTTGGGCGACGCCTATGCAGAAAAGCATGATGACGGCAACCGCAATTACTATTACCAGTTGTTGCACGATTTGGATCCGTTGGATCCGTTCTGGCGTGAAGAATATGCTCCGCAGATCGACATTGCATCGGCAGAAGATTCCGTTGCATCGGCTGCCGCTTTGAGCGCTGCGGAACCGTCCTTGGAAGACCTTTTGAAGGAAGCGCCTCCTCTGGATTTGGATGGTTCTTCTGTGATTGAAAAAGCTCCGGAAACATTCACTCCGGCACCTGTTGAAGAACCCTCTGCAGAACAGAATATCCCTGCGGAAGATGATCCGTTCTCGAACCTTTCAAATCTTGTATCTGCCGATGAAGAAAAGGATAACGAAGTTTCCTTTGACGATTTGGAACATAGCTTGGACGATGCAATTGCAGGATTTGCTCCCACAGATACTTCGAAGGATGAATTCCCGACGGATGAAATTGAAGGTTCGGACATTTCTTCGGCGCTTTCCGGTATTTTTGGCGCTGCGGAAACGGAAGAACCTGCGGCTCCGGCTGTGGTTGAAGTGCCCGAAGAAGCTCCGGTACAAGAAGAAAAGGCACAGTCTTTGTCCGATGCCTTTGACGATATTTTTGGTGAAGATGAACTTCCGGAAGAATTCGTTCCTACAAAACCGGCTGCTTCTGCTGTAGAAAATACAGAAGAAAAGCCTTTTGCTGAAAATCCTCTGACCGAACAGATTTCTGCGGAATCGATTCCTGTGGAAAGTTCTCCGGCAGAAGATAAAGCGGAAGAACTGCCTTCGTTCGACGAAAGCGGCTTGTTTGAAAAATCTCCGCTGGCCGATCTGGAACTGCCGAAGGCAGAAGAAAAAACTGCTGCGGAAGAAAGTCTCGAAAGCTCGGTGGGAAGTTCCTTTGACAGCCTCTTTGGCGACTCGGACGATCTGCCGGTAGAAAATGAAAAGCCTGCTCCCGCCGTAGACGTTCCGGCAGCAGAAGAAAATCCCGTTGCGGAAGAAAAACCTGCCGCGGAAGAAAGCCTTGAAAGCTCGGTGGAAAATTCCTTCGACAGCCTCTTTGGCGACTCGGACGATCTGCCGGTAGAAAACGAAAAGCCCGCTCCCGCCGTAGACGCTCCGGCAGCAGAAGAAAATCCCGTTGCGGAAGAAAAACCTGCCGCGGAAGAAAGCCTCGAAAGCTCGGTGGAAAATTCTTTCGACAGTCTTTTTGGCGACTCGGATGATCTGCCGGTAGAAAATTTGAACCTGAAACCGAAGGCAGAAGAAAGCGGCTTGTTTGAAAAATCTTCGTCTGCGGATGTAGAACTTCCGAAGGCTTCCGAAAAAACGGAAGATGCTTTGGAATCTTCGGTGGAAAGTTCCTTTGACAGCTTGTTTGGTAAAGACGCGGATTCGGATCTTTCGTTGGACGATTTGAAGCTCGATGAAAAAATGGAGAACATTTTCGGTAAAGAATCCGAAGATGCGCTGTTAGCAGATCCGACGACGAGTACGCGTACGCTGGCTGAAATTTATTTTGGCCAGGGCGTTTACGACGAAGCGATCAAAATTTACAAGGATTTGTTGCGCAAGACTCCGGATGATGCAAGCTTGAAGACTCGCCTTGCAGAAATCGAAAAGATTCGCAACGATAAAACTTTGAATTAATTCCGTTACAACGGAGTACCGCATGGCTGCTTTGAAAATTGAACAGCTTTTGCGCTTGATGGCGCAGAAGAAGGCTTCCGACTTGCATATTCGCGTCGGGGTTCCTCCGATTTACCGTATCAATGGCGAACTGGTAAAGGTTGTGGATACGCCCATTGATGCTGCGACGATGGACGATTTTTTGATGGATATGATGAATCGCGATCAGATGACGCGGTTTGAAAACAACAAGGAATGCGACTTTGCCGTAGGCGCTCGTGATATGGGCCGTTTCCGTGTGAACGTTTTCCGCCAGCGTGGTACTTCGGCCATGGTGATTCGTCATATCAAAGCTTCCATTCCAAAGTTTGAAGAACTTCAGCTACCGCCGGTGATTTTGGAACTGGCCGAACGTAAGCGTGGACTTGTCCTTGTGACGGGAACGACCGGTTCCGGTAAATCGACATGCTTGGCATCCATGATCGATCATTTGAACGATACGGTTGCCGATAACATCATTACGGTGGAAGATCCTATCGAATATTTGCACAGAGATCGCAAGTCTATTGTTTCTCAACGTGAAATCGGTGTGGACACGAATTCTTATGCGAATGCTTTGCGCTCTGCTTTGCGCCAAGATCCGGACGTGCTTCTGGTCGGTGAAATTCGTGATTTGGAAACGATGCAGATCGCTTTGACTGCAGCCGATACGGGCCACATGGTTTTTGCGACGATCCATACGACGAATGCGACAGAGACGATTGCACGTGTGCTTTCCATGTATCCGCCTCATCAGCATGATGAAGTTCGCTTGCTTCTTGGCGAATGCTTGGCAGGGATTATTAGCCTTCGCCTTTTGCCGACTGCCGATGGAACGGGACGTGTTCCGGCTGCGGAAATCATGGTCAACACGGCTGCCATTCGCGAATATGTGATCGATAAAAATAAAACAGGCATGATCGAAACCGCTATTGCCGAAGGCCATATGCAGTATCACAGCCAGACCTTTGACCAGGCGCTTCTCGATCTTTACGTGAAGAACAAGATTACTTACGAAGTAGCACTTGCGGCTGCCACAAACCCGGATGACTTTGACTTGAAGGTGCGCGGTATTTCGGGTACGTCTGACCGCGGATGGATGTAATATGAAAATTTATTTGGCGCAGATGGAAGTGATTCCCGGTAACCCGGAAAAGAACTTTTCCACCATGCAAAAGTTTATCGGCGAAGGAATTTCTTTCGGCGCTGATTTAGTTGTGTTCCCGGAAATGTGCGTGCCGGGATATTTGCTTTCGGATCTCTGGGAAGAAAATTCCTTTGTAGAACGTTGCGAACAAATGAACCAGAAGGTTTGCGCTCTTTCGAAAGATATTGATATTCTTTTTGGAAGTGTGGCGAAAGAAACGGAAAACGGTGAAAATGGCCGTTCGCTGCTTTACAATGCAGCGTATTACGCTTCTCACGGTGAGTTCAAGACTCTTGTGGATTGCAAGGGAGTTCAAAAGAAGTTCCTTCCGAAAACATTGCTTCCCAGCTACCGGGAATTTGAAGAGCCCCGTTATTTTTCGGACTTGAGAAAGCTGGCGCAGACGAATGGAATTCCGGTTTCGGAAATTCTTTCTCCCCTTGAAGTTCACGGGGTAAAACTCGGCATTACGGTTTGCGAAGACGGCTGGGATTCGCTGTACAAAATCAAACCGTTTGAAATTTTGCAAAAGAAGATTTCGGAAGGCGATCTGCTGATCAACATTTCTTGTTCGCCGTACACGCAGGGAAAGGACCGCGCCCGCGACCGAGTTTTTGGTGCGCATGCGAAAAACGCGAACGTTCCGCTGCTTTATGTGAACGCCGTCGGTACGCAGAATAATGGAAAAAATATTTATGCCTTTGAAGGGGATTCTAGCGTTTACGATGCGTCGGGTAAGAGCGTTTTTTCCCTTCCGATTTTTGAAGAACACGGCACATTGGTGAATTTTGAAAATGGCAAGGTTTCGGTGGATGAAGCAGAAGCTCCGCGTAAAACGGGCATTGCCGAAGTTCACCAGGCGCTTGTTTACATGATCCGCAAAAATCTCGCCCGCTTTGGAATTAAAAAAATCGTTATCGGAGCCTCTGGCGGAATTGATAGCGCCGTGAGTGCTGTCCTTTATTCGGAAGCGATCGGCAGTGAAAACGTGTTCCTTGTGAACATGCCTACGCATTTCAATTCGAATACAACGCGGAATGCCGCTAGAGATTTGGCCGAAAATCTCGGATGCCCATACATGGTCGCACCCATTGAAGACGTGGCGGATGCTTTGCGGGCAAGCCTTGCCAAAGATTCATTTGTTCGTAACGATACGAAGATGCTTGTGGAAGGCATCCATTACGAAAATTTGCAGGCTCGTTTGCGCAGTGCGGCGTTCCTTGCAACGGTTGCAAGCGTTGTCGGGGCGGGCTTTACATGCAACGGTAACAAAAGCGAAGTGACTGTGGGTTATTGCACGCTCTACGGAGATACTTCGGGCGTGATGTGCGCCATTGGGGATCTTTGGAAGACTCAGGTTTATGAACTTGCACGGGAAATCAATTCCGAAAAGATCATCATTCCTCAGGCTTCTATCGATATTCCGGCAAGTGCCGAACTTTCCGATGCGCAGAATGTAGACGAAGGCAAAGGCGACCCGATTATTTATCCGTACCACGATCGTCTTTTTGCTTTCTGGATGGAACGTTGGCAGCGAAATTCCATTGCAGATTCGGAAGCGCTTCTCGAAAAGGGCGTCTCTGCGTATTGCAAGGAACTCGGCGTGGATGAAGACTTTTTCCGCAGCAAGTTCCAGTCGAAAGAAGAAATTTTAAGCGATATGAAACGCTGGTGGAATCGTTACAAAGGAATCGCTTTGGCAAAGCGCATTCAGATGCCGCCGATCCTTTCCGTTTCGCGTCGTGCATTTGGATTTGATTATCGTGAATCTCAGCTCGGTTGATTTTCCATGAACCGCGAAGAGCTTCACGCAAAATACAACCGTCCGAAAGTTCCCCACGAATGGCGGGGAACCGATAAAATTTCGGCTCTCATCTGCACATTTTTCGGATCCGGCATGCTTCCGAAAATGCCTGGAACTTATGGCAGCTTGGCTGCGGCTATCGTTGCGTATCCCCTTGCGCTTTTAAGCTCCGCGGTGTGGCCGCTTCGCTATGAAGCTTGGACAGCTGACGGCGTGACGATGGATGCTTACGGATTCTTTTTGGTTGCAGCGCTTATCGTCTTTTTTGGAGCGATCCCATTTGTGAAAAAAGCGATGCACGATACAAACACCGAAGATCCGGGTTGGATTGTGATCGATGAAGTGTGTGGTGTTTTTATGGCTCTTGCATTTGTTTCGTCGGAATCAATTCTTGAAAATCCATGGCTCTTGTTGGTGGCGTTTGGCGTCTTTCGATTTTTTGATATTTTAAAACCTCTTGGAATTCACCGATTCGAAAAATTTCCGGGGGCTTGGGGCGTAATGGCGGACGATTTGCTCGGTGGAGTGTATTCTGGGATCATTCTTTTGGCAATCGTTCGTTTGTTAGGCCTTTGATTTTTCCTGTATAGGAAAAAGACTGACACTACTTATCGAAAATTATTATACCTTTTTAAGTAGGTTGATAGAGTCTGGGGAAAGAGCGGTTTAAGGGGTATGAACGGGATCAATTTAGCAGAAATCTATATTGCGGATCTGTTGGGCATCTTTTTGATGATCAACGTGTTTCTGGGTGGATCCTGGAAATTGCAGAAAAAGCAAAAAGAAGACAAGATTTTGCTGGGGATGCTCTTTACGATTTTTATGTCGTGTATTGCGGATGCTGTAACCTTTACGGTGGACGGCATTCCGGGAAATTCTTTTAGAAATATCAGCTATACAGCGAATTTTATTCTTTTTTTAGGAAATTTATTTATTGGGCCGTTATGGCTCATGATGATTTTAAAGCATATTGGCGGTAGAATCCCGAGAGTCCAATGGTGGGTGATTACGGTCGTATCGAGTTTTGGATTGCTGATTCTGTTTTCGAATTTCTTTGTGCCGATCCTTTTTTATGTGGACGCCATGAACCGTTATTCCCGCGGAGAATTTTTCTGGATCAATAACGTGATAGAAGCCCTTTTTATGGTCGATAGCGTCATTTATTATTTGTGGGTGCGCTTTCGGAATGGTGGCCTTAAGTTCTTTCCGGTGATGCAGTTCTTTTTGCCCGTGTTTGTGTGCGTGGCGGTACAGAATGCTTGGTATGGAATTTCGACGATTTGGGTCGGCATTGCTGTCGGAGTGACGGGGATGATTCTTGCTTTGCAGAATGAAAATATTTTTATCGATAAATTGACGGGCCTTTTTAACCGCTATTATTTGGATAAAATCGTGGAGGAAATGAGCAAACGGCGTGGCTTTGTCATGATGATGCTCGATTTGAATGATTTTAAGCGGATTAATGATACTTATGGACATTCCCGGGGAGATGAAGCTCTGGTATCCATGGCGGAAATTTTGCGAGATTCGAAGGGAGCGTATGGAACACCGATCCGCTATGCGGGCGATGAATTTGTGATGCTCATTAATTCGGACCAGCCTGGAATTGCGGAACGCTACGAAAACTGCATTCGCAAAAATTTGGAACTTTACAACGAGCGCAGCTATAAGAAGTATAGACTCTCGGTATCGATCGGGAGCGGGTACTTCAATTTGCGAAATAACAGCGTCGACGATATTTTAGAAATTATCGACAAGCGCATGTACGAAGATAAAAAACGTTATTACGAATCCAACGAACATCTTGATCGCAGAAGTCGATCGTAAAGGATTTCTTATCTATATTTTCCGAGTCGATTGAATTTGACAGGATCAATATGGAGGAATCATGAATTCGATTTGGGGAAAATTTCTTGCTGCAGGACTTTTTTGTGGTTTAGCAACGAGCGCTTTTGCCGCAGAACGTTATCAGGACCGTCAATTTACAGTAGGCGTGATGCACGACGTTGTCTATGCGTCGAATGTTCCTGCTTTAAGTTCTTATCACGCCATTACAAAGGCGCTGTTTGCGTATAAAATGACGAATCAAGACGCGACAGTCGCCTATTTCTATACCGATGAACAGACGACAACGCCGACCGACATGAAAATGGATATTTATATGCCGGAAAAGGATTCAAAAACGGATCGCGCGGCGGTTTTGGTGGTTCATGGCGGTGCGATGGTGGCGGGATCCAAGGGGGACTTTGCCCAGCATACGGTAAACTATTGTGATTCCTTGGCGGCCCGTGGCTACGTGGCCGCTTCGATGGATTACCGCCTGGGGGTGACGCTCACCGGTAGCGATTATCAGCTGCATATTGACAGTACCCATTTTGCAAGAGCTGTTTACCGCGGCGTTCAGGATGTGCGAGCCGCGGTGCGCTATTTGCGTGCACATGCACAAGATCTGGGAATCAATCCGAATCGCATTTATCTGGTGGGGAATAGCGCCGGAGCGATTCTTTCGTTAGAAAACATTTATTCGACGACGGAAGCGGATTTCCCGGATTATATCGATTCGGAACCGTTGCTGAGAACTTTGGACCTTTACGGGGAACAGGGATTGGATTCCAAGGCGAACGGCGTGGCTGCGTTGTGGGGCGCCATTCATAATTTGGAGATGGTCGGCGACAATGAACGCCCGGTTTTGTTGATCCACGGTACAGCAGACGAAACGGTTCTTTTCAAAACGGGACGCCCTCTCAGCAATTTGCCAGGAACTTTGCAGAACATCATTCCGTCGGAAATGGGAGCGACCGTCGCCTCTTACACGCTGGATTTACAGGCTCCGACTTTGTACGGTAGCTACGTCATCGATTCGCTTTTGACGGCCAAGAATGTGGAACATGAAACTTATTTTGTGGAAGGCGTCGCTCATGAATTTTATGATGATGCACCTTATACGGATAGCGTCCAGAATCGAGTCTTCCACTTCTTGTACGGCTTGACTCAAAAAACGGAATCGATTGAAACGCGAACGGTCTTGGCAGCGGCTCAGAATGCGGTACAGATGGGCGATGACAACCTGAGCTTTACCGTTTTACGTGGAACCGATTTGATGTACCGTGTGTACGATTTACGCGGTCGTGCGGTAACGCCTACGGGTAAAGTTTCTGCTGGCGAAACGGTGAGCCTGAATTCTTTAGATGCAGGCGTTTACGTGCTAAGGTTCAGGGCGCACGCCCGGTCCGCTTTGGTTTACAAAAGTAATGCCTGTGTAAAGGCGGGAATAATATCGACTTTGCGGTTTAACCGATGGTCTACATAAATGATTCCCGCTTTTTTTGATTTTCCGTAAGCGGCTTCCGCGATTTTTTGAGCCTGTTCGTTAAAGTACAGAATGTAACTGTGCTTGTGACAGCTGACGTTGCAAAAAATCATTTCGTTTGCAGAATCCTGCAAAACTTTGGGCATCACGGCGAGCATGCGGTGGAGAAAATCGTCAATGGATTTTTTGTCGTCAAAATGCAAACTTCCCAAGCGGAATTTGTGCCCGTTGATGACGTAATCCTTGGCGTCGGAATTAAAGATTTCTTCATCCGTCATACCGTCAAAATTCTTTGCCGCTTTTTCCATTTCGGAATAGACCATTTCCAAATTTTTGTCGGAAAGGTTTATTTGTTCGGTGAGAGCTTTGTAAACGACGCGGTCGAGCTCCGTGGTCGTTTTCTTCTTTAAATTCTTGGTGCCGGAAAGAATGCCGGCGAGCAGCACCCGTGCGACGCTCTTTGAAATTTCAACGTCGAATTCTTGAAAGCAGGTGTAAATAATGGTACAGGTTGATCCGACGGGAAACACCTTTGCAAAAATCCGTTTGGATTCCATGATGTCGCCAAGGCCATGGTGATCGATAATTTGCAGAATGCGGGCGTCTTTTGCACCGGACACGGCTTGACAGGTTTCGCTGTGATCTACAAGAATTAACGTTTTACCGCTTGCATCTTCTAAAATCGGAGGAAGATCAAAACCGAAAAGGGTTGCGGCGCATTTTGTTTCGTTGTTCGCTTTGCCGGCGATGCGCGCTTCTACAGAAAAGCCGAGCTTTTGCATGAGAGTTGCGTAAGCGATGGCGGAAGTAACCGTGTCGGTATCGGGAGCTTTGTGGCCGATGGCGTAAACGGTTTCCGTTCCCCAGTCCAAAGATTTTAAAGCTTCGCGGTAACAGATTCCGTGGCAAAGTTCTTTAGGCATGAGCTTTAGAGAGCCTCGTAGCAGTCGAAGGCGGCTTTTGAAAATTCTTCCAGGTACTTCTTTTCGGATTCTCTATCGAAGTCAAAAAGGCGGGATGTCAAAGAAATGCGTTTGCCTTTTTCAAAAACATATTCATGTTCGTTTTCGTTCACATCGGTAAAGGTGAGCGTGGCGACGGAATCGAATGTGGAAGAAACGTAGCGGATCAAATCTTCGGCATCGTTTTCGGTAAAACCTTTGAGGGGTTTGCCGTCTTTGGTGCGAATGATCAACGCTCCGATATCCCCAACGGTTTTGTACGGTTTCATCACCAGTTCAAAATCGATCTGCATCCGTTTGAATTGAAAAAAGTACTGCTTAAAACCGTTCATGGTGTACTTCTTGATTTTAATCCTTTCGGATTTCAGCTGCGAAGCGAGACGGTTAAAATTGGACAGATACAGCATGCCGATGATTTCCATGGAGACCTCTTCGTTTAGAGCGAAAGATAGTTAAGCGTGTGCACTTTTTTCTTGTGCACTGCACAAAAATTTGCAAAAAACGCAAAACTTAAAATTTTCTGTCAAAAAATCTTCGGAATCTTAAACGGATTTTTGATAAGGTGGGAGAAAGTGGCTATATTTGTATTGTTGTGGAATAAAGTGGGTCACTTTTAATGGAATTTAACGCTTTCATAGGTAACGCCAAAACGGCGATCGACGAAAAGGGAAGGACTTCCTTCCCACGGGAGTTTCGTCGTCTGCTCTCTGAAGAAGAGGGATCGTCGCTTATTTTGGCCTATGGTAGCCGCGATTCGCTTATCCTCTTTACGCTAGAGGAATACCGCAAGTTCATTGCGAAGATTGAAAGTCGGCCTCAAACCTCGAAGAATGTTCGTTTCAACCGCATGTTCAAGGCAAATTCGCATTATGTGTCCTTGGACGGCCAGAACCGTATTTTGCTTTCGAAGAACGATATTGCATACGCCAAATTGGATGGCGAAGTTCTTTATGTGGCGCGTTCCGGCAAGTCGGCTGAACTCTGGAATCCTTCCATCTACAACGAAAAGTTTGGCTTCAATACCGAAGAAGACTTTAATGAGTTTGATGCAGGGTTCTTTGATGACGAACCTTCGGGGGATGTAGATGAAAATCGCTGAATACCATTCCCCAGTCCTTTTTGAAGAATGCATGAAGGCCCTGATTTTGAATCCGAAGGGCACTTATGCAGATTGCACCTTGGGTGGCGGAGGCCACTCTGAAGGCATTTTAAAACGCCTTGACCCGGAAGGCCATTTGCATTCTTTTGACCGGGACCCGGAAGCTATCGCTTATGCGACCAAGCGTCTTGAAAGCTTTAAAGATCAGGTGACGTTCCACCCGGTTCCGTTTGCAGAACTGGGACACGAGGTCGAACCGGCATCGCTGGACGGCGTGCTGTATGACTTGGGAATTAGCAGTCACCAGGTTGATGATGACGCCAGAGGCTTTACTTTCCAAGGCTCGAATCCGGTGGACCTGCGTATGGATTCCCGTTCGGATTTCAGCGCACAGGAATGGTTGCGCACAAATTCGTTAGATGAAATGGCTCGGGCCTTTAAGGAAAATGCGGATTTGGACCGTGCGTACAAATTAAGTACGAATATCCAGAACGTGATTGCCGATTTAAAAACTCCGATTCTTCCGGAACATTTGCGCACGGCGACGGAAAAAACGTATCCGGACCGCATGCGGGATGTGAACAGCATTCTCGCCCGAATTTTCCAGGCGATCCGCATGGAAGTCAACGGGGAAATGGAACAGATCCGTGTGAGCATGCGTTCTGCGGTGGAAGCTTTGAAATTAGGCGGCCGCCTGGTGGTGATTTCTTACCACTCGGTAGAAGATCGCACTGTAAAGCTTGTCTGTGGGGAATTTGAAAAGGCCTGCATTTGCCCGCCTCAGTCTCCGGTGTGCACCTGTGGCGGAAATCATCAGAAACTGAAAAAAGTGCTTCGCAAGCCGGGCCTTCCGACTGCGGAAGAAATTGCGCGGAATCCCCGTGCGCGTTCTGCAAAACTGAGGGTGTACGAAAAAGTATGAAAGAACTTTGGGCGACACATAAGGTTTTGTGGATGTTTCTATTGGTGGTGTACCTGGGAGCGACTCTTTGCGGCTACCTGTGGATTCAGAACCGCTATGATGTTTTGGCTACGCAAAAGGCTTCTCTTGTGCGGGAAGTTTCGGCATTGCGTGGTGAAGTCGTGATGAGCGAACTTGAAAATCGGGAACTCGCTTCTCTCGATCGGATTTCTTCGATTGCCCGGAATCTGGGGCTTGAATACGCCCAAGTACCGTGTAAAGTAAAGCAGACGGAGGGCAAGTAGATGCATTTGGATCGCATTTCTTGGCTTTTCGTTTTCTTTGCAGCTCTTTGGGCGTTGCTTGTGGCACGTACTTTTCAGATCCAGATTTTGGAAGAGGAAAAGTACAGTGAAATTGCCAATTTGCGTGCTCGGGACCGTGTGATTCGCAAGGCTCCGCGTGGCCGTATTCTGGATCGCAATGGATTGGTTTTGGCCCAGAGCATTCAGGAAAAAAATAAAGATGGCCGTTTGGAAACCAAGCGCATTTACCCTCAGGGCGTGCTCGCTTCGCAGCTCGTGGGGCAGGTTGGAAAGGACGGTCAGGGTATTTACGGTTTGGAAGTCCAGTTCGACGAAAGATTCCGCGGAACTGACGGATGGCAGACTCGAGTGCTGAATGTGGATCGCCAGATTCAGGCGGGTCGTAAAATGGAAGGTCGCGATCCGATTCCGGGTGAAGATGTTGTGTTGACCATTGACCGCAATATGCAGGAAGTGGTTGAAAAAGCTTTGAAAGATGGCGTGGAAACATTCCTCGCAGAAAGCGGTAGCGCAATTGTGATCGACCCGTATACGGGAGAAATCCTTGCCATGGCCAGCTACCCGACTTTTGACCCGAATGCGCCGGTGAGCGCAGCGACTCGTGCCAAGCGCAACGACATTGTTTCGCTTGCATTCGAACCGGGTTCCATCTTTAAACTTGTCACGGCAGCGACAGCGATCGAAACGAAATCGGTAGATCCGAAAACCGTCTTCAGTGGTGAAAAGGGCCGGTGGGTTCTGGACAACGGAGATGTGATTCGGGATACTCACGATCACGGGGACATGGACATGACGGCAGCCATGGCGATGTCTTCGAACATTGTGTTCGCTAAGATCGCAGATTTAGTAGGCGATAAGCGCTTCTATCGGTATGTGCGTTCTTTTGGCTTTGGATCGAAAACTTCTGTGGAACTTCCTGGCGAAGAAAGTGGACGTCTGAAACCGACGCATGAATGGAGTGGTCGCACGTTAAAAACCATGGGCTTCGGACATGAAATTCTGGTGACTCCGTTGCAGATGGTGATGGCTTTTTGTGCAATTGCGAACGGTGGAAAACTGATGCAGCCGACGATTATTCGGGAATGGCGCTCAGGCGATGGGGAAGTTCTTGAAAAGAATAAGCCGGAAGAAGTGCGCCGTGTGGTTTCGGAAAAGACGGCAGCTCGAGTGCGTTCCATGCTTCGCGAAGTGGTGGAAGCGGGTACGGCTAAGCTTGTGAATTCTTCGAAACTTCCGGGAATCGTTTTTGGCGGTAAAACCGGAACCGCTGAAAAATACAATCAGGAACTTCGTCGGTACGATCACACGAAGCAGGTGGCTTCCTTTATTGGACTTGCTCCGGCAGAAAATCCCCGATACGTTTGCATGGTGTTGGTGGACGATCCGAAAACCCGTACCGTAGGCGGTTTGACTTCTGGTCCGATCTTCCGAAAGATTATGGAAGGCATTTACTACTTGCCGTCTACATCTCCGGTTCCGTACAATTTGGCCCGCGTATCTCCGTCTACAAATTGCAACGTGGAATTTGTGGGCCTTTCCCGGGCAGATGCAAAGCTTTTGGCTGACGACCGCAAATGCGAAATCTCCTTTGATGGCGAAGGTTCGACGGTGGTGGCTACGGAATATGATTTTGAAAATAGCGGTCGGAAACTCCGTTTGGGAACTCCGAGCGCACAAAAGATGCCGGATTTGAAAGGTCTGACTTTGCGTGATGCATTGGAACAGATCGGTGAACTGCCCGGCACTGTGGAATATGAAGGCGTGGGCCGAGTTCAAAAGCAGTTCCCGGCTCCGAACGCAACGCTCAAGCGTGGCGAAAAGTTCAAACTCGTTCTTTCCGAGAAAGGTTAGGTCAAAATGTTGTCTGAAACCGTTTTGAAGAATTTGGGAATTCAGGGTCTTTGCGATGATTCTCGCAAAGTGAATCCGGGCGATTTGTTCTTTGCAATGCCTGGTGAACAGGCGGAAGAATTTGCCCGTACGGCTCTTTCGAAAGGCGCTGTGGCTGTTGTCGGTGAAGTGGAAGCTCCCAAGGACCTTTCTTCCAAATGGATTCTTGTGCCGAGTGTAAAAGAAGAACGTGCTTCGGTGGCGAAGATTTTTTACCGCGATCCTTTTTCGAAGCTTTGCACCCATGCCATTACCGGTACGAACGGTAAAACGACCAGTGCCTTTTTAATGGAAGCGATGCTTTCGAGCGATGGCCGTAAAACGGCGCTTGTGGGAACGATTTGCAAAAAGATCGGCGACAAGGTGATCGCTTCGAACTTGACGACACCGGGCATTTTGGAACTTTACGCTTTTGCAGCGGAAGCCGTGAACGCAGGTTGCACGGATCTTGTGATGGAAGCATCTTCCCATTCGCTTCACCAGGGACGTGTGCAGGGAATCGCTTACAAGAGCGCTCTCTTTTCGAATTTGACAGAAGATCACTTGGATTACCACAAGACCATGGAAGATTATTTCCAAGCGAAAAAGCTTTTGTTCACAAAGTATTTGGCTGCGGATGGCGTTGCCGTTATCAACGTGGATGACGCTTATGGCAAACGCCTTTATGGTGAAGTTTCCGCGGCAAATAAGATTGCTGTTTCGCGGTTGGGTGCTTTTGGGGCGAATGTGGTTCCGAATTCCGTTCAGAGTACGGAAGACGGTCTTGTGCTGAATGTGCCCGCTATTTCAGAAAATCCCATTGAAACGCGTCTTGTGGGGGAATTCAATGCGGACAATGTTCTGCTTGTAATGAGCTGGGCAAAGGCGGTGGGAGTTTCTGAAAATTCCATTCGCAAAGCTCTTGCCACGGTGAAAGTCCCGGGCCGTTTTGAAATGACTTTTAATGACGGATCTCGTCGCGTCATTGTGGATTACGCCCATACGCCGGATGCCCTTGAACGGGTTTTGCGCGTGGCACGTTCCCTTTGCAAAGGGAAGCTTTCGGTTGTGTTCGGTTGCGGCGGTGACCGCGATCGTAATAAACGCCCTATTATGGGAGCCATTGCAGAACAGGGAGCAGACTTTGCTTGGGTGACGTCGGATAATCCGCGTACAGAAAATCCGGAAGATATCATTGCAGATATTGTGAAGGGAATGCATTCCGATCATTTTAAGGTCATCGTTTCTCGTGAAGAAGCGATTCGAGAAGCGTGCAAGGCGATGCAATCGGGAGATTTTCTCGTTGTCGCCGGCAAAGGTCATGAAAATTATCAGATCATCGGGAAAACGAAACATCATTTCGATGATCATGAAGTCATCCTTCGGGAGATGAACTAATGCAGAAGTTGGATATTACAGTCGCAGAACTTTGCGAAATCCTCGAGAGCAGTCCGGTGGGACTGTCTGCTCGTGCTGCAAAGCGCAAAGTGAAGCTTTGCCTGGATAGCCGTGAAGCGGGTCCGGGTGTGGTCTTTTGGCCGTTGAAAGGCGCTCGTTTTGATGCGCATAGTTTTATTCCTGAAGTGATGAAAAAAGGAGCCTTGATGAGCGTTATGGATGCAGGTCGTGCAGAAGAATCTTTGGCAGACGTCTATGTTCCGGTAGACGATTCGAATCAGGCTTTGCTGAAACTTGCCAAGGGATATCAGCGCCTTTTCAAGGTAAAGAAAATCGCTGTGACAGGTTCGAACGGTAAGACGACTACCAAAGAAATGCTCAAAGCAGTTCTTTCTGCGCAGTTCAAAACCATGGCGACGGAAGGAAATTTGAACAACCAGATCGGTGTGCCAAAAACCCTTTTCCGTTTGAAGCATTCCGATGAAGTGGCCGTTGTGGAAATGGGCACGAACGCTCCGGGTGAAATCCATCCGCTTTCGATGGCTGTAGAACCGGATATCGCCGTGATTACAAATATCGGTGCAAGCCATTTGGAACGCTTGCAGGACTTGGATCATGTTTTCAAAGAAAAGGTGACGATTACCGATGGCTTAAAGAAGAATGGCCTTTTGGTGGTGAATGCAGACGATCCGCGCCTTTCGAAGCTTCGCACGAACAAGAGTTACCGCGTATTGACTTTTGGCATTAAGCGCGGTGTGATTAAACCGGAAGATTTGAAGTGGGATGCGAACGCCTGTGCAAGTTTTAAAATCGGTCGCACGGAATTCCATTTGAGCGTTCCGGGTATTCACAACGTGTACAATGCTCTTGCCGCAATCGCTGTCGCAACATCCCTTCGCATGTCGAAATCTGTGATTGCCGATGCTCTTGAAAAGTTCCACGCTGCCAATATGCGCATGGAAATTCGAAATGGCGTGGGCATTAAAGTGGTTTCGGATTGTTACAATGCAAATCCGTCTTCCACGCGGATGGCTTTGCAAACGATTGGAGCCATTACCAATGCGGGCCGTAAAATCGCCATTCTTGGCGACATGCTTGAACTTGGCAGTAAAGCGGAAGACTTGCACCGTGAAATCGGTGAACTGGTTCCGCAGATGAAGTTCGACATGCTGGTGGCAGTGGGAAAGTTAAGCAAGAATACGCAGCAGGGAGCTCTTGCCTTTGGCATGGACAAAGACTCGGCTGTGCATTTTGATACCGTCGAAGATGCAATGGAATTCCTTTCGGAAAACGTGCACTTTGGCGACGTTCTTTTGGTGAAGGGATCCCGCGGCATGAAAATGGAACAGGTCGTGGATAAGCTCCTTCGCCTTGAACCAGCAATGACAAACAAGTAAGGGCGTTTAGAAGAATGAATAACCGCTTGAGTTCCATCATGAAATTTGACAAATCCTTGCTGCTTGCAATGATTGCATTGCTTGCGTTGGGAGTTTTTGTCATTTACAGTGGAAGTAATTTCCATGCGACGGAACTGGGGCGTCCTTCTTATTTCTACGCTCTGAAACATTTGCGCGTGATTGGTTTGGGCTTTGGCGGGCTTGCTTTAGCGACTCTTGTGGACCATAAAATTTTCCACAGACTTTCTCACCCGTTCTTTTTGGCTTGCCTTGTGGCGCTTGTGGCGGTGGTGGTGACCGGCGCTGTGACCAAAGGCGCAGCCCGTTGGCTTTCCATTGGCGGATTTTCGTTACAGCCTTCGGAACTGATGAAAATCGCGATGTTTGCCTACATGTCCCGCCGTCTTTCGGAACTGGGAGATGAAATTACAAACTTCAAACGCGGATACGTTCAGCCGATGGTGACGCTAGTGATCGTTTGCGGTTTGATTCTTTTACAGCCGAACTTCTCCATGGCGCTGCTTGTGGGGGCGACAACTTATGTGCTTTTCTTTACGGCGGGTGTAAAGCTTCGCATTTTGCTTGCATCCTTTATTCCGGTGGCTGTGATAGCTCTTGTGGTCGGTCTTACGGCGTCGTATCGCTTAAAGCGTTTGCAGGCATGGCTTCACCCGGAAGAACATATTCAGGATGGCGGTTATCAGCTTTACAATGCTTTGATCAGCCTTGGACATGGCGGATGGTTTGGAACGGGAATCGGTCAGGGAACGCAAAAACTCGGCTACCTTCCGGAGTCGTATAAGGATGTGGCTTTTAGCTTGCTCGGTGAAGAACTCGGTTTTTTGGGAACGACCCTTGTACTTGTTCTGTTTGGATTTATCATCTACCGCGGTTTTATGATTGCTCGCAATGCGAAGTCCCGTTTTGCCAAATACTTTGCCGTTTGCTTAACGTCTTCGCTTGCTTTTAACGTGATTTTCCACGTTTTTGTGTGCACGGGTCTGATGCCGACGACTGGGCAGCCGATGCCGTTCATTAGCTACGGTGGAACGAATTTGATCGTTTCGATGGGATCGATTGGCATTTTGTTAAACATTTCTCGGTCGACGACGGGGCAGGATATTCGTGAACCTAGAAGTCGCGCTCAAGATGTGAGGATTGTATGAAACAGAAAAAATTCTTGTTTGCATGTGGCGGAACCGGTGGACATGTTTTCCCAGCGGTTGCCATTGCGGAAAGCCTGAAAAAGTTTGGTGTTGAACAGATTTCGTTTGCTGGGCGCAAGGATTCCATGGAAGCCCGATTGGTGAAGCCGCGCTTTGATTTCGATGAAATCACGGCGGTTCCGTTGCACCGTGGATCTTTTATGCAGAATCTTTCGCTGCCGTACAATCTCTTTAAGGCCGTGCAGAGTGCGAAAACGGTTTTGAAAAAGCGCAACCCGGATGTGGTTGTGGCTACAGGTGGCTACGTTTCGCTTCCGATTGTGATGGCTGCCGGTCGTGCTGGAATTCCAGTGTACATTCAGGAACAGAATGCGGTGGCAGGCGTTGCAAATAAAGTCGGATCCCGTTATGCGAAAAAGATCTTTGTAACGTCAGCAGATGCTCAAAAATTCTTTCCGCATACCGAAACTCAGGTGTTCGGTAACCCGGTCCGTGAACTGCCGAAACTCGAAGATCTTCCCCGTCCAAAGGAATTTCGCGAAGGCACCAAGTCCGTTCTCATTGTGGGAGGCTCTCAAGGCGCTCGCGGTATCAATGTAAAAATGGAAGAATCTCTGTCCGCCATCGCCGGCAGAACGGATATTTCTGTTGTTTGGCAGGCCGGTGCAAAGAACGTCGAAAGCATTCGGGAACGGGTTTCGCACATTCCGGATAACGTGACTGTGACCGCTTTTTTGGACAATATTTACGCTTATATGGGCCATGCCGATTTGATCGTGAGCCGTGCAGGAGCTTCGACTTTGGCAGAAATCCTCGCCTTTGGAAAGCCTTCGATCCTTTTCCCGTTCCCCTTTGCAACGGCAAACCATCAGGAATTCAACGCCCGAGTTGTGGAAAAAGCGGGAGCCGCTTTGGTGGAACTTGACAGTGATCCTAACGACCTTTGGAACAAGGTTCAGAACCTGCTTTCGAATGAAGAAAAGCTGAACCGCATGGCGCAAGCGGCAAAGTCCATTGGCATGCCAGATGCCGCTGACCAGATTGCAAAAACCATTTTGGATGCGGAGTGCTAACATGAATTTGATTCCGAGCAATCGTGTTAAAAGACTTCACTTTGTGGGCATCGGCGGCGCCGGAATGTCTGGCATTGCAGAAGTGCTCCATGAAAACGGATTCGTGGTTACGGGAAGTGATACCGGTGACGGTCCTGCCATTCAGTATCTGAAGGATCTGGGCCTTGAGATTTTCCCGACTCACGATGCGAAGAACGTGGAAAATGCGGATCTTCTCGTTTATTCGTCTGCTGTGAAAATGGACAACCCGGAAATTGTGGAAGCGAAAACCCGTCGCATTCCGGTGATTCGCCGTGCGGAAATGCTCGGTGAACTGATGCGCTTAAAATACACGCTTGCGGTAAGCGGAACTCACGGTAAAACGACGACGACTTCCATGCTCGGCGCTATTTGGGAAGCTGCCGGCGAAGATCCCACGGTGATTGTGGGCGGCGTGGTGAAGGGAAAGGGAAGCGGCGCCAAAGTTGGCCGTGGCCGTTACCTGATTGCGGAAAGCGATGAATTCGACCGAAGCTTCCTTTCGATGATGCCTTCTTCTGCCATCATTACAAATATTGACCGCGAACATTTGGATACTTATGGAACGCTTGACGCCATCAAGGACGCTTTTGTCGCCTTTGCAAATAAGGTGCCGTTCTACGGCCAGGTGGTCGTTTGCATTGACAATCCGAATATCCAGTCCGTTTTGACTCGCTTTACAAAGCCTGTTGTCACTTACGGCTTTAGCCGTCAGGCGATGTACCGGGCCGACAATGTGCGTTCCGAAAATGGCATCTCGTATTTTGAAGTGTTTAAGAACAACGAATCTTTGGGCGAATTCACCCTGAAGATCCCTGGCAAACACAACGTTTTGAACGCCACGTCCACAATTGCACTTTCGAACGAAGAACATATCCCGCTGGATGTGGTTCGCAAAGCCTTGGCTCAGTTTACAGGAGTCAAGCGCCGTTTTGAATTCATTGGCGAAGAAAACGGTGTGATGGTGTACGACGATTATGCGCACCATCCGACGGAAACGGCTGCGACTCTTCAAGGCGCACGGGATACGTTCCCGGAAAAGCGCGTCATTGTGGTCTTCCAACCGCATCTTTATACGCGTACCCGTGATCAGTACGAAGCTTTTGCCGAAGTGTTCGCCAATTGCGATGAACTTTTGGTCCTTGAAATTTACAAGGCCCGTGAACAGCCGATTCCTGGAATTTCGGGAAAGCTGATTTCCGATACCGCAGTGGCTCGCGGTCATCAGAATGCACGCTTTGTCGGTACAAAGGAAGAAGCCTTAGAAATTTTGAAAAAAGATGCAAAGCCGGGTGACCTTGTGCTCTTTATGGGTGCAGGCGATGTCTGGAAAGCGGAACGTCCTTTCTTGGAGGCTTTGAAAAAGTAAATGGCGCGTATCGGTTACAACGAAATCAAGCGAATGAACGATCGCCGCGAGAAGCGTAAACAGGCTCTTGCGAAGGTCGGCCGTTGGCTTTCGAAGAAAGGTTGGAAGATCTTTCTGGTTGTGGCTGTGCTCGCTGTGGCTGTTTGGCAAGGGTGGTTCTGGATCCGCAAATTCAACCCGGCGGAACTGCGCACGCTTAAAACGATCGACATCACCGGCAACCGCATGCTGACTTGGGAAGAAATTTTGCAGACTGCGGGTCTTGAAACGGGTATGCCGATGTCGGCGATTCAAGCGGACAGTGTTCGGAACCGTTTGCTCTCGCTTCCGCTTTTGCAAGATGCGAAAGTAGATGTGGGAATGTTCTGGAAGGTAACGATTGATGTGGAAGAAACCACTCCGATTATGGAAACTCTCGAAAAAGGCCAGTGGAAAGCCTATTCGGGACGTGGACTTATCCTTCCCATTGCCGCATCCGCAGGGCTTGAACTGCCGGTAGCGACAATTGAACGGAATCGTGAAATCAAGCAGATCGCAGCTTTCCTTCAGAAGATGCGTTCTGCGGACGAAACTCTTTACAAAGAAGTTTCGCAAGTCGCGGTGAACGAAAAGAAACATGCAATGGAAGTCATCTTCCGCAATGTGCGTTTTAAGGTTTTGTTCCCGCTAGAGAATGTCTCTGAGAAATCCTTCGCCCATTACCGTTTGTTGGTCGATGGACTTTCGCAGAATATGAGTTCGGTAAAGTCTTTGGATTTGCGTTTTGAAGGTTTCGCTTACGCATATCCATCTGCAAAAGAGGTCAAATGATGGCAAAAGAAGAGGAAAACATCGGCGGTATCGATCCTGCCCGTACCATTGTTGGGCTCGATATCGGTAGTTCTAAAATTGGCGTCTTTATTGGACAGCTGGAAGAAAACAACAAGGTTCGCATTCTGGGCTTTGGAAACCCTCCGCTGAAGAAAGGCGATGCCAATGAGCTTGAAGCAACTGTTCAGGCTTTGAAAAAAGCTGTAGGCGATGCTGAACTTTCCAGCGGCGTCGATGTGAAGGAAGTATATGTCGGTGTTGCCGGAAGCAACATTCGTTCCGTTGCAAGCCAGGCTTCGATTCCTCTTCGGGAATTCAACGGTGTGGTAACAAAGGAAGCGATGAAGCGCGTCGTGGAACAGGCGAGCCAGCTTGTGCAGCGCCCTGCCGACATGGATATTATCCACGTTTTGCCGGGAGACTACGTTCTGGATGAACGCGGAGGCATCAAGAATCCTCAGGGCATGGAAGGTACAAGCTTGAGCGTGGAAGTTCAGCTTGTGCTCGCTCAGAAGGGTATCGTTCGAAACATCAGCAAGGCGGTCGAAGGCGCTGAACTCACGGTAAAAGGCCTTGTGCTTGAACCTCTTGCCGACGCATGCTGCGTACTCGAAAATGATGAAAAGGAACTTGGAGTGGCAATTATTGACATCGGAGCGACCTCTACCGATGTAGCCGTTTTCAAGGAAGACAAAGTGGTTTACACCGTATCGTTTGACATCGCGGGCAACGCCATCACCAGCGATATTGCGATCGGTTTAACGACACCGATGGACCGTGCCGAAGAAATCAAAAAAATGTACGGAACTTGCCGTCGTTCCAATTTGTTAGACGAAGTCACCTTCACCGTTCCGGGAATCGGTGGACGTCCGGGAAAAGATTGCAGCCGTAAACATTTGGCCTATATCATTTACTGCCGCATGAATGAAATCCTGATGAAGGTCCACGACGATTTGAAGAACAAGGGCTTTGACGGAAGCCTTGGTGCAGGCATCGTCATCACCGGCGGAACTTCGCTCTTGGAAGGAACCCAGGAACTCGCCGAAAAGATTTTTGAAAGAACACCGGTCCGCTTAGGCGCTCCGCGGAAGCCCGATGAAGGCTTTAGCGAAATCGTCTGCATGCCGACCCATTCCACAGGCGTAGGACTTTTGTATTACGCAGCTTTGAACGACCAGCCCAAGGAACGCCGCGAAACCCGTACGACGAAAATCGTCGGCTCCGTGGGCAGCAAACTGGGCCGTATCTGGAGCATGCTCAAGAACTACATCTAATGGAAAAAGTTTAAACAATAAACCAGGGAGAACACAATGAACGAACAACTGAACAACATGGCTGATTCCGAAACTAGACATATCATGCCTAGCAACGCAGATCACAAAGCAAAGATCAAGATCGTGGGTGTGGGTGGAGCCGGCGGAAACGCCGTGAACCGCATGGTCAACATGAACATCAAGGATGTTGAATTCATTGCGATCAACACGGACGCTCTTGCTCTCGACAATAACCTTGCCGACGAAAAGATTGCAATCGGTCAGAAGACGACCAAGACTCTTGGCGCTGGTGCAAAGCCGGAAGTCGGCCGTCAGGCTTTGATGGAAGACAAGGATACGGTGGAACACAAGTTGGAAGGCGCCGACATGGTCTTCATTTCTGCCGGTATGGGTGGCGGTACGGGTACTGGTGCTGCTCCGGTTGTTGCAGAAATCGCTCACAAGCTCGGCATTTTGACTGTCGCCGTGGTGACGATGCCGTTCAAGTGGGAAGGCCCGATTCGCCGTCGTAATGCGGAAAAAGGCCTTGCAGCCCTTCGCCAGTCTGTGGATTCCATCATTGTGATCAACAACCAGCGCATTATGGATGTGATCGAAAAGAACACGCCGATGAAGGAAGCATTCCTCAAGGTAGACGAAGTTCTTGGCAACGCTGTCCGCAGCATTTGCGATATCATGTTCATCCATGGAACGATCAATGTGGACTTTAACGATGCTCGTACGATCATGCAGAACGGCGGTTCCGCTTTGATGGGTACGGGTACTGCTTCGGGTGAAGGCCGTACTTTGAAGGCTGCTCAGGAAGCCATCGCTTGCCCGCTTTTGGACAATGTGAAGGTGAGCGGCGCATCGGGAGCTCTCATCAACGTGGCGCATGGCGAAAACTTCTCCATGTTCGAATACGACGAAGCTTTGACATATCTTTACGAACAGATCGGCGAAGAAAACGTTCCGAACATCGTTGCCGGTGACGTGACGATTCCGGAACTCGGTGACCGCGTAAGCATTACCGTGATCGCAACCGGTTTTGACAAGAACAGCGAAGAAGAAACGATTGCCCCGGCAGCTCCGGTTCAGGCCGCAGCTCCGCAGCAGAGCGTTCCCCATGTGGAACCGGCAATGGCACGTCCGACGGTGGACTTCGTGTCCCTCGCCCGTGAACAGGAAGCTCCGAAGGCTGCTCCGGTGCAGGCTCCTGTCCAGCGAGTCGAAAGGGTTCAGCCGGTGGCACAACCTGCCGTAGAACCGGTTGCCGCACAAGCCGCTCAGCAGACCATCGTTTTCCCGACTTCCCAAACTCAGCGCACTCATGTGATCCAGGCGATTGAAGAAGCTCCGGTTCAGGAATCGGCCCGTCAGACCGCTCCGCAGTTCTCGAGCTCTTTCCACAGCTCCGCTTTTGACGCTCGTCAGGCTGCTGTAGAAGAAGATTATGCAGCAGCCAATGCCCAGACGGTCATGATGCAGAAGCCTATCGTCCGCCCGGCTGCAACCATCGCCACTCCGAAGGTCGCTGAAGAATCGATTTCTGCAGAAGAAAGCTTGTATGGTGTTCCTGCTTTCCTCGGCAATAATCGCATTTCGGAAGACGAATTCTAGTTCTAAAAAAGACTCCACAACAACAAAGGCTGACGTGGTATCCCTGCTGCGTCAGTCTTTTTTTATAAAAAAAGCCCGTTCCAAGGAACGGGCTTTTATGTTAAACGAAAAAGTTTATTCGATGTTCATCGTTTGTTCGCGGATGGTTTCCACGTTGTCTTTAAGACGTATTGCAAGTGCTGCGATTTTTGCGCTTTGGCACTTGGTGGCCAAGGTGTTTGCTTCACGGCCCATTTCTTGCAGGATGAACGTGAGCTTTTTACCTTGGTTTGCGCCTTGTTCAAGGGTGGCAAGGAAAAGCTTATTGTGGCTCTTGAAGCGGGTGATTTCTTCGTTGATGTCCAAGCGATCTGCGATGATGCTTGCTTCTTGCGTGACGCGGACCGGGTCGAGTCCCGCTTCGCCGACGAGCTTCTGCAAGCGGTCTTCGAACTTCTGCTTCCATTCCACAATCCGTTCCGGATCGAGAACTTTGACTTCGTCAAGAATTGCATCCATTTCGTGAACGCGAGCTTCCAGATCTTTCTTCAGATTCAAGCCTTCCTTTTCACGCATCTGAACCAAAGATTGCAGAGCGCGGTCGAGAGACGCCTTGATCTGTTCTTCTGTTTCCTTTTGATTTTCTTCGCTTTCGTAAACGAGGACGTTGGGAAGGGAAAGAACCTGTTCCAAGGTCGGTTCACCGGTCAGGTTGTACTTGGACTTGATGTCCTTTGCGATTTTCAGGTAAGCTTCTACAGCTTCCGTCGAATATCCTGTCGGCACGGAGCCTTCAACGCTTTCGCCGAAAGTGACTGTCAAATTCACGGAACCGCGAGCAAGGAATTTTTTGACTTCTTCCTTGAGGGTGAATTCCAAATAAGAGAATGCTTTAGGGAGATGGCAGGAGATTTCAAGAAAGCGGTTGTTTACGGAACGCACTTCCACAGTGCACTGCGTACCGTGCAGTTTGAATTCATCCTTGCCGTATCCGGTCATCGATATAATTGCCATGTGGCAAATATATCTTAATCAAGCCTTTTTGACCATTGCCACAACGCGTTCTGTGCCCAAGTTGACGAATCCAAGCTTCGTCAGGATCTTGCTCAAACCGTGTTCGTTCAAAGAAATGATCTTTTCGATTTTCAAATGTTCCGCTTCGACGAGGCGTACAAAGTCCCGGTAGGTAAAGCAGTGAATGTTAGGAGTTTCGTACCATTCGTATGGGAATTCCGGAGACTTCGGCATACGTCCGTGGTAGCAAAGGGCCCAGCGCATTTCCCAGGAACCGAAGTTCGGGAATGTGATGATCGCATGCTTTGCAATGCGCATGATTTCTCGGAGCATGAGTCTTTGATTGCGCACTTCCGGAAGTGTACGGTTGAATACCGCATAGTCGAAACTGTTGTCGGCAAAAGACGTGAGGGTTTTCAGGTTCAACTTCTTTTCGATCACCGGGACGTCCCGTTCAATGCAGCCGAGAATGTTCGTAAAGTTCTTTTCGACACCGATGCCCGTGACCTTCTTTTTGTTCCAAAGGGAATCGATCAACAGACCGTCGCCTGCACCCAGGTCCAAAACCCTTGCTTCGGCAGGAATCAGCGAATCGATAATCGAAATGTCCTTGTGACTGTGGAACGCCGGAGTTCCGGTCGTCTGGACTTCGCCCAGGTGACCGCCCAGGAATCGAGATACGGCCATGCCAAGAGCACCGCATTCGATCAGGAATCCATCGTGGCCGAACTTTGTATCCAGTTCAAGGCTTGTCACGACCTTGCCGTCGTTCAAAAGAGCTTCGGTAATTTGACGGGACTGGTCTGGGGGGAACAGCCAGTCGGTGGAAAGGTTCACGTTCAAGAATGTAGACTGAACGTTTTTGAAAGCGTTTTCGAGAGAACCGTATTCCGTTGCAAGGTCAAAGGTATCGGTGGCATGGGCAATGTGCAAATAGCTGTTTGCATCAAAACGTTCCACGAACTTTGTACCCTGATGATCCAGATAAGTTTCAAGAGAAGATCCCGAATAGAATTTTTCTGGATTTTCAATGCGGATGTCGTTCCGTGTAAAGCGGGCTTCCATGCCTTTAGCAGAAAGGTATGTAATGTGAGCGAGCTTTCGCGCATTAGCAAGGCCTGCGGCAGGAATCTGCTTGTCGTAATAATCGCCGTTGTTAAAGTTCGGATCTTGTGTAATCGCATCCCGTCCGACGATTTCAAAACCGAGAGCTTGTGCAGAAAATCCGGGCGACGTGGCGATCAAAATCACGCGGTCGATGAGTTCCGGGTAGTAAATGGACCACTTCATCGCTTGGAAGCCGCCCATGGAGCCTCCGATAACGCAATAGAAATGGCGAATGCCCAGTTCGTCGGCAAGAAGTTTTTGAGCGTGGACCATGTCGCCGATGGTAATTGTCGGGAACTTGGAGCCGTAAGGTTTGCCGGTACGCGGATCGATGCTTGCTGGCCCTGTGGTGCCTTTGCAGCCTCCGAGAACATTGGAACAGACGACGAAATATTTGTTGGTATCGACAGCTTTGCCGCTGCCGATCAAAGAATCCCACCAGCCGACGTGTTTGTCATCGGGCTTGTACCAGCCTGCGACGTGCGCATCGGCAGTCAGCGGAGAACAAACCCAAATGACATTGGACTTTTCCGCATTGAGAGTGCCGTAAGTTTCATAGCGGACCGAAACTTCGGGAAGGGTTTCTCCACTTTCCAAAACAAAACCGTCTCGTCCGAGAGTCAGTTTTTTGTCGAAGAAGGAAACCGGTCCAATGCTATCTTTATGCAAACATTCGCTCATACGCATATTAATATAGGAAAAAGCAGAGCCTTTTACAGATGTCCGGTAAAGATTAGTAGACAAATAAGAATTCGTTTTTTGAGCTGTTTTTAAGGAAAACTTACGGGGTGGAAAAATTTTTATCAAAATTTTCGAATATTTTTGACCAATTTCGTTGAAAAAATTATATTAAAATTACAGAGTTGTTAGGGTTACAGAGGATGGGAGCATTTTCCCGCACAAGCGTGCGGGATTTTTCGTATTCTGTGTATTTAATTTGTTTTAGCGCACGACCAGTGCTGCCAGGGAAAGCTCAAGTCCCATTCGGCTGTCGCAAATGCCGTTTTTAATATCGCTGTCGAGTTCGCCTAAACGTTTAATGACGCGGCAGAGAAGCTGGGGGGACCAGTTCAACGCTTTGCGGGGCTCGTTCAATTTTTTTTCAAAGAGCCACGGATTTGCGCCAAGAGCCGCTGCAATGTCTTTGACAGCCATTTTGCGACCGAGCATGGTGCGGATGTGCAAAAGCCGCACGGCATAGGCTTCGAGGGCAGAAACGATCTGCACGCCTTCAACGCCCGAGTCTAAAAGTTCCCGCAGTTTTTTCGTATAAGCGACCGGGTCGCGGTCGCCAAAGGATTCGCGAATTTCGAAAGCGGCGATTTCCCTTTGGGGAGCGATCATCAGTTTTGCTTGATCGTACGAAATGACTTTGCCTTCTGGATCGAGAAGTAAAATTTTCCGCAATTCCGCATGGATCAAAGCCTGGTCTGTACCCAGTGCATTGGAAACATATTCTGCGGCAAGAGGTTCGATGCGACGTCCCAAATCGATTTCACAGTGGGAAGTAATCCACTGCGTCATTTCGTAATCGCGGGGGGACTTGCATTCTTTAAAGCTTGCAATTTCTTGGAGGGCTTTGTAAAGCTTGCTCGTTTTCAGGAGCTTTTCGAATTCGAGAAGCAGGTTCGCATTCGGTTTTGTTTTGAACCAAGATTCTAACGCGGCAGAGTCGTCCGCTTTTAAAGATTCCGCTTTGCGAACGACGACGGTCTGTTCGCTGGCAAACAGCGAACAGGAATCGCAGGCTTCAATGACTGCGTCTGCTACGGATGGCAGATTCGTGTCGTTTGCAAAAAGGATTTTGCGGGCGAGAGGATCGTCCTTGCGGTCGCCCAATGTTTTTTCAAGGAACTGCCCAATGAGCCGTTCCTTTTCAAAATCACTGTCACCGATCAGGACGAGAATCATGTTTACAGGACGTCCAAAACTTCGAAGACGTTCTTGCCTTTCGGGGTCACGACTTCAACGCTATCGCCTTTCTTTTTGCCGAGAAGGGCTTTGCCGATAGGACTTGTAAAACTGATTTTGCCGTTGATGGCGTCCACGCCTTCCGGAGAGACGATCGTGTAAGTGATGTCGCGGTTGGTCTTCTTGTTGTGGAGCTTGACCGTTGCGCCGAACTTGATTTCGCCGCCCTGGCTTGCGTCGTATTTAATGATGACAGCGCGTGCGACGCGGTCTTCCAAGTAGTTGATACGGGATTCGATTTCACCTTGGCGGTCTTTGGCCGCATGGTATGCGAAGTTTTCGCTTAAATCGCCCTGTGCACGCGCCTCGGCGATCTCATCGATGATCTTGGGGCGTTCTACTTTTTTTAAATTGTCCAATTCTTGTTTGAGTTGGTCGTAAGTTTCTTGAGTAACAGGTATATTATCCATACTCGGAAAGTTATAAATTTTCAGAGCCTGCGACAAACGGGCAAAGGAAGTAGATATATGTTGACGATGCTGAAAGATGGCGGTGTATGTTCTCCGAAAGGATTTACCGCTTCTGCGTACACGGCTGGTATCAAAGCCAGCGGTAAACCGGACATGGCTCTTCTTAAGAGCGAAAAGGCTGCGCGCTGCTTTGCCGTTTTTACAACGAACAAAGTGAAAGCTGCACCGGTCCTTTATGACAAGTCGGTTCTGGAACATGCGCATTTTGCATCGGCAGTCATTGTCAACAGTGGAAACGCAAACGCTTGCACGGGTCCCCAGGGCCTTGCCGACAGCGAACGCACAGCGACTCTCGTGGAAGAAAAACTCGGCCTTGCACCTCGTAGCGTGCTCGTTTGCAGCACCGGCGTGATTGGACATTTGATGCCGATGGACAAAGTGGAAGCGGCAATTCCGCATCTGGTAGACGGCTTGCACGAAGGCGCTTCCGATGAATTCGGCACAGCGATCCTCACGACGGACCGCGTCAAGAAGTCCCTTGCTGTGGAAGTCGAAACGGCCAAGGGTAAAGTGACGGTTGGCGGTTGCTGCAAGGGCAGTGGCATGATTCATCCGAACATGGCAACGATGCTTGCTTTTATTACCACGGACCTCGGTCTTCCTTTGGATTTCTTTGCTGAATTCCGCGCCGATATTTCGGATTCTTTCAATGCGATTACCGTGGATGGCGATACGAGTACAAACGATACCTGCATTCTCCTTGCGAATGGAGTTTCGGGCATCAAGTACGAAGATCTTTCGATCAGCGAAAAGAGCGAATTCCGCGCCGCTTTGATGACCGTGATGAAGGAACTGGCAAAGGCCATTGCCCGCGACGGCGAAGGCGCAACAAAGTTCATTGAAATCCGCATTGAAAAAGCAGAAAGCCATGCGGAAGCTTTGAAAATGGCGCGTTTCATTGGCACGAGCAATTTGGCAAAATGCGCCATGTTCGGTGAAGATCCCAACTGGGGACGTATTCTTTCGAGCGCTGGATCGAGCGGTGTGAATATGATCGCAGAACAGACTGATCTTTACTTTGGCGACGTGAAAGTCCTCGAAGCCGGTAGACCGATCCAGTGCGATCAGAAAAAGTTGGAAGAAGTCGTGAAGCAGAAGGAATACACGGTGACCGTCGTGTTGAACATTGGTGATGCAAGCGCTTCTGCTTATACTTGCGACTTGAGTTATGAATATGTAAAGATCAATGCGGAATACACGACCTGATCTTTTGAATGTTACAAAAAAAATCGCTGGCGAAAGCTGGCGATTTTTTCGTTTAAAAAGGTTTGAATTTTATTGAATCGGTTCAGCGATGAGTGCGAAGGTTTCTGCATCGCGAATCCGTACGTACAAAGATTCCCCGACAGGGTAATTTCCTTGCAGCGCAACGGGTCTGTACGCTTCGTCTCGGGCGATGGTCGTTCCTGCCCGCTGCCCGGCCTTTTCGACTGTTACGCGTTCTTCTTTACCGATAAACGAACGGTTGTTTTCCAAAGCGATCTGCTGAAAAATTTGGGAGAGTTCCGCGGAGCGCGCGTAGCGCTCCTCTTTCAGAACTTCGTTCTTCAAGGCGAAGGCAGGTGTGCCTTCGCGCGGAACGAACCGTGTGATGTTGCAAATCGACGGTCGCGTTTCTTTCACCAGTTTAACGCTTTCTTCAAAATCTTCACGGGTTTCGCCTGGGAATGCGACAATGATGTCCGTGCCCAAAGTCATATGGGGAAAGTGCGTTTTAAAAGCTTCTGCGATTTGCAAATATTCCTTGTGGGTGTGACGGCGGTTCATCGCTTTTAAAATTTTATCGCTGCCGCTTTGTACGGGAATGTGTACGAATTTGTACAAGTGTTCATCTTCGAAGGTGTCGAGAAGGGCGTCCAAATAGCGCAGCGCATGCCTCGGGTTTCCCATACCTAAGCGAATTTTATAATCGCCTGGAACGTGAACAATCACCTGTTGCAAAAGTTCGGCGAGATTGGTTTTGATATCAAATCCGTAGCAGCTGGTATCTTGACCGGTCAAAAAAATTTCTTTTGCTCCGGATTCCACTTTGCGTTGTACACGTCGAAGGATTGATTCGGGAGTTGCACTGCGTAAAGTCCCTTTGACGAGATGCGTGGAGCAATAAGTGCAACTGTCAAGACAGCCTTCTTCAATGTTCACAATGCCGATGCCAGCGTGACTCGTTAAATCAGGAACTTCCAAAACTTCGGATTTTTTGAAACTTAATTTGTTTGTAAATTCTTGAAATGCGGCTTCGTTTTTATGAGCGTCTTTGGGGCCAAAGCAAAAGTCGGGGAAAAGCTTTAAAAGGGCCCGTTTAAGGTCATCCGTTGCGCAGCCTGTGACCCATACGGGGACATTTGCAAACTGGGAACGGATTTTTTTGGCGAGTTTAGTGGCGCTGGTAATGCCTTTTACGGTGCACGCATTTAAAACGATCGCATCTGGTGTTTCAGAAGGCATTTCGAATTGTACCGAAAAACCTTCGCGGGCAAAACGTTCTCCGATTTCTTCGCCATCGCCGAAATTTGCGGCGCAACCTTCACTTAAAACGGCTACTTTCCGCTGGAAACGCATTGGAGTTTTGCACCGGGGTAATAGGCTTCGAGGATTTCCTTAAAGTTCTGCCCTGCTTTGGCGCGGGCGCGAGCGCCCATTTGGCACATACCGATTCCATGTCCAAATCCAGAACCGTCAATGACCCAGACTTTGCCGTTCTTTTCGATGCTGAATTTGGCGGACGGGAGAATCTTGGAACCTTCTTTGAAGAGCCAACGGATCTTGTCGCCTTTAACGGTAAAGACACCTTTATTCGTCAACACTTCGAGTTCGTTAATGCGTCCGCTGGGGAATTTTGATTTGACTTCAATCTGTTGAATTCCGCTGAAGCTAGATTTTCCTTCGGCGCGGGCTTCTTTGAAATTTTTTTGGAACATGGAAACCAGTTCTTTTTCGCTGTAAACCTTTTTCCATGCGTTGTAAGAACTGGAATTGCACCATGCGGAATCCGGAGCGATCATGTCGTTTTGACTGCGCAAATAAGGAACCGGAGCAAGTCCCCAAACTTCGACGCCTTCCGTGTAACCGCCGCAAGTGGAATGGTAATAGGCTTCAATAAAATTGTCGTTGTACGTGAGAACGACGCCTGCAGTGGAATCGATGGCTGCACTCGGAAGGGGGGATTCCCCAGCGCTTCCGTTGTAAACCTGATCTTGTACCGTTGCGTAAACGTCAAAGCCTAAAGATGCGCGGGAATTGAAATGGTGGTATGCGTAAGTTCTAGCGGCTACCGCTTGGACTTTAAGGGCTTCGACCATGGATTCGTCAAGCTTTCCGATTTCATGGGGAACGACTCCCTTCAAATAATCTTCCACTGGGAGAACATTGATAACGGTAAGCTTCTTTCCGTTGCTAACGGCAAGGATTTTTCCACGGTACTCTTTTTTGTCTACCGAAATGCGCCCCCCTTCCGCTGGGAAAATCCACAGCGAATCGGACTTTTCAGAATTCGCCAAGACCTGTGGCCCGCTGACCGTTACGTTAAAAGGCCCGGATCCGGAACTGCTGAAAGATGCGTCTCCGTGCTTAGAAACGGTGTAATTTTTTCCGGAAATTTCCGCTTTGGAAACGTTCACCAAAATGCCGACCCGGAAGTCCCGAATCAAATTTGTCGGGAGCTGTAAAATGGGAAGCTCGCTTAAAATGACCGCAGACGAAGTTCCTTTGCCTGTAGAAGAATCCGCTGAGGGAACGATGGGGGCAAAAGCTTCGGTTGCAGTTGAATCGGAAAGAGAGTCTTGGACGCTTTCCGGAGCGATCGCCACAAATGGCTTTGCCGCTGCGGAATCCGCTTGGGCGGAAACGTCCGAAGACTTTTCTGCAAAAGAACTGGAAGAGGATTCCGCTGTCTGAACTTCTTCAGGCGGATCGGTCACGAGAGGCGGCAGAGGTGCACAGCTGACGAGACCGGCTGCGAGGAACAACAGCGGAAAACGCTTCATCTTTTTTTAGCTCCAGACTTTTGCTTTTGTTTTTTGACCATGTCACGGAGTTTGGAACGGTTCAGTTCACGGTCCGCGGTGGAAATCACGTCCACGAAAAGTTTGCCGTCCAAGTGATCCGTTTCGTGCTGGAAGCAACGGCAAAGGAGGCCTTCGATGTTATGCTCTTCGACGGTTTCACCGTTTTCGTTCATGTACTTGATCCAGATTTTGCCAGGACGGTACACGTTGCAGAAAACGTCGGGAACGGAAAGGCAACCTTCATCGTAGGGCACGTCTTCCGAGTCCGGTTCAGGACCCCATTCCGGGTTGAAGATAATGCGCGGAGCCGGTTCCTCGTTTTCGTCCGGACGGGCCGGGTCGATTACGACCAGGCGAATGTCTTTTCCGACCTGCGGAGCGGCAAGGCCGACGCCACCGGCGTCGTACATTGTGTCGAGCATGTCGCGGGCGAGAGTCAAAAGCTCAGGCGTTACCTGCTCCACTTTCTTGCACTTGTTGCGCAGGACAGGATTTCCGTAAATCGTGATATCTAAAACAGCCATCGGATTACTTCTTTTCTGCAGGCTTTTCTTCAGCGCTCAAAACGCGGGCGATGGCGGCCTGTTCAAAGTCGAGAATGGTGCCGTTGCCGGTCTTAATGGAAACGGTCGTGCCTTCGATATTTGCCACGGTACCGATGATACCTGCAGCGGTCAGAACCTTATCGCCCTTCTTCAAAGCCTTGCGCATTGCATCGAGCTTCTTCATTTCTTTCTGCTTCGGCATGATGAAAAACAAGTACATCACGACGAACATGAGAATGAACGGGAGAAGACCCATGAACATGGATCCCTGTTGCTGTTCTGCGCCTGCTTCCTGGGCAAAAGCGGATGCTGCAAAGACGAGAGCGAGGAGAGCGGAGTATTTCATAACATTCCTTTGATGAAAATGGTTGCTCCCAATTTAGAAAATTCTGAAAGGGCAAAAAAGGCTAGGAACGTTTCATGGCTTCTAGCAACTGCTTGTCGAGAAGCGGATATACGCGGTTCAGCTCCACAAGATCCTTGACGGTTTCAAGGTTTGCATAGAACTGTTCGATTTTGTCGAAATCCACAGTGTGAAATGGCGGATTCGAATAGAGAAAATGGCAGCGGGTTAAATTTTCCAAGGCTCGGCGTGTAAGCTTGAGCATAGGAAAAAGACGCTTGTAAACGGCTGTAAAATCTTTGACCGAAATGAATGTTCCGTCTTGCTTCGAAACGCCTTTGGTTTTGGCCGCCGAAACGAACGCGGTAAGAATCGTCTGATCGTTTGCCGAAAGCAGGGACTGGGGAAGCTTTTTCCCGGCCATACGCGTAAAGAGGGTGCGGTAAAGCAGCGCGGGTAAATTTTTGCGGTAAAAGTGAATTTGTACGTGTTCGCCGGGAATCAGTTCGGCAATGCCCAAACCGCAAAGGCCGCGTAGAAGTTCAAAAGAATCGTTGTATGCAAGACCGTTAAGAACCCGCAAGTCGTCGAGCATGGGTTCCAAGTTAAAAGTGTCTTTTTTAAAATGGCGAATGTAGCGGGCGCAAAGGAAAAGAAGAGACGGCAGAGCGTGGATTTTATCGAGCCTTGCCTTGTTCTTTTCTAAATGCTTGGCACGGCTGTGTAAAATGCCCAGAAGCTTTGGAAACCAGACCGGTAGATTTTGACTGGCTGCTTGGAATTCTTCCTGGGAAATTTCTTCCACTTCCACGGTTTCCATGGCGCGGAGCGTGTACGGATGAGCTTCACCGTTTAAAAGGGATCCGATTCCGACAACGGAACGTGGCCCGATGGTCCCTTCGTTTCGAACTTTGGAACCTTCCTTTTTTTGGATCATAAGCTCGCCTTTGCGAATCACAAAAAGCTTGCCGTTAATTTCGCCTTCTTTAAACAGAACGTCGCGTGCAAGGAGCTTTTTCATGAGAGCCCCCGAATGTTACGTTCTTCGTGGATTGCGCAAAGGTAACGGTCGAGAGTTTCCGTTTCCAAAAAAAGTTTTTTTGAATCTCCGACTTCGGAGAATATGCCAAGTTCCACAAACCGGATCATGATAATGATATCGGCTAGAGGCGTTGCCGTTTGCAGATATTTTAACCATTCTTCGCGGGAACGGGTAAAAAGGGAATCTTCAAGGCCCAAAAATTCAAGGCAGGAACGTTCCCTTTGGGAAAGCCCAAATGGGGGGTAAGTGATCCCGTGGCGCTCTGCACGCAAAAAGTCCACCAGAATATGGAACAGCTTGGGTTTTACCAAGTGCATTTGGGCGTTGGGCTTGCCGCTTACGTCTGGCTTTAGAACCACAAAGCGGCGACGGATCAGTTCCTTGAGAGCGTTCGCCGTTTCGTCTTTTCCGGAACGGGTTTGCCACATGTATTCTTTGATGGTCTGCGCTGTATCTAACGGCTTGTTTTCTGCACGTAAGGCGAGAAACTTGGCAAAGCTTTCAAGGGTGTTGTGGTAGATCGGCTTAGAAACCGACTGTTTTAAATGGGAAGATTCCTTGGCAAGAGAATTGATGGCCGAGAGCATCCACGGGGGAGTCTTTTTTAGAATTTCCCCCAGTCCTTTCTGATCGATTTTAACCAAAACCGAATCGCGACCGGCACGGATATGATAGGCAAAAGGCGTTCCGTCCATCACAGACGTAACGCCCACCAAGGATCCTTGGGGAATAAACTTCAGGATCTGATTGTCGTCGAAGGCTTCGAGTTCGCCCTGTTCGACGTAGTACATTTCCGAAGTTTTTTCACCTTTTTTTAAAACAAGCAAACCCGCTTGAACGGAAATACGCTCAAACGGGAAATTTGGGTCGCTTGTCACGGGAGTGCCCGAAGTCAACGGGAACCGCCGGTTAAATTAACCTTCGCGCTTTTCGATACGAGCAGCCTTACCCTGGAGGTTGCGCATATAGAAGATACGAGCCTTGCGGACCTTACCAGCACGGTTCACTTCGAAAGAAGCGATACGCGGGCTGTGGAGCGGGAAGATACGTTCGATGGAAACGCCATCGGTGGTCTTGCGAACGGTAACGGTTGCGCCGAGACCCGTGTTCTTCTTCTGCTGAATGACAACACCCTTGAACGGCTGGATACGTTCCTTGCTGCCTTCGAGAACCTTCACGTTCACCGTGATGGTGTCGCCGGTGCGAATTTCCGGAAGATCCGTTTTCTTGTTTTCGTTCTGAATTGCTTCGATGTTAAGGGACATATTCTGTGACCTCTGTTATTGTGTGCCAAATTTAGTATCTATTTGCAATTTTTCGTAGATGTCCGGACGTCTTTCTTTAGTTCTTTTTAAAGATTCTGCCCTTCTCCACTCGGAAATTCGCTTATGATGCCCCGAAAGGAGCACCTCAGGGACGGATTTTCCTTCAAAAACCTCTGGTCTGGTATAGACGGGCCAGCCGAGAGGTCCCTGAGCAAAAGAGTCTGTTTCTCCGGATTCCTTGTGACCGAGAGCTCCCGGGAGGAGTCTGACCACTGCATCGGTCAAAAGCATGGCCGGAAGTTCTCCACCGCTTACGACAAAGTCGCCAATGGAAATTTCCATGTCCACGTAATCTTCACGGATGCGTTCGTCGATACCCTTGTAATGCCCGCAGACGAGTACCAGATGGCTTTCTTTGGAAAGGTCCGATACGATCTTGTGGGTTAAAGGAACTCCGTCCGCCGTGAGATAGATGACCTTGCCTCCGTCTTCCTTGACGTGCGTGCTTTTGATGGCGCGGGCCAAGGGTTCCGGTCGGAGCACCATGCCTGGTTCGCCTCCGTAAGGCGAATCGTCCACCTGTCCGTAATCGTTCACGGCGAAGTCACGGAGGAAGATGGTGTTGAACGAGAAGAGTTCGTTCTTTTGGGCTCTGCCGACGATGGAATGTTCAAGAGGGGCGAACATTTCGGGGAAGATGGTGATGCATTCGATTTTCATCATCCGATCCTCATGTCGAAAAGCTTGGCGAGAAACGCTTCCGAAATTTGGACCGTGCGTTTTTCGCTGTTTATTTCCCCTACGCATTCCTTGATCCACGGGGCGAGGATCTCGCTTCCTTTGTACGTAAAACGGAATGCGTTTACGCTAGGAAGCTGCTCCACCGAAAGGACGCTCCCGATAACCGATCCGGAGTCCCCGATAACGGAGAATCCTTCGAGGTCCGAGAAGTAGTATTTGCCTTCGGGTGCGGGAATCCGTTCTGCCATGGGAACGCTGATATCTGCATTTACCAAGCTCTGCACAGCTTCCGAAGAGTCGTAGCCTTTGAACTTGAGAATCCAGATATCGTTTGCAACGCGGGCGCTTTCGACTTCCAAAGGAATGGTCGAATTCGCCACAAGCGCGTACACCGTCGTGAATTTTTTACAACGGTTCAAATCGTGGGTTTGAGGCGCACACTTGATTTCACCCTTGAAACCGTGGGTTCTCATCAAATGGCCGACGACGACCTGATCTTGTACGTTTGCGTTTTCCATGTCTTCAAAAGAAAACCCCGTGCATTTTAGGCGGCACAGGGTTTTGCATAACTAAGCTTGAAATTAAGCCTGAGCGTCTGCAGCCGGAGCTTCAGCCGGGGCTTCCTTGGCAGCCTTTTCTGCTTCGAGACGAGCCTTAGCCTTAGGACCGAGCTTTGCCTTCTTTTCCTTAGCAGCACGCGGAGTTGCGTTCTTGCCTTCGATGGAACGGCCAGCCTTGAGTTCGTGGAAGAGATCCATGATGCCGACCTTCTTGAGGAGAGAAGCGACGGTGTCAGACGGCTGAGCGCCAGTCTTGAGCCACTTGAGAACCTTTTCCTGTTCGAAAGTGATCACCGGCTGCTTGTGGTTCGGATCATAGAAGCCGACCTGTTCGATGAAGCTATCGTTACGAGCCTTACGGTTGTCGATGACGACTGCACGATAGACGGAGTTGTGACGCTTGCCAAAACGGGCGAGACGGATAACTGTTGCCATTAAAAGTACCTCTTGTTGAGTTCGAGACCAAATATAGAAAGAAATTTGAAAAATCCGTCATTTAATAACAAATTAACTGAAAAAAGTTTAAAAATTGGCGTTTTTGACGAAATTTTCAAACTTTTTTACGGTCTTTCCAAACTTCGGTATGGAAAAGTTGGCCCTGGGACACCCCGTATTTTTCTTCTGCGCCGATCAGTTTTGCCGCAGTCGCTAAAGAAAGCTTGCCCCGGATGGCTTGGGCGTAAAGGCGAGTTTTGTCGGCGACTTCGCTTGGGCTTTCTTCGAGCATTTCCAAACGGAACTTGGTCACGCCAAGTTTTTGGAATGTGGGCACAAGGTTCAATGCGGACTGGGGACGTTCTAAGTAAAGCGTGTTACGGCATTCTGCGTCAGGAACCAGGGAATGCAAAGCTCCCTTGTGATCGAGAATGTCGATATGATGCTTGGAGCAGATCTGTTTGCAGTAGGGGAATCGTTCTGCATCGGTCAGGTTTGCGGCGTACAGGCAATGTTCCATGTAAAACGCCGGCAAATGTTCAAATACCGAAACTTCAAAATGAGATCCGCCAAAGTTTTCCAAAAGTTTTTCAGTCCCTGCAGCGTTCAGGTCTAACGACGGGTGCAGCGAAGAAAGCCCTTGAGAAAGGAACCATTCCGCGGAAAGAACGTTTGAAACGTTCAAACTGTAATCGCCTTCTAACGGAATGCCTGAATTTTGCAGATAAATTAACGCTCCCGGATTTCGTACCAGAATAAAGTCCGGTTTGAGATCCGCAAGCTTTTTCAAATTCTTTGTTTCGCCTTCCTTTAAAACTCGGATCGTGGCGAAGCCGACTTGATATCCGAGCTCGCGAACCTTTTCCATGGGCTTTTTGTAATCGACGCCCCAGTCCAGGTCCAAAATCACACGGTCGATTTCTAAGCCCTGAAGATTTTCTAGCTGCTTGGGATTTCGTACGAGAACGGTGATCTGTACCGGCTTTTCGGTTGCATTTTTGAAAGCGGTGCGGGCATGCGCGATCAAAGCCTTGCCGCTTTCCGCCGAAGCTTCGGAGGGATGGCTGTTAAAACGGATACTGTCGAGAGCTTCCACAGCCGCTTTGCGCAAGTTTCGAATTTCTTTATCGACGACGAAAGCATCGTTTGGAATTTCTAGGCGAATGTCTTTTGCGCTGTAGGCGCTGCCGGTAAGAGCGGAAAGTTCCTTTTTAATGCGTTCCGAATTGTCCCGCGGAGTTTTGGCCTGTTCAAGGCTCTTTTCGGATTGAACGCAGACGGTGTGACTTTCCAAGTCCTGGATTTCAAGAGACAGCGGTTCTCCGAAGTTTGCAAAAAGCCGCATTCGAATGGGGAATTTGATTTCATTTTCCCGCTCAGCGAAGGTTTTGCGCAAACGCTTTTCGAGTGCAGGGGAATCGTTCCTGAAAGCGCTCATGCCCGGGTGTACCCGGCGAAAATCAAAAATGTTTCCGAATTCGAGAAGAGTTTTGTTCCCTAAAAATTTATGGTTAAAAAGGCGGCTGCCTGCGGAATTTTCTTCGCCCGGATCTTCGAAAAGGATTCCGTCGCCGGCTTCTAACGGGTGACGTCCTTCGACCACAACGCTTTTGCGGTCTACCTTGAGAACTTTTCCAAGAAGCATTCCGTGATGGTTCGAAAAAGCTCCGTTCACAAGGGCCTGCTGGTTTACGCCGCGGAGCCAACCGCTGTGCAAGCCTCTCGAAAAGAGCACTTCCAAAGGCTCATGGTTCTTTTCGCTCACAAAACCTTTGTCCAGTTTTTCGCGGAATGCGATGGCTACCGCAGCCACGTATTCCGGACTTTTTAAACGGCCTTCTACTTTAAAAGATTTGACACCGATCCGCTTCAATTCTTCAAGTTCATCGATTGCGGAAAGGTCCCGTGGGCTGAACAGGTAGCGTTTGCCGTGCAAATCAAAAGGCTTGCCATCGACGAGCATCTTGTACGGAAGACGACAGCTCTGGGCACACTGCCCACGGTTTGCAGAACGCCCACCGATATTTTCGCTTGTGAGGCATTGCCCGCTAAACGAAACGCAAAGAGCGCCGTGCACAAAAACTTCAAGTTCAAGAGGAGTCCTGTTTTTGACATTCTGAATGTCTGCAAGGGACATTTCCCTGGCGAGAACGGCCCTTGTACAGCCCAAGCGTTCCGCCATTTCCACGCCTTCCGCCGAAGCGATAGTCATTTGCGTTGAAGCGTGAATTTCGACTCCCGGCGCGATGGTTTTAAAAAGCCGCATCAAGCCCACGTCTTGAATGATCATCGCGTCCGGTTCAAGGGCTGCAATGTTTTCAATGAATTCGGGCAGGGAATCGATTTCGTCTTCAAAAACAAGGATGTTCATGGCGAGAAATGTGCGCACGTTGCGGATTCTCGCATAACGGATCATTTCCCGGACATCTTCAAAAGAAAAATCCAGGGACCTTCCTCGGGCGTTCCAGTGGGGAACTCCAAAATAAACGGCGTTTGCCCCGTTTTCCACGGCGGCGTAAAACATGTCCTTGTTGCCCACGGGGAGCATTAATTCGAATTTTTGGGAGGCGTCCATCGGCCTATAATGTAGAAAATGTTCTTCGTCTTGCCACTTGAAGTAAATGGGAGACTTTTTGATTCCCAAGATTTTTAGATTTAAAGAATCTTTGGTGACTGAGGGAAAAATTTTATGCGGTCTTGCGGTTTGGTTAAAATTTTGGCGATCTGCGTGCTTTTTGCCTCTATCGCTTTTGCGAATTCGCCTGCGAACGGGGAAGTTTCCGTTCCGGATACTTCGTTCCGCGTGAAAACGGAACATTCCTTGCTCTTTATAGGAATGATTTTACCCCATCGGTCGCTTCGCAATTCGGAATCTTTGCACGATTGGCCTTTTTTCGCGTTCGCAACGCCTTTCGGGTGGAATTCTAGCCTGAAAATGGAAAAAGATCTGGGACGCTTTGCTACGGTAAAAGGGTTTAGCGAACTGGGACTGACTATTTTCGGAGTCGGGATCCGCGCTGATGCGACCCTTGCCCTGTTGCGCTTACTTGAAATCGGAATCGAAGGAAACGCAGGATCGTCGATCAATTATGGAACTTGGGCCACGTTCATGGGAGTGTACGATCCTGAAAAACAAAAATTTTCGCAAGATCTGTTTTTGACGGAATTTTCTTATGGAGTCAAATATCATGGGGGAATGACTCTCCCGTTGATGCTTGTGCTTCCCAAATCTGACTGGACAAGATTCCTTTTACGGCCCACGGCGGAATTGATGTATTCTGCATATACAGGTGCAGAAGATGGGGAAGTTTGGAAAGCGGGCAACGGAAATTTTGTGAACGGATACCATTACCGTTACGGCGGAACTTTAATGTATCTGCTGCCTTTTGAAAAGTTCCCCATGGCGATGTTTGCGGCAAATGTCAGTGGCTTTTTGCACGAATCGGATTTTGATCCCGTGTATAAACCCTACGACCCCACATTTAAAACGGTGACACTCACCCCCATGCTTTCTTATAAGCTCGGAAATAAGTGGGGCGGAATGCTCATGGCAAATTTTTCACGAGATCGCAGATACAAGCATTACCATTTTGAAACCGGAACGGAACTTTCGCAAGAGCGGACCGGCACGGAATGGGGTTTGACCGCTGTCATTTTGACGTTAAATCGCAAATTTTAATTGAAAAAGTCGTGTAACCATAAATTTGGTTTTAGAAAGAAAGGGAAAAATCTAGTTTATACGCAATAATTTTCATATTTGAGGATTTTATGCGTAAAGCCCTTATCGCCCTTTCTGCATTTTCTCTGGCAGCCTTTTTTGTAGGTTGTAACGAATCTTCCACATCCGCTTCGGATACTCCGGATATTACTTCTAGCGAAACTGTTGAAACGATTTCCAGTGATTCCAATGATCCTATTTCGAGTGCTGCGGAAGAAATCGCATCCTGTGCATCTGTAGAAATTTCAAGCGCATCGGTAGAATCTTCAACGTCCACGGCAACTCCGCTGGCCGTTGTACCGGACGAAGACGGCTTTTACGACATTGCCGATATTTACAGTGCTGCACCGGCCACAAGTAAAATCGCATTTGTAATTCGCCATGCAGAACGCGAAGACAGCCTTGGACAGCTTTCCAATTTAACGGAAAACGGCGTGGCACAGGCTTTGGCTTTGGGATCGAAGCTTGTGAGTGAAGAAGCGTTCCATTACGGCTCCACGGACTTTGTGCGTACCCGCGCAACAGCGAGCTATATTGCAGAAGGCCGTGGCGAAGTTGCAACCGTAGACACTTTGGATGAAATCTTAGACGGCAATTACTTTATAGCAGTTCCGTCAGATTCTTTTGATTCTTACACAAGTTCCCATGGCGGCAGCTGGACGTTTATTTCGAGATGGGCTTATAATGATACCGTTGCAAATCCGACGGTCAATGCAAATTTGCAGCTGGCCTATTCGACTTACTTCTACGATCTTTTTGAACGTGGCAATCAATTTGTATCCGAAAATATTGTGGCAAATATTTCGAACTGGAGCCGTGTCAGCGTCCTTGTCACTCACGACGTTCTGGTGGCGCCTTTGATTATTTACGCTTCGAATAGAGCGATCGATTTGCAGTTCTTCGCATCGCGTCGCTGGGCGAATTACCTTTCGGGAATTGCCGTTGTGGTAGACGAAGCGGGCGGCGTGTTGGTATATCCGGTTCGCGGCGCAGAAACCGGTTACATGTATCCGTAGGTTGTTATATTGTTGGGCATGAAATCGATTGCCCAATTTTTTAGCCGCTGGATGGCGGTGATAGTTTTGGCCGTGGCGGCGCTAGCATTGTTTTTGCCGCCGAGCGGCTTGTGGATTTCGCTAAAGGCTGTTAACTATCTTTTGATGGTAGTGATGTTCGGAATGGGGCTCACTATGAAACTGGACGATTTTAAAATCGTCTTTACGCATCCGAAAGATGTTTTGATCGGTTGCTTTGCGCAATTTACGGTGATGCCGATTTTGGCTTTTGCATTGGGGAAGATTTTTTGGCTTGAAGCGGGGCTTTTGGCCGGTGTGATCCTTGTGGGAACATGCCCAGGTGGAACATCGAGCAACGTGATTACATACATGAGCCGTGGAAACGTGGCCCTTTCGGTGGGAATGACCAGTGTGAACACGATTTTGTCGCCCCTTGTGACTCCAGCGATTACCTATTTGCTTCTCCGCACTTCGGTTCAGGTAGACGTACTTTCGATGTGCCTTTCCATTTTGCAAGTGGTGATTTTACCGATTGCGCTGGGTTTTGTGGTGAATAAATTTGCCGGAAAGTCTGTGGCGAAGGCGATAGATATTTTGCCGGTAGTTTCGGTAGTGGCCATTTGCTTGATTGTTTCAACAGTCGTTTCTCATAATGCGGAAAAGATTTTGACCACGGGAGCGATTGTTTTTGTGGTGGTGATTTTGCATAATCTTTTAGGCTATGCCTGTGGATTTGGACTTGGAAAAATTTTGAAAATGGATTTGCCGAAAACGAAGGCGTTGACGGTGGAAATTGGCATGCAGAATTCAGGCCTTGCAACGTCACTTGCAAATACAGCGTTCCCGAGCCTTGCTCTAGCGACAGTGCCGGGTGCGATTTTCTCTGTTTGGCACAATATTTCTGGTGCGATCCTTGCAAACATTTTGCGGAATCGGGAATAGACGAAGACGCTGTTGCGGTGGGGAAAAATAAAAGAGAGCGACGCTTGCGCGCCGCTCTAAATGTTTTCACAACGGAATAATCCTTATTGTGAATTGCTTTCAGATTTGTACTCCTAATATAGTTTGAATTGAGACGAGAGTCAATACTAAAATTACAAATTTTGTGACAAAATTTGTCATCTTGCGAATTTATTTTTATAAGAATTTGCCCTATTGGAAATGCTAAAATATCAATAGAATTTGCCGAAAATAGTGAAATTTTCGCATTTTCTGCCTTTGAATGATATATTTTTGAATAGGAAAATTTATATAGGAGTGCTTAAATGAAGAAGATTTTGGGGCTCGAGTTGGGGACGAATTCGATTGGTTGGGCAGTGGTGAATGCGGATGAAAT
>JAGDBD010000050.1 GCA_017959225.1 Fibrobacter sp. | reverse complement strand
AGCTAAGGCCGCCGAAGAAGCAAAGAAGGTAGAAGAAGCTAAGGCCGCCGAAGAAGCAAAGAAGGCTGAAGAAGCTAAGGCCGCTGAAGAAGCAAAGAAGGCTGAAGAAGCTAAGGCCGCCGAAGAAGCAAAGAAGGCTGAAGAAGCTAAGGCTGCTGAAGCAAAGAAGGCTGAAGAAGCAAAGACCGCTGAAGTCAAGTCCGAAGACAAGGGTGAAGTGTCTGCCGCTGCTGGCAGCGCAATCGACGTCCTCAAGGCAAGCTTGAGAGAAGCGACTTCCGCAGCCAACTTGGAAGTCAAGTTCTCCGGCGAAGCTGAATTCGACATTTACACGGGCGACGTTTTCAAAGACGGCGATCTCGAACACAGCTACGCTTCCACCTTCGACTTGAACGTGGATGTGAAGTTCAACGACAAGTGGTCTGCCTATGTCGGTCTTGAAGCTGACGGTGAAACCACCTCCCCGACCGCCATTTATAACGGCGCATACATCCAGTACAAGCCGCTCGACTTCTTTGCTGTGAAGCTCGGCGATCTCACCTTCTCGGAAGGCGCATTCGTCGCTTACTACGGTTACGATGATCCGGCTGATAACGCAGCAGGTCTGTCTGAACGCGATATCCGCGGTCTCGAAATCGACCTCGCCGGCCTCCAGCTCGGTTTGGGCTTTGGCCGTGGCGGTAACGACACCCGTGAAGTGTGCACTGTCGCGGACAAAGAAGACAACACATTCTTCTGCGAAGAAGAATCCGGCAAGAACTACAGCATCCATGCCGCTTACGAATTCGACTACGCAGGCCAGCACCTCCGTCCGTATGCTAACTACAAGAGCTTCCAGACCAAGCGTCACAACGAACTCCATGCAGGTGTTGACGCCGGTTTGAACGTTGGCGGTTTCGGTTTCCGTGCCGTTTACGGTTTCCATGCTGACTACATCGCTGACGACGAAAACGTCGTGAAGGGTGTCGACTTGACCTCTACGGCTCACACGATCCTTGTTGAACCGACCTTCGAACTCGGTATGTTCAACATCAAGACCACCGCCTTCTACGCTTTCATTGGCGAAAATGACTTCAACGAAATCGAAGGCCAACCCATCCATGAATATAGCCGTAACGACGGCGATAATTTCGAAATTCCGGAATACTTCTTCCTCTATGCCGAACCGGCATTCAAGTTCGCCGAATTCATCAAGATCGGTATCCCGGTGGAATACCACACGAACACTCTTGATAGCGACAACGACGAAGAAGCAACGCTCGACGTCGGCGGCCGTATCTACATCAGCCCAATCGAACACCTCGACCTCACTGCATTCGGCATGGTTGACATCGCCATGCAGGACAACGACGACGACACCGCTCTCCGTTTCGGTCTTGAAACCGTGTTCAGCTTCTAATCTTTTGTTTGGAGCTTAATATAAAAGAAGGCCCGTCATCAGACGAGCCTTCTTTTTTTGCAGGATTCCCCTCACTGATAGACCCCGAAGGGATCATCTATCAGAAATAATATTAGGAATATTTTTAGAAAAATACGAGTAAGCAGGCTCACATTTTATTTTCCACAGCCAAGAAATTTCCATTTACAACTTGCAATGCAATAGCTACATTTTTATAAGTAAATAAAAAGTTTTAAAACATTCTCGGAGCTTTGTTACCATCATGAAAGTCGTTCTGCCCGTTGCCGGTAAAGGTGTGAGGTTACGCCCTTATACAAACAACCTCCCCAAGTGCCTTTTGCCGGTCGGAGGCAAAACCATCATCGATTGGATTGTCGAAGATTCTAATCGGTTAAATCCTAAAGAGACCATCTTTGTGGCTGGTTACAAAGCCGAAAAAATCGAAGAATATCTTGAGCAAAAGCCTGAATGGGGCAACACTCGCGTTGTGCTGCAAACCAATCCCCAAGGCCTTGGTGAAGCCATCGCCCGAGCGCTCCCCTATGTGAACGACGACGAACCGATGCTCATCATTTTAGGCGATACCCTTTTTGAAGCGGATTTGGACCAGCTGGAATACGCCGAAGAAAACGTTCTTTATACTTATAAAGTTTCCGACCCTCGTCGTTTTGGAGTCGCCGTAACAAATGAATCCGGAGAAATCACGGAACTCGTTGAAAAACCGCAGGAATTTGTCAGCGACGAAGCTCTTGTGGGCATCTATTACATCAAAGATACCGAAGCTTTACGCAAAGCGCTCCGCAAAATCATTGCTGAAGACTTGCGCACGAATGGAGAAATCCAGCTGACCGACGCCCTCGAAATGATGATTCAAAACGGCTGCAAGTTCAAAACGGCGCAGGTTTCCCGTTGGCTTGACTGCGGCCTACCCGAAACGCTGATACAAACAAATTCCATTATGCTCTGGAAAAACGACAACAGCGCATACAAGCATTTTCCGGGGACAAAGATCATTCCGCCATGCCATATCGGTCAAAACGTTTCCATTGAAAACTGCACCATAGGTCCGAACGTAGACATTGGCGATAATTGCAAACTTAAATTCGTGAACATGAAAGACTGTGTCATGTGGGCAAACGAGTCTCTCAGCTTTACCCTCATCGAAAAGCAGATCATCGCGAACTGTTGATCGCTTCACTTCGTTCGCAATGCCATTCCCCTGTCATTGCGAACGCAGAGAAGCAATCCCTTCCAAGCCTTCTTTATTCAAAATCTGCATCGCACCGCGCTTTACTTTTACAAGCCCTTTCGCAGCGAATTCGTGCAACATGCGCGTTACCACTTCCCGCGTAGAATTCACATCCCGGGCAACTTCTTCTTGGGTCTTTTGAATTTCTAACGACCCGCTCTTCTTATAATGTTCCACAAAATAAAACGCCAACCGCTGATCGAGCCTTTTAAAAAGCATCTGCTGCATTGCCCAGAGGGTTTGCGAATACCGCTCCGTTTCTTTTTCAAAAATAAAAGCCTTTACATAAATATTGGATTCCATCAATTGCGCACAAAGAGAAGCGGGAACAACAGGCACTGTTGTATCTTGAAGTGCGGTCACATCCACGTCAAAAGTCAACTGTCGAATGACGCAAGAAGCGGTGGAAATGCAAACTTCATTTTCTCCGGCCCGGTACAACGTAATTTCACGACCTTCGTCCGAAGCCATGCTCACGCGGATTTCACCTTCTAAAAGCAAAACAATGCCAAGGCACACGGAGCTGTTCCCACCGACGTGCTGACCTTTGGCAAATTGTTTAATCGAAGCTCGGGCAGAAACGCTCGCCTGTTCACTAGGAGAGAGTTTGTTCCAAAAAGGAAGCCGTTCCACGATAAATTTGACCGGAGCTGTCTTCATAAAAAATGCACCTTCTTTGAATATACAAAAAAGGTGCACGCTTAGGTTAGAGAAGAAAATTAGAGCATTTCAAGGATCTGATTCTTCGGGCGAACTCCCACAGAAGAATTCGTCACCTTTCCATTCTTCATCACGACAAGCATGGGGATGCTCGAAACCTGGAACTGGGCAGCAAGTTCCTCTTCTTCATCCACGTTGACCTTGCATACTTTTACCTTGTCACCGCATTCTTCTGCGATTTCGGAAATGACCGGTGAAAGCATGCGGCACGGACCGCACCAGCTCGCCCAAAAATCGATCAACACGGGCTTATCGGACTGCATGACTTCGGATTCAAAATTTTCTTTGGTGAGTTTCACTTCTGACATATGTTACCTCTTTTGTTTTTGTTACATGACCATTTTACATAAACAAAAGAGCGTCATCTGTGACTAAGTCACATTGCGTCCATACTTTCTATCTGCGGAACAGGATTTTTTGCGCTCTGCTTGGCCCCCAGTTTAAGCAGTTTAGCGCAGGTCTGGGGAATGCTCTGTCCCGAGGGCAAAAGTTTCTTTTCGCCTTCTTCATAAGCCTTTTGCGCATTAGAAAGTGCACTTCCAATGGCTTCGTACTTCTTTAAAAAGATTCCCACGCGGTCCACCATTTCACTTGCCAGCGAATAAACCTTTTCATGATTTTCCGCTTGAGTAATCTGCCGCCAGGTCATTCGAATAATCTGCAAAGCTGCATAAAGAGTCTGCTCGCTGGCAATGCAAACCCTTTTATCCATCGCTTCGCGCCAAAGGGTCGGACGCGCTTGCCAAGCGGCCAAAAGCGCAGGCGTATGCGGCACGAACATGATCACGTAATCCACGTTCACCATAGGAGGCTTCACATAAGAAGAATAATCCTTTTCGGAAAGTTCCTTCACATGCTTTAAAATACTCGCCACATGATTTTTTAACGCAAGTTCCCTACTGCCATCATCTTCGGCATTCACATAGTTCATATAATCGATCAGCGAAACTTTGGAATCGACAACCACCACTCGATTTTTGTCTAAATGCAAAATCACATCGGGCCGCATGGTTTTCCCCGAATCCGAAATCACGAGTTTTCCTTGGGCATCGCGAAGAACCCCTTGAGTTTCAAAATGAATCCCTTCTTCAAGGCCCTGGCTTTCCAAAAGTTCGCTGAGAACGGTTTCGCCCCAATCCCCTTGTAACTTGCTCTGGTGCTTAAATACGCGGGCGAGTTCCTCTGCACTCGCTTTCGCAGAAGAACTCATTTCCATCGCATTCTTGATCTGTTCCTTCAACGCTGCGCCAAGTCCCGTTTGGGAGGTTTTCGCTTCGTCCATGGATTTTTTCATGTTTTCAATGGATTCCTTGAGAGGCTTTACGATTTGACCGATATTCGATTCGCTTGCCTTGGAAAATTCTTCTTGACGCTGCCTGAGCATTTCTCCCGTAGCATTTTTCATTTGCTCGGTGAGTTTTTGAGTGATTTCGTCAAAGCGTTTTTGTTGTTCAGAAAGCAACTTCTGGGATGCGGTTTCATTTGCATTCAGGGCTGCTTCCGCTTTGGCGATTTTTTGCAAAAGTTCCGATTTTTCCACTTCTAATGCATGAATTTTTCTTTTACATTCCGCATTTTCGACAGAAAGATGTTCATTGTCCGACTGCAAGCGCACCCATTTTTCGCCGTCTACAGAATCCTTTTTTCCGCGAAGCGTCACAAAAAGCAAAACACAAGCCAACACGGCAGCAAGCGCTGCCAAAAACACAGTCACCATTTTTTAACTCCTAATCAGTCGTCGCTATCGTCAATTTCAGCGATAATGGCGCAAGTGCCGGGAATCGTCGCTTGGATTGCCGTATAGCGGAGCCAATGATGCATCGCTCCGTCGTAGAGTTTTCCACGGATAACTTCCCCGGCAGCAGCCCTGTAAGCCACATTCACCCAAGTCTTGTCAGTTTTCGGGAATACGTCCAAATAGTTGAATCCTAACAGATCCCGCTTCGGAATTCCCGTCAAGCGGCAATACATCTGGTTCACAAAAAGGAACTTCATATCTAACGCCTGATCGTTCAAATGATCGAGCACCGGTTTAACCACAATATATGGCAGCGGAATATCGAAGAAAGGATCTACAAATTCATCGTTCATTTCATCGGAAAGTTCCGCTTTGCGCTGCATCAGCTTTTGGCGTTTAAGCGCAAGTTCCATGACGTTCTGCACGGAATCCCCTTCTTTACCATTGGCACCGCCGTACATGACGCGCAAAGAGCAAGACTTTCCAGCCACATCCGAAATGGATTCGATTTCCCGAACGCATTCCCGAATGGCAAAGAGCATTTTTTTCGCATCGATATTTCGGATTCCAATGGAGAAGTAGCTACCCACCGTTCTTGCAAGGATGCCCCGTTTGCCAAAGAATTTTTTGAGCACATCTGCAATCATCACAAGGACCAAGTTCGCCGCTTCTTTACCGCCATTTGAAAGAAGTTCTTTATAACCGTGAACCGCCAATTGCACGTTCAGGTAATCTTCCCCTCGGGTTCTATAATTTTCGTCCAGTTCCATCATGGAAATAATCATGCCGTGACTGTTCATCAGTCCCGTCACCGGATCCAGAAGCTTGTCATGCTGGCCGCTTCTATCAGAAACCAGATTCGAGATTTCATCCACAAAGTAACCCACAAGTCCCACAACTTTTCCATTGCGATACATCGGGAACTTGTTCACAAGAATCGGTCGTACGACTCCCGAAACAATGACTTTTCCGGGAACGTTGAAAAGACGTGCGCCTTTTTCAAGGACACTGCGTTCATCCGTAGCAAATGTGAAATTGTCCACGTGCCAACCGATATCTTCATCGGTTTTTCCACGGATATCTTCAATGGATTCGAAGCCAAAATAATCGAGGAACGCTTTGCTTGCGCCCAGGAATTTGCGGTCTTTATCCTTCCAAAAGAGCTTCAAATTCGACTGTGTCAGCAAGGAACGTCGCCAATCCAAACCGTGTCCAGATTCTTTTTCTTGAGGATCCGGGTCAGGACTTGAAAGCAAACGTTCCAGGTTTTCCACTATGGCCGGTTTAATGCAAACCAAAAACTGCTTGTCGGAATCCGGAATGGCAAGGAAAAGAAATTCCGCCCAGAAATAGGATCCCTGGGGGAACTTCATGCTGATCAGTTCCGAGAAATTTCCACGGTTGGAAGTTTTCAACCTGCGAATGATCGATTCCAGATTCATCAGACTCTTAAAACGATCCAAATCGTCCGGGTGAATCACACGGTTATGGTAATGTTCGTAATGTTCATCGACGCCGTGGAGTACATCGCCTTGATGCTCCGACGGGAAAACGCTGCGGTAAACCGTGCGGGTATCCGTTTTGTAATCGAAAATGTAAATGCAGTCGTACGCAAGACTCAGATTGCGAATCATCTTGTCTAAAAGTTCATATTCGGTCTGGTCTTCGTATGTCGTTCCGTCGAGCATCACGGAGAAGGCGTACTCGTCATAAACGTTTGCAATCAGGTCCACGGAAATATGGTAAAAGCGATTGTTCAAAATGAACGTCGCCACTTCCTTTTTTTCATTCACAATGACTTTGTTGCAAATGTCCAAAAAATTCTGCCGCAAAGTTCCAGCCCGGGACAACGCCTCTTCGACTTCGGAAATTTCTTGTGCGCCTGTAGGCGCCAGTTCCTTCAAAAAGTTCTGGTTCCAGTACAGAATGCGGAAGGATTCGTTCTGAAGCGTAATGATCGCATAAGGTTGCGGATTAAGAACATCCACAAGGCCGATCTTTTTGAACATTTCCGAACGTTCGTGGGACTCGGCAAGGACACCCATTCCCTTCAACTGTTCAATGGATTCCCAAGCAGGCTGAGGCTTTCCGTAATAGAAACCTTGAATGCGTTCACAGCCGATGCTTCTTAAAAAATCCACGTGTTCCTTGGTTTCCACACCTTCAGCAAGGGTATGGATTCCCAGTTCTTTTGCCATGCGCACGGCAGCAGTCACAATCCGTTTGGACTTTTCGTTGAAGCTCCGCATAAATCCCATGTCGATCTTGATTTCGTCAAAATCAAAATCCTTCAAGACATTAAGGGAAGAATATCCACTGCCGAAATCGTCCATCCAGACTTCAAAACCTTCCTTGTGGAACCGGTCGATCGCCGTATGGAGAAGCCCCATATCCGAAATCAAAGCCGTTTCCGTAATTTCGACGCAGATCAAGTCCCTGCGGACGTAGTGGGAATCACAGGCATCCGCAATAATCTGCACAGGATCGCAAAAGTCAAAGTCCGAACGGGAAATGTTCACCGAAATCGGCACCACTTTCTCTTTCGAAATAATCCGCTGCTGCAACATGCCGACAACACGGTCCACAATGCACATGTCCAGTTTGTATGAAAGGCCTTTCTTTTCGAGAATCGGAATGAAATCCGCCGGAGAAATCAGCCCGCGTTCCGGGTCGCGCCAACGCGCCAAAGCTTCTGCACTGCAAATTTCACCGGAAAGGGTTCGAATGACCGGCTGGTAAAACGGTTCAATCCAACCTTCCGAAATCGCACGGTCCAAATTTTCCACGATGTACGCGGTCTTTTCGCTGTCCTTTTCAAGGCCAGTCTTGTAAACGCAAAAAAGACGGTTCGGTTCGTCTTTGATAAAATCGCAGGCGTACTTGGCAAGGTCACAGTCCACTGCCGAAGAAACGTCCGAAGGCGTCACATGATAAATGCCTGCCTTCAACTGCATCAGGTTTTCCGTATCGGCTTCCACATCTTTCCAGACGTTTAAAATCCGACGGTCCAAATCCTGAGCTTCGGTACAAACCACAAAATGGTCTTCCGAAAAGCGGGAAATGAAATTGTTCGGGAAAACATTGCGAAGTACCGCGGCAAGCTTTTTTAAAACCGCATCCCCCGCTTCAAAGCCATGCACCGCATTGAAATGTTTCAAATTGGTGAAATTGAAATACACATATGCGTAATGGGCATTTTGCGGATCGTTGCGCACAGCGTCCAATACGTTTTCGGAATATTGCAAAAAGCGGCGCATGCCCGGAAATCCGGTCAGGTCATCCTGTTCATACGCCAGATACTTCGCTTGTCCTTCCACCAAAAAAACGTAAAAGAGGGGGCCCAGCTTTTTGTCTTCGATCATGCGGCCATAATCTTCCAGATACTTGACCCGTCCGTTTTTGGTCTGGATTCTAAAGGAAATATGGTCAAAACGATCTTCGTGGGAGCGTACCTGTTCCCAGATGGCGGCGTCCACCGTTGCGCGGTCTTTGCTGTATACCATTCCGCCAAAAGTTCCGCCGGTGAGCTGTAAAAAATCTTCTACCGATTCGCATTCAAACGCTTGTAAAACCGCTTCGTTCGCATACAAAAGCCTTCCGTCCGCATTCGCCTGGTAAATAAACAAACCGCCAGGCATTGCGGAAAAGGCTTCGAACAGGTAAGCCTTGTCAAAATCTTCTGCGGTAAATTCAAGCTTAGGCATTGGATACCCCACCCCTATGAATCTAGTATTTCGCAGGCTCGCCGGATAAGGCTTGAAGGAGTATCCTCCGCCGTCGCAGCGCATTCTGCAATGGAAAGTTTTAAATTTTCTTTTTGTTCAAAGTCTTGAACGCAACAAATTGTGTGTCGACGGATCACAGGCAAATCCCGTGCCGATGCCGACATGTAAATTCCGATCAAAAGGTCTTTTTTTAATCGACCTAAAAGTTCCGAACTGCGCATATCATCTTTGATTTTATCTGCCAGCTCGCGTAAAATTTTTTCGGCCTCTTCTTCGCCACGATTTTTTTGAATTTCATCAAAATTATCGATGCGAACAAGTTCAATGACAAACGGAGTGTCAAAGCGACGTTTTTCCTGAACCTTCATGTCGATGAAATAGTTCACATAGTCGCTATTCGGGAGTCCGGAGGCGTCTGCATTTTCATCACGACCATGACGCAAAAAAGTCTGATGGGCGTCCACTGCCGCTTTCTGGGTGAAAATTTCAATAGCACCCACCGTTCTATCGTCAACGAGCAACGGATAAGAATTCACGACGACTTCCACGACGCGACCATCTTTGCAATGGGCATAAACCGGTTCGGAACGAATTCGACCGTCGAACATGGTCGCGACAAGCGGGCACATGGCAGCGCAAAGATTTTTTCCAGCAATGTCTACATGCTTTATGCGGGTTTCAAAGCACCGCTTACCGACCATTTCGTCTGCGGTGTAACCGGTGATTTTTGTAGCGGCTTCATTCCAATAAAAAATACGTCGATCGTTATCGACACAATAAACCCCTTCATGCACATGCTCTAGTACGGTAAGAAGCACGGCCAACTGGTCTTCTTTTGACATCCTAGAATACATCATAATGTATGAATATAAACAATCCATGACAATTCTGCGCTTTTTTGCAATAAAATCTTCATTTAAAAGCAGAATGTTTTTGGACTTTTTGGCAAAAAAACGCATTTATCTATATTTGTCCCCAAAGGATGGCCGTTTCTCGCTACGGCCAAGGATTTCACAGAATGGGACATTTGCAAGAAGGTATTACCGGTAGCGTCGAATTCATTGTAGACGACGAACACACCGCAAAAGAAATCGGCAGCGGTTCACTAGAAGTTCTCGCGACTCCGGTCATGATTTCCATGCTCGAAAAGGCCGCATGGACAACCGTACAACCCTATCTTGCAGAAAATTGCACAACGGTCGGTTCCCAGATCAACGTTTCCCACGAAAGTCCGACCCCCATCGGCATGAAAGTGGAATGCATCGCAAAGCTTGTGGCGATCGATGAACGAAAGCTCATTTTTGAAGTGGACGCCTATGACGAAAAGGGGCATATCGGCGGCGGAACTCACGAGCGATACATCGTTTACACCGACCGTTTCCAAGCCAAAGCCCTTTCGAAAATTTCGAAATAGCCCATGAAGGTGATTCTTTTCAACAAGCCTTATGGCGTTTTAAGCCAGTTTTCTCCCGAAGGGAATCACCGGGCGTTGAACGAATTTCACTTTCCCAAAGGCGTATATGCGGCAGGCCGTTTAGATCACGATAGCGAAGGCGCTTTGCTTTTAACCGACAACGGTAAACTGATCAAAAATCTTCTGGATCCGGCCAAAGCACACCCCCGCACCTATCTCGCCCAAGTCGAAGGGCAAATCACCCCGGAAGCGGTCCAAAAGTTGATGGCCGGTGTCATCATTCGGGGGTACAGAACAAAGAAATGCCAAGCGGAAATCGTTCCAGAGCCTAAAAACCTGTGGCCCCGGAATCCTCCTATTCGCTACCGCGCAAACATTCCGACGTCTTGGGTAAAGCTCACCCTCATCGAAGGCAAAAATCGCCAAGTTCGCCACATGACGGCTGCAGTGGGATTCCCCACGCTCCGCCTTATCCGTATTCAAATCGACCAGTTGAAGCTTGAAAATTTACAGCCCGGCGAATGGAAATTTATCCAAGAATTTTCCTTGGGCAATTTGTAATTTTTTCTTGTGGAAAAAAGGATTTACATAGCGATCGATCTCAAGTCGTTTTACGCTTCCGTAGAATGCACTCTTCGCGGATTAGACCCTTTAACCACAAACCTCGTCGTCGCTGATGCGAGCCGCAGCGAAAAGACCATTTGTTTAGCGGTTTCTCCGAGCCTTAAAGCCCTTGGTATTCCAGGTCGCGCACGCCTTTTCGAAGTTCTGCAAAAGTTAGAAGATCACCGAAAAAGGACCGGTCAAAAAATCGATTTTATCACGGCGCCTCCGCAGATGGCTAAGTATATCGATATTTCGGCAGAGATTTACAAGGTCTATCTCAAATACATTAGCGCTGATGACATTCACGTTTATTCCATCGACGAATGTTTTTTTGACGTCACACGGTACCTTTCGCTGTACAAAAAATCTGCCCACGATCTAGCCCGAACCATGATCCAGGACGTTTTGAAATCTACAGGGATTACTGCCACCGCGGGAATCGGACCGAACCTGTTTCTTTGCAAAGCGGCGATGGACATTTTGGCAAAACACATTCCCGCAGACAAAGACGGTGTTCGCATCGCCGAAATCGACGAACAGATATTCCGGGAAAAACTTTGGACTCATCGACCGCTAACGAGCTTTTGGCAAATCGGAACGGGACTTTCCCAAAGGCTTGAATCCATGGGGCTTTTTACCATGGGAGATATCGCCCGGGCAAGCCTCCAGATTCCAGAGCACCTGTACAAAACATTCGGGATCAATGCCGAAATTCTAATAGACCACGCCTGGGGCTATGAGCCTTGCACCATTGCAGACATCAAAAAATTCAAGCCCAAATCCAACAGTCTCGGATCGGGGCAAGTCCTTTCTCATGCCTACAGCAAAGAAAAGTCTCGGATCGTAATCCGCGAAATGGCTGATGGAATCGTCCTTGATCTGATCGATAAGCACTTGGTAACAAACGCCATCACGTTAGACATCGCCTTTGACCGGGAAAATATTACCCAAGGCATTTACAACGGCCCCATCGCCATAGACCGCTACGGTCGAGAAGTCCCAAAACCCGTTCATGGAACGGCAAACCTGGGCCGTTATACATCTTCCCATTCCCAAATTCTCCAAAGCGTTACGACGCTTTTTGAAAAGCTCGTTCCAAAGGATTTGACCGTCAAACGATTGAACTTGACCGCAAACAACGTTCTAGACGCAAGCTTTGAAGAATTCGACTTGTTTACCGATACAAAGGCCGAAGAAAAAGAAAAAAAGCGCATGCAAGCGGAGCTTCTCATTAAAAAACGCTTTGGGAAAAATGCCATCTTAAAAGGGATGGATTTACAAGAAGGCGCAACGGCCAAGGAGCGGAACGAGCAAATCGGAGGGCACCGTGCGTAATCCTTACGAAAACATTCTTTACTTGCCTTACCCCGAAGCTCTTGCCAAAGTTTGGGAAAAGCATCACCGGATGAACCTTGTAGACCGCGCCAAGATCTTTAGCCCTTTTGCCGCGTTACGAGGCTATGAAACGGAAATTGCAAACAAGCAGTTCCAAAATTTGAACGTGCGAAAAGACGTTCTCATGGAAGATTCCCGAGCAGAGCTGGACAGCGCGCTTGCCGCATTAAAAGAAGCTTTTGAAGCCGGGGAACATCCACTTGCAAGTATTCTTTACTTTGTACAAAATCCAAACCTTGAAAAGGGTATAGGAACCTATCAAAGCGTTGAAGGTCACATCACCCATTTTGATTTTCACCAAAAAACGCTGACGATTTCCGATGAAAAAATTTCTTTTTTAGCGATTCGAAAAATTCGAATTTAAAGTCGATTTTTGAATTATTTTTACACACTTCTAACACGGATTGTTTAGAGAATAAAGCTTTACGACGACCGATTCTTCACTTTACAAGATATTTTTTACACAGTGTGTAAAACTTTTTTCTAAAAAGGGATGATTGGTTATGAAGCAAAGTTCTTTCCTTTATGCGCTTCTCGCAGGCGCAGTTTCGTTTAGCGGAGCCGCTACCGGCGACGCTTACAATTGGCCAGCTTACCGGTCCGACTTGGATTACGACACCAAATCCAACATCGGAATCGTAAATCCGCCAACGGAATTCAACAACAATTGTAGCGGTGTCACCGGGAAAAAAGCCGGAAAATGGTGGGCTTTTTACTGGGGAAAGGACCGGGACAGTCGCATTACCGACGTCACGATCGATAGCATTCTCAAAAAATACGACACCGACTTCAGCTACCTTTACGACACCATGGGATGGGCTCCCGATGCGCAAGCCCAAGAAGGGAAATACAGCGCCATTTATTACTACGGATCAGGAACCTGTGCCGGTGGCGCTAAAACAGATACCACGGGCGGTTGGCAAACCTGGGTCGCCGGGTACACCGCTGTCGCGGCGTCTTTCTACCCGCTTTACAGCTTTAACACGAGCTGCCCATACAACGACCGAGTAGCCCAAATGGACGCTATGATTCACGAAGGCATCCACTCGATGACAAACGGATACCCCGGTGCAAAAGAAGCGCACTGGTTCCAAGAAGCGGGCAACACCTGGATTCAGCAAGACATGTTCAGCCATCGTAACGGCGTTTACAGCGGAATGGGATTTTTGAATGCGGCAACGGTCATTGCGCCTTTTATGCCGATCGAATGCTATTCCGGTTGGCTGATCGACGGAACGTTCGGAGGGCCAGGAGCACAAGGAGTCACGGGGAAAAATCAGCGCAGCCTTTTAGGCGGTGCGCAGTACAGCAATATTTTTCCCACCTTTATGGGAACGTGGCTTGGAACAGGTTCTGTACGCTGGATTTACGGCCACGCTTACGGAAATACGCCTTACTTGCTCGAAACCTACGCTTTGGACATCGGTCTTGGTGACGCAGGAGTTCGCCGTCTGATTACCGAGTTCCGTGCAAAGCTCGCCATGCTCGATATGAAGGAATGGTCCGAAGAAATCCGGAATCTTTTGAACCAAAATTTTGGCGGAACCAGCTACTGGGAACAGGATTATTGGGACAATAAAAACTACAGTTACACTTGGAAAATGACACCGTACCAAGCGACGACCGATTCTAACGGAATCCTGATTCCAAACGCAGAAACAACTCCGGGTTGGTCCGGTTCTAACGTCATTCCGCTCAAAGTCGCAAACGGAGCGACACAAGTAAGCGTTACCTTTTACCCGAAAGGTGATCATTCCAACAATTCGAACATGAACTTCCTTCTCGCTTACCGCGGAACGGACGGTACTCCGGTTTACAGCGAACCGGTCACCGGTGAAGGAACTGCCACTTTGAACCTTTCCAAAACGCCGTCTTCCACAAACGGCACGCAAATGGTCTTTGCAATTGTGGTGAACACGGATTACGCTTACACCGGAAACGAAAACATCCGCACGTACCACTTTGACTACCGCTTAAAACCGGAAACCGGAATTAGCGGCGCAGGAAGCGCAAACACCGCCTACTACCGCGATTTCAACCTCGATTACGACTGGTCCAGTTTGCCTTCTACAGAAATCAGTTCCGGTTCTCAAGAAACGTCTTCCAGTTCTAACGAAAGCAGTAGTTCAAGCGTTTCTGCCGAAATCGTTTCGAATTACAACGTGAACATTACGCTTCCCATCGATGACAATTACGCTCCGGTTTCTTTCGATTTAAAACTTTCCGAAGTCGCCAAGGCTCTTGGCATTTCCGCTTCCGAAATTTCGTCCAAGGCCACTTATTTTGCAATGGAACCCAGCGGAACGTTGAACACGGTTTCTACGGCAAACGCTCCGGGTCACTGGTTTAACGCAAACGGAAACGTTGTGGAGTATTCAAATGCGAATGCGACCATCTATTCGGAATTCAATTTAACGTCGGGGACGGCAAATGTTGGGCATTATCCTAACCGTGTAACTAGCGGAAATGTCTATAACATTATCCAAGGCTTTAGTTACAACAATAAGCAGGTCACTTACACCATTACGATTTCCGTTACCAACGAAATTTCAAACGGCACTTCGGAATCCACAACCGCTTTGATGTATGGACTTGAAGGACTCTCAACCCATATCGGGCTTTCGTTCCACAAGGGAATTCTCCAGGTGAATTACAAGCTCGACCGTAACGATGCTGTAAAAATCAGTCTCTTTAATGCTTACGGAGCTTTGGTTTCCACCGAAATCCTCGGGCAGAAAAAAGCAGGAAACCACACCTACGTTCTCGATTGGAACAAAATGGGACTTCCGAACGCCACTTATATCGTCAAGGTTTCCTGCGGTTCGTACCTCGAAGCCAAATCCATTAACATTCATCGGTAATCCACCCAAAGCCTCTGTGCTTTTGCACAAAGGACAAGCACGCAGCGTTTTCGTTGCGTGCTTTTTTCGTTATATTATCTTGCATATGCAACGTCCGATCGAAAAAGCGATTCTTGTAGGGATCGTCACGCCACGTGTTCGCAAAGCCGTGGCAGAAGAACATTTGAGCGAACTCAAACGCCTTGCCGAAACCGCAGGCGCAATCGTTTCCCGCACCTTTTTGCAGCGGGTCCAAGCGTTCAATCCGGCAACGCTTATCGGCGAAGGCAAAGTAGCCGAAATCAAAACGGCCCTCGAAGAAGACGAAGCAGGGCTTGTGATTTTTGATGAAGATCTTTCCGGTTCACAAGTGCGCAATCTAGAAGAACGTCTGCCGGGCATCAAAGTTTTAGACCGTACAGGCATTATTCTCGATATTTTTGCAAAGCATGCGGTCACTGCAGAAAGTCGCCTCATGGTCGAAGTCGCCCAGCTCCAATACTTGGTTCCAAGGCTTACCCACGCCTGGACTCACCTTTCGCGCCAGGCTGGCGGCCGCGGCATCGGCATGAACGGCCCCGGCGAAACCCAGTTAGAAACGGACCGCCGCATCATCCACAAAAAAATTCAGGAACTCAAAAAGAAGCTTTCCAAAATCGAAGACGCCCGCGAACGTCAAGCCGTCCGCCGGGAAAACCTTTTCCAAGTTGGCATTGTCGGTTACACGAACGCAGGGAAAAGCACTCTCACCAACCGTTTAACGTCAAGCAATGTTTACGTCAAAGACCAGCTCTTCGCCACTCTCGACAGCACCATGCGAAAGCTCTACGTCGGCGATGGAAAATTCATTCTGCTATCCGATACTGTCGGATTCATCCGGAAGCTTCCCCACCATTTAATCGACACATTCAAAAGCACCCTTGGAGCTGCAAGCAACGCCAACTGCATTTTAAATGTCGTCGATGCTACCGCAAACGATTACGAAGAACATTTAGAAATTACCCACAAAATTCTCGAAAACCTGATCGACCCTGAAATTCCCCGCATCATCGCGTTCAACAAAGCAGAAAGCGCTTCTGCGGAACGCCGGCAGGAGCTTTTGAACCATTACCCGGACGCCCTCCAGATCAGCGCCAAAGAGAATATAGGAATGGAGTCGCTCAAGCAACTCCTTATCCAAAAAATGCAAATGTGGGAAGAAGACAAAAAGATGCGAACAAATTAACTATCGCGTCGGATTGTAATTGTTCATCATCACCATCGCTAGGGCAACACAAAGCATCACGGACACGCCGACAATCACCTGTTCCCGGTGATTGTATTCGCGCATCACATATTCCGGTTCTTTTTGTTCCTGCAATTCCTGCCGCGTCGGTTTAACTTCGATTTTTGACGAATCCACTCCGTAAACAGCCGCCACTTCTTCTTCCGACATGTTCAGCGTATTCACGTACATGGAATCATACGAATCCGCTGCCGCAAAAGAAAAAGTCGAAGCCCAAAGCATTAGGAGCACAAACACAAAAGCCCCTCCGAAAGAGGGTCCTCGGAAAGGGCTTTTGATGAAGCGTTTCAAAGCAAGTTATCCCTGAGCGAGCTTGTCGAGGATCTGGTTTACGATCTTCGGGTTAGCCTTACCACCGGAGCTCTTCATCACCTGACCGACAAAGAAGCCCTTCAAAGCCACCTTGCCCGCCTTGTATTCTGCGAACTGGGCAGCATTCTTTTCAATGACATCCTTCACAGTCTGTTCGATTGCAGCCGTATCGGTAATCTGCACAAGGCCCTTTTCCTTCACGATCGTGTCCGGATCCTTACCGGTTTCGAACATGTCCGCAAAGACCTGCTTTGCAATCTTACCGTTGATCGTGCCTTCTTCGATGAGGTTCACCAAGCGAGAAAGCTGTTCCGGCAAAACCTTGATGGATTCAAAGCCGCCTTCAAGTTCCTTCACTTCGCGGAGAAGTTCCGTAATGACCCAGTTGGCAAGGATCTTCGGATTTTTGCAAGTCTTGGCAGCGGCATCGAACCAGTTGCTCACCTTGATATCGTCCGTCAAAACCTGAGCATCGTATTCGGTCAGCTTGAAATCGTTCAAGAAGCGTTCGTAACGGGCATCCGGAAGTTCCGGAAGCGTACGGCGGATTTCTTCCACAAAAGCAGGATCGGTTACCAAACGGACCATGTCCGGTTCCGGGAAGTACTTGTAATCCGGAGCGTCTTCCTTGGAACGAATGACGGAAGTCTTGTCTGCGTTCGGGTCATAACGTTTGGTGCACTGCTGAACTTCCTTGCCTGCGTCAAGAGTGACGCTCTGCAAAAGATATTCTGCTGTCAAAGCCTTTTCGAGGTTCGTGAAGCTGTTCAAGTTCTTGATTTCGGCACGGGTTCCGTACGGAGCATCTTCGCTTGCGCGGATGGAAATGTTACCATCGCAACGGATGTTGCCATTTTCCATGTTGGCATGGGAAACGCCTGTGTATTCGAGAATCTGCTTGATCTTCTTGAATGTAAGGACCGCTTCTTCCGGGCTGCGGATATCCGGTTCGGTCACGATTTCGCAAAGCGGAGTTCCGCAACGGTTCGCATCAAAATGGCTACCGGTCGGGCTCATGTCGTGCACAAGCTTACCCGCATCTTCTTCCATGTGAATACGGGTAATGCCGATACGACGTACCACACCGTCCGCACGCTTGATTTCAAGCCATCCGTTACGGCAAATCGGGTGGTCATAAATCGGGAGTCCACCGGTCTGGGTAATCTGGTAACCCTTCGGCAAGTCCGGGTAGAAATAGTTCTTACGAGTCCACATCGCATTCAGGTCGATTTCGCAATGGAGGGCGAGACCCAAACGGATGGCGTATTCCACAGCCTTTTTGTTCGGCACAGGCATTGCACCCGGGAAACCAAGGCAAACAGGGCAAACATGCTTATTCGGGCTTGTATTCACTTCGACTTCGCAACCGCAGAACATTTTCGTCTTCGTCGCGAGCTGACAGTGGATTTCAAGACCGATCACTGGATAATACTTGGACATAGCAAAAAACTCCAAAAACTTTGTTTTCGGGGAAAATTTAATTAAATCCACAGCGGGGCAAAGAATTTTGTAAAAATTTGAAGCGAAATTTTAAGCGAGTTCCGAAAGCGTCACCACATTCATGTCAGAAATATCTTTCCAGGCTTCATTTTCGGTGAGCACAAGATCCGCTCCGGTAACGTAGGCGGTAGCGAGCTGCAAGGAATCTTCCAACGATAAATGATTTTTCCCGCGAAATTCCGCAGAAACCGCCGCGATTTCGGCATCGATTTCCCTCAGCATGAACTGGGAACTCTTAGTAAAAAATTCCTTGAATTCACGGGCAAGCACAGGCTGCCCCTTTTCATGGGCCTTTAGCGACAAATCCGCAAGGGTAATCGGCGACGCCACCATCTGAATTTTGCGTTCATATACAATATCGAGGATATGGAGCATTACCGGATAGTATTCCGAACGGAATTCGAGCAGGCGTCGAATCGGCATTTCGTCCAAAAAAAGGACTCTAGAATTTTCTACTCGAATCATAAACAAAATTTAACAAATCTAATGTTTTTTTGTTATAATTTATTTGAAATCTATCGGATAAGGAGATGATCATGAACAAAGTTCTTTTTGCCTCTCTAGCAATGGCTACCGCCCTTTTCGCACAGGACAAGCCAGCTGAAGCCGCAACACCGGCAGCTGACACTGCAAAAGTCGCTGCAGCAGAATCCGCCAAGGTGGAAGCCGCTCCAGAAGCCAAGACCGCAGCCGTCGCTGACACTGCAAAGGCAGCCGCTCCGGCAGTCGATACGGCAAAAGTAGCCGTGGCAGACACCGCAAAGGCAGAACCGAAAGCGGAAGCTAAGACCGAGACCGCAACCGTCGCTGACACCGCAAAGGTTGCCGTTGTTGACACTGCAAAAGTTGAACCGAAGGCCGAAGAAAAGACCGAAGCCGCAGCTGTGGCTGACACAGCTAAGGTTGCTGCTGTAGACACTGCAAAGGCGGAACCGAAGGTCGAAGAAAAGAAGGCAGAACCTGCCCCGGATCTCTCCATGGCAGCTCCCAAAACTCTCGCTCCGAAAAAAGAAAAGAAGAGCCCGCTTTTCAAGGCTGGCGAATTTGTCTTTGACGTTGACGCAAGCTTCGAAATTCAGGCAGGCAAAGTTCTTTGGTCTAGCGAAGATGACGAAAACGGCGACAACTTCGAAGAATGGTGGGGCCGTGCAAATCTCGGTCTCGAAACCCATTCCAATGACTTCAACGGTCGCGTCTTAATTTATATGTATCCGGGTGATCTGATGGACAACCAGTATCACGCTCACCACACGGCAAACGGCGATACTTCGGACACTTACGAATACCGCGATCTCTTTGAAATCCACGAAGCATGGGCTGAACAGCACACGAAGTATGCAGCGATCAAGCTCGGTCGTTGGGAATTCACCCAGAAGAACGGTGACTACTTCGGTAACTACGTCGATGGTTATTACAACGGCTTCAAGTCTGGTGCTTCCAGCGAAAACGCTTTGCAGTTCACTCTCACTCCGACAGAAACCATGACCATGAGCGTCGCTCTTATCAGCACGACTCCGAACCTCAACACGGGCGATCTCCGTTTGATGTTCAACTTCCATGATCTCTCCGGCATTGAATTTCTGAACCTGGATCTCGGCTACCGTACAAATGTCTTCGACCTGATCCATGACGACGACGTGGACGTTCGCCACACCATCGCTCTCCAGGGTAAAACTCCCATTGTCAACGACATCGCATACTTCTTCCTCGAAGGCGCTTTGATGGGCATCGATGCCGAAGAAACCTATACGGATCGTTTTGGCAAGGAACGCACCCGCACCGTGGACATGGTTGCTCCGATTACCGGCGGTCTCCTCTTCACTCCGGGTGACTACCGCATTATCCTCGAAGCGGAATACATCCACAACCGTGCAGATACCGAATATGCAGACAAGGACAAGAAGCACGTGAAAGACGTTCTCGGTGCATTCTACATCGAAAAGCCGCTCACCAAGCGCTTCACCCTTTCCTTCGGTGCTCATAGCTATGGCACTTCCCGCGATTACAAGTTCAACGGAAACCTGATCGGTCGAATCAACTAATCTTTTTTGACAGTTCAAAATTGAAGCGTCCCCATTCGGGGGCGCTTTTTTGCTATCTTTGGGGCATGAAAAATTTTTATGTCACTACCCCGATTTACTACGTTAACGACGCGCCGCATATCGGTCACTCCTATACGACCCTTCTCGCAGATATTCTCACCCGATTCCACAAGATTCTGGGTTACCAAACCTTTTTCTTGACCGGTACCGATGAACACGGCCAGAAGGTGCAGCGCGCCGCTGAAAAAAGAGGCGTGACACCCCAGGAACACGTGGACGAATACTACCACCGCTTTGAAGACCTGTGGAAAAAGATGGGCATCGGAAACGACTTCTTCATTCGCACCACGATGCCGGAACACAAAGCCTATGTGCAGGAATGCTTGCAAAAGCTTTGGGACAAAGGCGAAATCTATTCCAAGGAATATGAAGGTTGGTACTCCGTCGGCGAAGAACGCTTCTTTACCGAAGACGAACTGGACGAAAACAAGTGCGACCCCATCAGCCACCGCCCCGTGGAATGGCTCAAAGAAAAGAACTACTTCTTCAAGATGGGTTCTTACCAGCAAAAGCTCATCGACTTTTTGGAAAGCCACAAGGATTGGATCGTGCCGGATTACCGCTGGAACGAAATCCGCGGATTCCTTCGTCAGCCGCTGAACGACCTGTGTATCAGCCGCCCCAAGAATCGTCTCAGCTGGGGCATTCCCCTTCCCTTTGACGAAGACTATGTGACATACGTATGGTTCGACGCTCTGATCAACTACGTGAGCGCATCCACCGCATTCCATAAAACCTATGCCGACGGCACTCCGATCTGGCCTGCAACTTACCACCTGATCGGTAAAGACATTCTGACGACCCACTGCGTCTATTGGCCCACCATGCTCATGGCTCTCGACATTCCACTTCCAGAACACATTCTCGCCCATGGTTGGTGGCTTGTGAACGGTGGCGAAAAAATGAGCAAGTCCGCAGGCAACGTGGTGAACCCCATGGATTACATGGAAAAGTACGGCATCGACGCCTTCCGCTACTTCCTTGCCCGTGAAATGGTCGTAGGACAGGACGCAAACTTTACCCATGACGGATTCGTGCGTCGCATCAACAGCGACCTCGCAAACGATCTTGGCAACGTGCTGAACCGCGTGCACCGTTTGGTTTTCAGCAACTTTAGCGGAGAACTTCCGAAAGCTTCACAAATGGGCGAAGCCGAAAAGGAAGTCATCGATCTTGCGAACAAGGTCATTGCCGAAATCAAGGAAGGTTTGCCCAAAGCACGCCTTTCCCAGTCCATCGAAACCATCATGCAGCTTGTGCGTAGCGTAAACCGTTACCTGGAAGTCAAAGCTCCGTGGAAGCTTGCCAAGGATGAATCCAAAAAAGATGAACTTGCCACCGTGCTTTACGTTTCCGCAGAAGCCGTGCGCCTTTCCCTTTGCCTCCTCTGGCCGGTAATCCCCGCCAAGGCAGAAGAAGGTCTCACCATGATCGGTTCCAAGTTCCAGAGTGCGGACGATCTCGTCTGGGGCATTTTCAAAGGCGGCGAAAAATTCGCTGAAGGCAAGCCTCTCTTCCCGCGTATCGAAGAAGAAAAGAAGCAGGAACAGCCAAAGCCCGCTGCAAAGCCCAAGCAGAACAAGCCTCTCACCGCAGAAGATGTCCCCGCAGAAATGGACATTCGCGCGGCAAAAATCATCGATGTGCAAAACCATCCGGATGCGGATTCCCTTTACGTTCTCAAAGTGGACGCAGGAGAAGGCGAAGCTCGCACCATCTGTTCAGGCCTTCGTGCAAGTTACAAAGCGGAAGAATTACAAGACCGCATGATCGTTCTCTTTGCAAACCTGAAACCAGCACCGCTCCGCGGCATCATGAGCAACGGAATGCTCTTCGCAGGCGACACCGATGAAGATCACGTTTGCGTACTGCTCGCTCCGCCGGAAGGCGCAAAGCCGGGTGACCGCGCCGTTTTCCACGGCACGACTCCGTCCACCGATGGCCGCGTTCTCAAGCTGAAGGACTTTGAAAAGATTTCTCTCGAAGTTCGTGAAAAGGTTGTCTTCTGCGGCGAAAAGGCACTTGAAATCGGCGGTAAACCGGTGACTTGTGACGTTTCGAACGGAAAAAAGGTCCACTAAGGCCCATGTATTCGATTCAAAAATTTTCCGCGTTAGCGCCTAAGACGAAAGCCAAACGCTTCGCGGAACTTTTGCGAATTCTCATTCTGCAACTTGGAAACGACATGGCTCAAATTCGTAACGAATATGAGCATTATGCCGAATGGGAAAACTTCCCCGCATCCAAACGTCTTGACGGTAAAAATCAAGCGGAACTGATAGACCTTTACAAGGATTTTCGTACCGAAGCCGGTCTCGGTTTTGAACGGGACGTTTACCTGGAAAATGAACCCGGTGACCGTTCCGAAGCCGTAATGCCCACGCTTCCTTACGCAGTGCTCGCCCACAATCTGCGCAGCGGTTTTAACGTGGGATCGATTTTTCGCACGTCGGACTGTTTTGGACTCGAAGCGGTGCACCTGTCCGGTTACACGCCAGACATTCAGCATGCGATGTTAAAAAGCGCAGCCCGTGGCACGGAACGCTGGATTCCTCACAAACGTTGGGAAACTCCATTCGACTGCATTCAAGCGCATTTAGAAAACGGCTATAGCATCATCGCTTTAGAAACCGGCGAAGGTTCCGTTCCCATTTCCACCGTAGAATGGCCGAAAAAAGGACTGATCATTCTCGGAAACGAAGAGCTTGGAATCGCACCGGATCTGCTAGCCAAATGCTCCCTCAAAGTGGAAATTCCCATGGCGGGCCGCAAAGCCAGCATGAACGTAGCAGGAGCATTTGCCGTTCTTTCTTACGCCATCCGCACCGGTTATAAATTTTAATCTCATCAAAAAAGTTCCTCGTTTTACGAGGAACTTTTTATACAAACTAACTCGCTGTAAAACGGTTACAGACGCTTCAGAACAGCCTGTGCGTGGTGATAAAAGCCTTCCGTCGTCGCCATTTCGGCAATGGACTTTCCGTGCTTCAAAATCGCTTTCTGCGAATAGTTGATCACGCTCATGCGCTTCACAAAGTCGTAAACGCCAAGGGGACTCGAAAAACGGGCAGTACCATTTGTGGGGAGCACGTGATCCGGACCAGCGAAGTAATCGCCCACCGGTTCGCTCGACCATGGTCCAATGAACACTGCGCCAGCGTTCAGAATGCTCTTCGAAAGCTCTTCCGCTTCGCAAGTCATGATTTCCAAATGTTCCGGAGCAATCCGGTTCGCAATCGCTACGCCGTCAAACCAGTTTTCCACCACAAGAATACGACCGAAGTTGCCGAGCACTTTTTCAAGCAATTCACGCTTCGGAGAATTTTCCACCTGTTCGTCAACGCAAGCAGAAATCATCTTCGCCGTATCCATATTGTCGGTAATGCAAATTGCCGCTTCAAAACCAGAACCGTGTTCTGCTTGGCTTAAGAGATCCGCAGCCACAAAGTCCGGATCGGCAGTGTTATCCGCCATCACGAGAATTTCGGACGGTCCAGCGATCATGTCGATGTCCACCGTTCCAAAGACTTCCTTCTTTGCGATGGCTGCAAAAACGTTTCCCGGGCCCACAATTTTATCGACCGGTTCAACGCCCTTTGCGCCATAAGCAAGGAGAGCTACCGCTTGAGCTCCGCCAATATGATAAACTTCCGTAATGCCAAGTTCACGCAGCACAAATGCCACAGACGGGTGAATGCCATCCTTTGCTGGCGTCGTCACCACGATTTCGTCCACGCCCGCCACAAGAGCTGGCACCGCATTCATAATGACCGTACTCGGATACACGGCTGCACCACCCGGCACATAAAGGCCAACTCGATGCATCGGGCGAATACGCTGACCGAGAACTTCACCGTCCTTGCCCTTAAAAGAAAATCCGTTCAAATCCTTCAGTTCATGCTTATGGAATTCCACCGCATTCTTGATTGCCTGGCGAAGTCCCTTGGCAAGAGTTTCCGGAACCTTGTCCGCAAGCTTTTCAATGGTCTTTTCGCTCACTGCAAGAGTCTTGCCCTTTAAGCCGTCAAACTTTTGGGCATATTCCACAGCCTTCTTCATGCCGCCCGTGCGGACGTCTTCCAAGATCTGCTTGACCTTCTGGTGAATTTCTTCCGTGGGAGCAACGCCTCTCCCACAAATGCGTTCCACTTCTTTCGAATTCTGCTTGACTTTAATGATTTTCATAGATCTAATGTCCGTTTTTTTGTTCTTTATAAATCTTGTACGTAAGGCCGTCGATCAAAGCAAGCCAGGATGCTTCGATAATATTCGAAGAAACGCCTGCCACATGCCAAGTATCCTTTTCATCGCCGAATGTGGACCATACGCGCACATGCGCATCGGAGCCCACGTTAGAACCGAGAACGCGCACCTTGAAGTCATCAAGGCGCACATTCTTCATGTACGGGAAGAAAGGTGTCAAAGCCTTGCGAAGTGCCGCATCAAGAGCGTTCACCGGGCCGTCGCCTTCCGCCACCTGATGACTGATGGCATCGTTAATGCGCAACTTGACTGTCGCCTGGGAAACGCTCACCCCCTGATGGGTGCGGTCTTCGATCAAACGGTAATTTTCCAAAGAGAATGGCGAAGAAAAATAGCCGAGAGTCCTGTACACGAGCATTTCAAAGCTCGCTTCGGCACTGTCGAAATGCCAACCGTCATTTTCACGCTTTTTAATCAAAAGCAAAAGTTCGCGGATTTTCGGATCTTTCTTGTCTACATCTACGTGGAGAAGTTCCTTCACTTTTTCCACGACCAAAGAACCGCCCGCCTGATCGCTGGCCACGAACACTCGGTTATTGCCCACAAGCTGCGGGTTCACATGTTCAAAGCTGCGGGAAACCTTCATGACGCCGTCGATATGAGCGCCGCCTTTATGAGCAAAAGCCGCATCCCCGACATAGGGCGCATTGATGTTGCTCGGAATGTTCACGATCTGATCGTAAGCGAGGCTAACTTTGCGCAGGTCCTGCAAGTTCTTTGCACAGAAAGGCTGCTTTTGCAGTTTTAAAACAAGGTCCGCGGCAATCGTTGTCAAGTTTGCGTTGCCACAACGTTCACCATAACCGTTCAAAACGCCCTGCACCATCGTGATGCCGTTTTGGACTGCCACAAGAGAATTCGCCACTGCCATATCGCAGTCATTATGGGAATGAATGCCCAGCGGAATGGAAACCTTTTCTTGAACCTGGCGAATGATATCAGCCAATTCCCACGGCATCGTGCCACCGTTGGTATCGCAAAGAACGATGAAATCGGCACCGCCCAGTTCCGCAGCTTTTAACGTTTCCAAAGCATATTGAGGATTCGCTTTGTAACCGTCAAAGAAATGTTCCGCATCGTAAATCACTTCCTCGGAATTTTCCTTCAAGAAGCGAATCGAAGATTCGATCATGTCGAGATTTTCTTCGAGAGTCGTGCGGATTACATCCGTCACATGCAAGTCCCAGCTTTTGCCAAAAATGGTTTTGACAGGCGCCTTGCTTTGGACAAGAGCCTTCAACAGAGGATCATCTTCCGGGAGAATGTTCGGACGGCGCGTGCTACCGAAAGCGGCAACCTTCGCATGGGTCAGATGCATCTCTCCAATATGCTTAAAGAATTCCACATCTATCGGATTGCTGGGATTGGGCCAGCCCCCTTCGATGTAATCAAAGCCGAAAGAATCTAACAGCTTTGCCGCTTGCAGTTTATCTCCCAGCGAAAGGGAGATTTTGCGGTCCTGATTGCCATCGCGTAAAGTGGTATCATAGAGAAAAACGTCTGACATAATGGCCCAAATTTAGTAAAAGATTCCGGGCGCTAAAACAACTCAGCGCGCAACCATGCCCTGACGGACATCATCCGACTTTTCTTTGCCTTCCAAAAGGGAAAGTAAGCAGAAGCCGAATTCTTCTGCAGAACCCGGGCCACGGCTCGTCACCAGTTTTCCGTCAACCACCACGCGGTCCTGGGAATAGCTCTTGCAATAGGGCAAAATATCCGATTCCGTAGACGGATAACTCGTTACACGCTTGTCATGCAAAATTCCTGCCGCAGCAAGAACCGTCGGAGCAGCGCAAATCGCCGTCACCCATTTGCCAGCATCCGTAAAAGTTCTGACGATTTCTAAAACCGCTTCCGATGCCCGCAGGTTTTCCACACCGCGACCGCCACCGGGCAAAAAGATTCCCGAATAAAGGGATGGGTCGATTTCCGAAAGCAAAGCGTCCGCTTTGACGGTCAAGCCATGAGCGCCTTCCACATAAGGATCTTCGTGAATGCTTGCCAAAGAAACTTTTACACCGCCGCGAATCAAAATATCATACGGCGCAACGCATTCCGTTTCTTCAAAGCCATCCGCCAATAAAAACAGAATATGATTCGACATAAAATTCTCCTATGGTTTACTCTAAGAATATAACCAAATTGAAGTACTTTTTTGCGAAATAAGAAGAATTTTAGCGGTTTGGCCGAATTTTTAAAACTTCGCCCGCTTTCACTTTCGTGGACTTTTTCTTGTTCCATTCCACGATCTGTTCAATGGTTACCCCGTAAGTGCGGGAAATATCCCAAAGAGATTCCCCCGATTGGACCGTATGCCGAACAAAGTCATCAGTGGTCGCCGCTTTTTTTTCGACCTTTTTTTCGGCGGGTTTGTTATCGGGTTCCGCCTTTTTTGGGGCGGTTACCGGGTCCGGTGTTTTTTCCTTTTTTTCCACAGGCTTTTCTACAAAAAGGGTTTGCCCCGCCCGAATGGAAGTTCCGTCGATGCCGTTCCACGTTTGCAGATTCGAAACAGAAACCCCGAATTTGCGGGCAATGGATCCGAGATTATCGCCAGAGCGAACCTGGTACGATCGCCGAGAAGACTTTCCGGCAGAGGAAGTGGATGCCGTTTTTTTCGTGGAAGTTTTGGATTCAGACTTGGAAATTGCGCTGGCCGGCAAAGGAATCATCAGGGTTTGACCCTGACGGATGCGCGTATTCTTTAAATGGTTCGCTTGTTGGATATCCCGTACCGAGACGCCGTACTGGCGACTGATCTTTCCGAGGTTTTCACCGGACTTCACCTTGTGATACTGCCAACGGGACCAGGATTTTTTATCCATTTTTTCGTAAGCGACCAAAAAAGAATCACGGGTTCCTTCTGGAATGCGTACAACGTAACCGACTTCCTTCGGCGGAGTGCACCAACGGTTCAATTCTAGGTTCAATTCCTGAATCGTCCGCGTATCCACGCCGGCAGCTTTCGCCACGTCATCGAGGGGCATGAATTCCACCACGGTTACTGTATCATAAGCCGGGAGTTCTTTCTTTTCCACGTTCATGCCGTAATGTTCCGGATAATGTCCGATCGTCATGGCTGCAAGAATTCGCGGAACGTAGTGCATCGTCTCTTTGGGAAGCTTCAGATCCCAATAGGTAATCGCCTTGGTGGAATCCCAAAGCGTATCTTCCTTGAGCTCGCGGATGCGGCGACGGACACAGCCTTCACCGCAGTTGTATGCGGCCATCGCCATGAGCCAATCCCCGAATTCCTCGTACAGGCGCCGCAAATAACGCATAGCGGCAACTGTCGAAAGTTCAGGATTACGACGCATGTCAATCCAAAAATCCTGATAAAGTCCATAACGCTTTCCCGTCGCCGGGATAAACTGCCAAAGTCCAGCAGCCTTGGCACGGCTATACGCCTTGATTTTATAACCGGATTCCACAAGGGAAAGGAATATCAAATCCCGCGGCATCTCCATGGAATCGATTTTTGCATAAAGCATTTCGTCGAAAGCCGTTTTGCGGGAAAGAGACGCTTCCGTAAAATCGTGGGCCCGCGTTGTCAAGTACTGGATTTCTTGCATGACGCGTTCGTTGAATTCCACCGGCAGCGTAAATTCCGCGCGGTTCAGCGTGTCCAAAAAACTTTCGATTTCTTCGCGTTCCGCACTGTCTAGCGGCGGTTCGTCTAAATTTTCAAGCCCGGACTCTTCAAATTCATAACGCACATAAACAGAAGCGTCTTGCCCCATGGAAAGAATCTGGGGGTAAAGCTCGTCTAGTGCCGCAATCAACTTGCGGGGCATGTCGCGACGGTACAAAGAATCCCCCGGCCTAGCCTGAATGGAAAAGACCGGGTCGTAATTCTCCTCTACCAATTTTTTTAGTGCAAGATCTAAATGATGACGAGCGACAAGCCAGTCCTCGTCCTCCATCGCCTGCAAGGCAAACTGGTACTGTTGCCAAGACTCCCGCTGTTCTTCTTCGGGAGACACCCAGTCGCTCATCGCGCGGGATACAAAAGATTCCTCGGCTTCGGGAGTATAAGCTTCTCTACTGCTTCCAGCACAGGAAACGGCTATACACGCGAAAGCCAAGGGGAGTAGAAATAAGGCGCCCCTTTTCAGGGATGCAATCACTGGTCGTAGTCCAGATCTTCCGCGTAATCGTTCCAAATCTGGTCACGCTTGAACGTCGGCTTATCGAAGTTCACCTCTTCGTCGAGGTTTTCTTCTTCTTCTTCCTCTTCAATATCTTCCTGCTCTTCTTCGCTTGCCATCGGAACGGACGGTTCTACGTTGTCGTTCTTGGGACGACGACCGCAGTACATCGGTTCCGGACCCTTCATACCCATATTCTTAATTACCATATAAGAATACACCTCTCTTTTTATTTTCCCAGAGCGTTGTTCACGCCAAACCAGATGATCCCCGCTGCAACTAGAGCAAGAATCATTGTTGCATAGATGAGTACACGACTGATCCGGTAAGCCTTCTGGTTTTTACGGCTCCAAAAAGGTCTTTCCGACTGATTCGCGCTTTTACCACTCATAGCGAAAATATACTCACAGTGTTAAAAAAAACAAGTAGGTCTAAAAAATATTTAGAAACTCTTACCAGTTTTGAATCGCCTTGTAAGCATTATGCGTCGTCGTTACCGACAAAGTACCGTTGTAAATCATCGACGCTGTCGGAGCGATCAGCTTGACCACGCGGTTCCAGCGAGCGAGACCCGTTGCATCCACATAAACGATGTCACCCGGTTTCAAGGCGAACTGGTCACCAAAGACCAAGGCCATCGGATTGCGGGCGTTCAAATGGTAAACGTCAATTTCATCGGACGCCGCTGCGCGGAACACATAGATGTTTTCCGCCTTGGCAGATTCAAGCTGCAAACCTCCCGCTTCCGCAATCGCCTGGGAAAGGGAGAGCTTGCCATTTTTGAAGGGAAGCGCCTGCTGATTGCGAACTTCACCCATCATGTAAACCTTGGTTTCATCGGCATCCGGAACACGAATGACGTCGTTATCCTTTAAGACGATGTCGCTCGGACCTTTACCCGCTGCATAGGGGAACAGCAGATTCAGCTGGTACGTGACGCCGTCACGGGTAAATTCCACTGCCGAAAGATTCGCTTTGGCATTTGCACCGCCGCAGCGGTTAAGAGCTTCGAGGAACGTCACAGGCACATCGTTCAACATCACGACGCCCGGGTGTTCGATAGAACCTTGAACATAAACCTTGTGACGCTGGCTATGGAGAAGGCGGACATCGATCTGCGGATTGTTCAAAACTTTGGAAAGGCTCGTGACAATTTCTGCGCGGAGTTCCGCAATGGTCTTACCCACCACGTTGATTGCCCCAACATACGGGTAGAACATCACACCGGATTCGCTTACAAGCTGACCCGTCGCATTGTCGCTGCGGTAAGAACCAAGAGGACTGGTCAGTTCCGGATGTTCCCAAATCACCACTTGCACAATGTCAAACGCGCCGAGCTTATAGGTTTCCGGCTTATAATTCAAAAGTTCTTCCGGAAGAGCCGAAAGGGCTGCCACCGCCGAATCCGTCGGAACGGACATCAACTTCGAAAGGGTGTTCGCGTTAATGCTCTGCAAATGAACCTTTGCCCCCTGGAATTCGGCCAAAGTATCGATTGTGCCGTCTAAATCGGAAGATTCATTCATCACCATACCCGGTGTGGCAAAGCATCCAGAAAGAACAAGGCCGGCACTCAGAGCAAGACTCGAAAGCCAAAATTTCATATTCACAAACCTCTTACGAAGTAAAAAATGTGAGCTAAATATAAGAAATTCAATAGGATTGCCAACGTTTGGCACAATAAGAGCGGAGCATTTTCAGAAACTCTTCCGTTTTCGGCGTCGAAGGAATTCTTTGCATAAATTTTTGTACCGTTTCCCCAGGCATTCGCACAAATCCCAAATTTTTAAGTCCGGATTCCGCAGTGCGAAGAATCTTCTGCCATTTTTGCACCCGAAGCGAAAGCGTCGCAAGTTCTTTTTTTCGGATTTGGATCCGGCGAATAACCCTCCACACAATCAAAGCGATGGCGATAAAAAGAAGTCCGAGTTTAACCACTACCGATTCCAATAGATTTGAAGTCCAGTTTCCAAAAGCGTCCAACGAAGCGCGCCAGCGGCCTTCGGTCAGCTCGTGCCAAAAAAGGGAAAGGGAGCTGCGCAATCTTTCGGAGTAACGATCAAAAAACGAAGGAACCTTTTCCTCAGGGCGCGCCGTGGAAGGTGTTGGGTCAAAAGTGTTCCAGAATCCGTCCGGGTCTAAAAATTCCACCCAGCTGTGGGCATTTCCACGGTAAAAAATCCAATAACTGCCCCCCGGTTCCGGATATGCAAACCCCGTCGCATAGCGGGAAGGCGTTCCCATGCGGCGCAAAAGCAACGTGCTAAAAGTGGCAAAATATTCGCAGAATCCCTGCTTCGTTCGAAAGAATGTTTGAAGCGGATCTTCATTTTTTGAAAGGGGAAGCTGTAGAGAATAAGCATAACCCGTGCGGAAGTTTTCCCGGATTTTTTTCAGATTGCTGAACACGGAATCTTTGGACGGGAAAAGTCCCATTTCTTTTGCTGCGGAATCGAGAAGTTCGTTCAAAGCAGGCGGCACGTTCAGCCATGCGGAATCGTGCTGCGAAAGAGTGTCCTTGGTGCGGATTCCATCCCAATAGTACCAGTCCCGGGGAGACTTTCCGACCATCTGGTAAAAATCCCCTGCGTAATACGGTATGGAATCCGGGCCTTGAATGGCGACGCCTGCAGCACCGGGAGGCGCAAAAATGGCACTTTCAAGATCGATGGTGGAGCGGATCCAGACCGCATTCGTGTCGAAGGGTTCGCCGATTTCAAAGCCACCGTAGTCGCCCACAAAACGTCCGGTCTGCAAAAAGCGGTGTTTCTTCGACTGCTTCCACAGTCCAAATCCCGGAATGTAACGCTCGTACGAGATGCCTTTCAAATAAACCGGCGCCCGTTTGGAATAGACTCGAAAAACGACATTCCGTTCCCGCTTTCCGGAATAATTCGGCCCAAAGGATCCAAGCTTTCCCACGCTTGAAAAACCCATCAGTGAACGGGACTGGTAATAATTCTCATAACGCTCCGTTCTAGAACTCCGACCAAACGATCGCATCTGCAAAAATACGTTGGAAAGAATTCCAAAGCCGATTAAACAAATCCCCAAAAAAAGAATCCACCGCTTTAAGCTTTTCCGGGAACGCACGTCTACCAAAAAAGTTCCAAAGGCAACGACCGCCGCCACCGAAGCGACAATATTCCATTCAAAAGAGCTTAAAAGCAAAACGACAAAGGCGTCGAACCAGACAAATACCATTCGTCCACCGCGGTCCAGGCAAAGCCATTCCACCAGCGCGATGTACAAAAAATACCAGGCAGGAATGTAAATGAAAAGCGGTGAAAAATTCCCAGGCGTATTGGGGAACGCAGCAAACCAAATCGCAAAGGGAATGATCCCCAAATAAAGCCAAATCCGGTGAAGCTTAAACGGTTTTCCAACATGCAAACGACGATACGCCCACAGCGAAACGGCAAGGGCAACAACCGCCAAAACCCAAATTGCAGATACGCTCCAAAGGGCGACAATTGCCGCCACAAGAATTACCAAAGCGCCTTCATGGGAACCGACGAATTTCATTCCACCGTCTCCGTTCCTCGAAGGACATATCGCAAAGAATCGTTTTCAGCGCGGTTCATTTGACGATTCACCACCACGACCTGTTTATCCACAGCGGGCCACGTCACCGGATGCACAGAAACGCAGAGCACCGGCACGTCTGCATCCGGCAAAACATTCCATTTTTCAAGGGTATATGTGGTATGCAAATCCGCATAAGGCACCCGTGCAAGGGCTGCCAATATTTTTTTCTGCGGACTTTTGGAATCTTCAAAACGGACTTCTTCGTTTCCAATCCACACGCGGCCTAAAAGATTCCTTTCCAAAAGGTAAAACGCAATACTTCCGAACAAACGGATCGCCGTTTCCACGCACATTTTTTCACGGAAGTGCTTTGCGGAAACATCCAAAAGTAAAGTCACTCCCCCGCCGGATTCTGTGGCAAATTCTTTGGTAAAAGGTTTTCCGTAACGGGCAAAGGCTTTGTAATGCAGATCCCGCAAGCTATCCCCTTCCCGATATTCGCGGACTCCGACAAATTCCATGCCACGGGAATTTTCTGGGCGGAGCAGACGTTCAAATTTGGCACCGCTTGCGCCTTCCGTCAAAAAAGGGAACCGAGAAAGACTTTTGATTTTGGGAGCCACAAGAAGCTCCGCCATGCCATCATAAGGACGCAAACTTTGGGAAAGTCCCAGAGGGTGCAGTTCCACAAATGCCATTTTGGAAAGTGTAAAAACGCCGCGGTGACGTGGTTTCAAAAGTCCGTTACCCAAACGTTCCACACTGGGATCCATGCGAAAGGATTCCACAAAAGACGATTTCGTTAAAGGCTTTTCAAACTTTGCTAAAATTTGCACAAGTTCCCCTTCCGTTGCCATGGGAACTTCTACATGCAAAATGCGATTGTCCGGTTTTCGGCGAAACACAAGGGCAAAAATCATCCATACAAGGGAAGCGCCTTCCACCACTTTTAAAACCGCAAAGCCCGGCACAAACAAGAACAGAAAACCGAAAAGCATTAGTGCACAAAGCACATGCCCTGCAGGCGTAATCGCTTCATCCCAAAAGTAATACAACCGCATCAAAAGCCCGGGCTTTTCCGGTGCGCGGGGGTAAGCCTTCCAAAGCCAAAGAATTTCTGCCAAGAGATTTTTCAAAAGCTACCTGGGAATCGACACGTTTTTCCGGATTTCTTCCAAAATTTTCACCGTAGCATCCGGAGCGGGATCTTCTGCGAAAATACGATGGGACATCACCGGCAAAAGGGCTCTTTGAATATCGTCCGGAATCACAAAATCCCGTTTGTCCATATAGGCAAAAGCTTGCGCCATCGCCACCAAAGCCATGCCCGCCCGAGGACTCGCTCCCAAGCGAAGATCGGCGCGATGGCGCGTCGCCTGTACAAGCTTCACCGCATAAACTTCAAGGGCTTCGTCCACATGGATTTTTTTGACATCTTCCCGACTGCGCAAAATGTCTTCCGGATTCATCACCGGTTCAAGTTTTTCCACAGGGACTTCAAAACGGTGACCGCGAATGATACCGAGTTCTGTTTCTTCCGAAGGATACCCCAAAGAAAGCCGCATCATAAAACGGTCCATCTGCGCCTCGGGCAAGGGATACACTCCGCGGAATTCCACCGGATTTTCCGTAGCAAGGACCACAAAAAAGCTGGGAAGCAAATACGTCTTTCCTTCTAACGAAACGGAACGTTCTTCCATGGCTTCAAGGAGTGCGCTCTGCGTACGGGGACTTGCACGGTTGATTTCATCGGCAAGCAGAACCTGCGTAAAGACAGGCCCCTTCTTGATTTCAAATTCCGAATTGCCCGGACGGTAAATGGCGCCACCGGTCACGTCGGCAGGGAGAAGATCCGGTGTAAACTGGATTCTTGCATACTCTGCGGAAACCGCTTTCGAAAGCGCCCTTGCAAGAGTCGTCTTTCCTGTGCCCGGAACATCTTCTATCAGCACGTGGCCATTCGCAAGAATCGCTGCAACAAGCAGTTCAATGGAATCTTCCTTTCCCAAAAGCACGGAATTCAAAGCCTGGATCAATTTTTGAATCATTTCGCATTCCCTTTTAACGCTTTACCAAGACGCATTTTTCAAAATAAAAATATATTCCTTTCCATGACCATATACCCGTTTTTTGCTTGTACTGCCGCAGTTGCACTGATTTTCCTTTGGATTTTTTCCTTTAAAAACGCTAGTCCCGAAAAGCGCAAAGCTTATTTACTCCCCGGGCTGATTCAAGCTTTTGCAGCATGCGTCGCACTGATTCGCGGAAACGTCCTTCCCGGTTTCATTCCTCAAGAAATCGTGACGATTTTCTGCTATTTCTTTGCCCTCTATCTCACGTTTACCACTGCGATTTCCATGGGAAAAATCGGAAAGAAAAAGTTCCTCGTTGCAGTCTGGGCGCTTACCGCCATCGCATTCTGGATTCTCGCCATTTTCGGCTAAAAATGTCGTATAAAACAAAAGCCCCCGCCTTGGCGGAAGCTTCTGTTACATTTTTTGTCTTGGAAGGTTTTCGGATTAGCCGACGAAGAACATTTCGCCGTATCCCGGAACTGGCCACTGGGAATCCGGAACGATTCGTTCGAGGGTATCCACAACCTGGCGGACATTCTTCATGCCTTCCAGTTCTGCAGCCGGATCGTTAGAATCGACAGCCTTTTCCAGCTTGTCGATTTCCTGAGTGAGCTTTTCTACATTTTCTGCGGCAGACTTTGCAAGAGCGGAAACGCCCTTGTGCACGTAGTCCGTGAGAGAAGCGCAGGAATCGGCAAGTTCTGCGGCATAGGAAATGCCTTCCGGGAGGAACATGGTCTTTGCCATCATGAGAGCGCAGTTCGCTTCCAAGGCAATCACCGTTTCGTACTTTTCTTTTTCGATTACGTAACGGCTTTCGAGTTCCACTTCGGAAAGAACACCGTACTTCTTGTAAAGTTCGATGACCTTCGGATCGCGGTAAGCCTTGATCGCTTCCGGAGTCGTTCTGAGATTCGGAAGACCGCGCTTGGCTGCTTCCACTTCCCAGTCGCCGCTGTAGCCGTTGCCGTCAAAGAGCACGCGCTTGTGTTCCTTGATTTCTTTCTTGAGAACGCTCTGCACGGCCGCGTTGAATTCTGTACCCTTCGAGGTAAGAGCTTCGATCTGATTCATCACGTCGTCCAAAGCCCAAGCCACAATCGTGTTCAAAGCCGTATTGGACGTTGCGCAGCTCTGTTCGCTGCCCACTGCACGGAATTCGAACTTGTTACCGGTGAACGCAAACGGGCTTGTACGGTTACGGTCCGTAGCATCCTTCGGAAGCGGCGGCAACATGGAAACGCCGATTTCGATTTCGGAACCGACCTTCGTGGATGTAGGCGTACCCTTTTCCAGCTGGTTGATGATATCGGTGAGCTGTTCACCGAGGAAGATCGAGATGATAGCCGGAGGAGCTTCGTTTGCACCGAGACGGTGATCGTTACCAGCGCTAGCCACCGTTGCGCGGAGCAGCGGAGCGTAAGTGTCAACGCCCTTGATGATGGAAACGAGGACTGTGAGGAACTTCGCATTTTCGTGAGGAGTCTTACCCGGAGAAAGCCAGTTCTTGCCGTCCGGACCGGTGATCGACCAGTTGTTGTGCTTACCGGATCCGTTCACGCCGTCGAAGGGCTTTTCATGGAGCAGGCAAACGAGGCCGTAACGTTCTGCAACGGTCTGGAGAACTTCCATCACAAGCATGTTATGGTCCGAAGAAAGGTTCTGTTCTTCAAAGACCGGAGCGAGTTCGAACTGGGCCGGGCTCACTTCGTTGTGACGGGTCTTTGCCGGAACGCCGAGCTTCCAGAGTTCCTTGTCCACTTCTGCCATAAAGGAAAGAACGCGGTTCTTGATTTTGCCGAAGTAGTGGTCTTCCAGCTGCTGATGGCGGGCCGGGCGAACGCCGAAGAGGGTACGACCGGTCTGGATCAAGTCCGGACGCTGACTGTAAACTTCGGAATCGACGAGGAAGTATTCCTGTTCTGGACCAAGAGTAGCGAACGGGCGTTTGTTGCCCTGAACGCCGAAAAGCTTTGCGACACGGTTAATCTGTTTTTCAAGGGCGGCCTGTGCACGGAGGAGCGGAGTCTTCTTGTCGAGAGCTTCGCCGTGATAACCGTAGAACACGGTCGGAATGCAGAGAACGGCAACGCCGTCGTTGTTCACCTTGATAAATGCGGGGCTTGTGGGATCCCAAGCGGTATAACCGCGGGCTTCAAAGGTTGCACGGAGACCGCCAGACGGGAAGCTAGAAGCATCCGGTTCACCCTGGATCAATTCCTTTGCGCTGAAAGAGGCGACGATACCGCCCTTAAAATCCGGATTGTAGAAAGCATCGTGTTTTTCTGCAGTGGTGCCGTTCAACGGCTGGAACCAGTGCGTAAAGTGCGTTGCACCATGTTCCATTGCCCAAGTTTTCATTCCCGAAGCAACTTCGTCTGCAATCGATGCGTCGAGAGCAGTGCCGTTTTCCATCGTGGCGAGAAGACTTTCATAAGTCTTGTGCGAAAGATACTTGCTCATCGTCTTTGCATTGAAGACGAGGCAGCCAAATTCTTCTTGAATACTCACAGTGTACTCCTTATGGTTTGTGCTCTACCTTTTGCAAAAACCGTGCCAAGAAGATTTTTGGCGTTTTTCTACGATTTTAACAGAAGTCCAGCCCAAGAAAGTTACCGTTTTGTCGCTTTCAGTCGCAAAATATAGCAAAACTGTCGTTTTGTCACTTTTGCGCGCCAAGTTTGTCAGGGTTAAGCGCGTCTAACTCCGGAATGACAAAAATTCCGTTTTTCCGAATCAGGCGATCGTCAAAATAAATTTCTCCGCCACCGTATTCCGGTCGCATAATCAGCACGAGATCCCAGTGGATCGCCGACTGATTTCCGTTATAAGCATCTTCGTAACAGCGTCCCGGCGTAAAATGAATGCTTCCCGCGATTTTTTCGTCAAAAAGGATGTCGCACATCGGATGCAAAACGAACGGATTGAAGCCGATGGCAAATTCTCCCACAAAACGAGCGCCTTCATCGGTATCGAAAATGGCGTTCATCGCCTGCGTATTCGAAGAAGTCGCCTCCACAATTTTACCGTCCTTGAACACGAGCCGAATGTTTTCAAACTTCTTGCCTTCATACAGAGTCGGCGCATTGTAATGGATAACACCGTTCACACTTTCCTTAACCGGAGCCGTGTACACTTCACCATCCGGAATGTTCATTGTGCCGCAGCACGGTACCGCCGGAATTCCCCGAATGCTAAAGGAAAGATCCGTGTCCGGAGCGACCAGGCGAACCTTATCCGTTTTGTTCATCAAGTCAACCAGAGCCTCTGCCGCTTTCTGCATCGCCGGGTAATCGGCAAGGCACGCTTTGAAATAGAAATCTTCAAAGGCTTCCGTGCTCATGCCTGCGCCCTGGGCCATCGAAGGAGTGGGCCAGCGCAAAACGCACCAACGCGTCTTGTTCACCCGGTAATCGAGCACCGGATGGCGGATGGTGCGGTTCGCAAAAGTCCGGTCTTCAGGAACGTCAGAAAGTTCTACAAAATTGTCACTTCCGCGAATCGAAAGATAGGCCTGCATGTGCTTCATAAATGCAAGGTCGTGTTCCGCAGCGATTTTTAACTGCTCATCGGAAGCGTTTTGCAAAAGAACGCGGTTGACAGCGCTGCGGTGATGGGTTAAAAACGGTCTTCCGCCGACTTTTGCCACGGCACGGATCAGTGCAACGGAAAGATCCGTCGGAGTGTCGGTGGTTTCGATCAGAATATTTTCGTCTTTCTGCAGGCGGATTGCGTTTTGAATGAGCATTTCCGCAAGTTGGACAATTCTTGGATCCATAATGAGCCTCTTTTTTGTTTCGCGGTAAAAATACTAATGTTTGCACAGGTTTTCCGCTCCAAAAAAGACTTCTCGGAACAAAGACGGCGTATCTTGTTGAAAATCAACCACTTACACACTCAAATCATTGCAAAAAACTTACGATTTTCAAGACCAAACGGAGGTTTCTAATCTATATTTTGAACACTATGAATTTGGCAAAACTTCCCCCTGATTTGAACAGTATCACGCGCCCGAATTGGATCGAAATCAACTTGGACGCTCTCGCGAGCAATATTCAATTTGTCCGTAAATCCATCCCGAAGAACACAAAGATCCTGCTTCCCGTCAAAGCGGACAGCTACGGACACGGTTCTCTCGCCTGCGCCTATGCCGCAAAAAACAGTGGAGCGGATTTTTTGGGCGTGGCACACCTCTCCGAAGGCATGCTTCTCCGTCAGTACGGTATGGATCTTCCCATTTTGATTCTTGGTCCTTGCATTCCTGCCGATTTCCCTTACCTTGTAGAATTCCAACTGACGTCCGCCCTTTCGGACTTGAAAACTGCGATCGCCTTCGACAAGTATCTCGAAGAAAACAATCTGCACTGCAAAGCGCACCTTGCCATCAACACGGGCATGCACCGCTACGGCGTACGCTTCGACGACTTTGACACGATCCGCCAGATCCTCACCTTAAAGCATTTGGAAGTCGAAGGGATGTTCACCCATCTCGCCACCGCCGACATGTTAGACAAAACGTCCAACGAAAGCACTCAGCGTCAGATCGACCGTTTTTCAAACCTGGTGGAGCTTTTGACAAACGAAGGAATCCGCCCGCAGATTTGCCACTGCTCCAGTTCCGCAGGCACGCTCCGCCATCCGGAAAGCCACTTCGACATGGTGCGTCCGGGCCTTGTCCTTTACGGTTACAATCCCATGGGTGCGACTCCGCCGGAAGGTTTTGAATATCCGGAATTAAAGCCCGTCATGACAATCAAATCGACCATCCGCACGATTCACGAAGTGCCTACTGGCGAAGGGGTTTCTTACGGCCAATACTGGGTGGCACAGCAGCCGACAAAAGTTGCGACTATCGCTATCGGTTACGGCGACGGTTACCTCCGCGGCGAATACAACAACGGTTACGTCGTTATCCGCAACCAACTCTGCCCAATTCTTGGACGCGTGTGCATGGACGCTACCATGGTGGACGTGAGCCGTATTCCGGACGTGCAGATCGGTGAAACGGTGGAAGTGGTGAATGGCGCTGCTGATTCCCGGATTTCTATGGAGTCCGTTGCGGAAGCCCATCACACGATTCCTTACGAAATCACAAGCCGTGTGGCCCGTCGGCTGTACCGCAAGTACGTTTGGAAAAACCGTCTGATCCGTTGGGACGATCTGAAGGAAGAATTCCACATTCCTCCGTTCACTCCTTATCCATTCCGCTAAGGCGAACCATTTTCATGGATTCCTACTTTGACTCTTCCCGAAAAAAGCTCGTTGCAGCGACTCCCGAAGAAGCGGTGCGGCAAGCGGTGGTTTCTTGGTTAAAAGACGCCGTGCAAGTTCCCGGTCATTTGATTGAAACCGAATTTGCGCTGCGGACTTTTGATCCTAAAAATGCCAATCGTGTAGACATTCTCGTGCACGATTTTCGGGAAGGGGCAAACGCCAAGGAACCTTGGCTTCTGGTGGAATGCAAAAGGCCGGGAGTCGAATCCCCTGCGGCTTTGCAAGTTCAAGTCAACAAATACTTGCGAGTTCTTAAGCCCAAGTTCATTATGCTTTCCTTAGGGGAATCCGCCATATTTCTCGGCCTCGATTCCTCGAAAAAAACTTATACCCGAATTCCAACGCTCCCCATTTACCCGCCGGCAAAACCATAAATCGGTCTGGGAATTTTTATTCTCATCATAAACTTTCTATTTTTGGCGAAAAACTGAACCGCGTTTTCTACGGAGATTCGCCATGAATCCTTTGCCTTCGTCAAATCAGAATTTTGATTTGGACATTCGCGATGTGCACAAAAGCTTTGGAAAGAAAGTCGTCCTGGACGGCATCAATGTCTTTATCAAAGACGGAGAATTTGTGACCCTGCTCGGTCCTTCGGGCTGCGGCAAAACGACCCTTCTTCGCATCATTGCAGGTTTTGAAAAAGCGGATTCAGGCGAAGTCGTTTTAAGCGGAAACGTCATTTCCAACCGTTCCCCGTCCAAGCGTCCGATTAACACGGTTTTTCAGAATTACGCGCTGTTCCCCCATTTGAACATTTTCAACAACATCGCCTTCGGACTCAAAAGTCATCACGTTCCTAAAGACGAAATCGAACGCCGTGTGAACAGGATGATGGAAATCGTCAATATTTCGGATCTTGCAAAAGAAATGCCAGCGACGCTTTCCGGTGGACAAAAGCAGCGCGTGGCGCTTGCCCGCGCCCTGGTGAACGAGCCCGACATTCTGCTTTTGGACGAACCTCTTTCTGCATTGGACGCAAATCTCCGTAAAAAGCTCCAAGTGGAACTGCGGGAACTGCAACGCAAAACCGATACAACGTTCATTTTGGTGACTCACGACCAAGACGAAGCCATTGCTGTAAGCGACCGCATCCTCGTGATGGTCAACGGACAGATTATCCAGGACGGCACACCGGAAGACATTTACGAGCACCCGGTTAACCGTTTTGTTGCCACGTTCATCGGCGAAGCCAACATTCTTGAAAGCGAACGCGTTTCCGAAAAGCTCGCCTGTACGAACTTTGGAAATCTCGTCCTCGAAAAAGATCCTGCCTGGGAAAAGGGCGGCATCGCCATTCGAATGGAAGACATTCACGTTTGCACGCCAAGCGAATCCTTTGCAAACAACGTCTACCCGGCAAAAATCCTAGAGCGTATCTTCCGCGGTGACTATTGGGAATTAATCGCAGAGCTTCCGGGAGTCGGTGGGAACGAAAGTTTAAAGCTCCGCGTCATGACCGATCCGGATGAAATTTACAATCCAGGCGACCAAGTGAATCTTTACATCGATCCGCAATATCTGCAAGTGTTGAGCGACTAGCCTATGCAACAAATCGAAGTTTTTGAAGGCAAGCTCACCACCCGCAGTCGCATGCGCAAATTCGGTGTGCTTCTTACAGGGCCTGGAATTCTCTGGCTGCTAGTTTTCCTTTTGATCCCCACCATTTTCTTAATGGTCCTCGCTTTTGCGGAACGGGGTTCCTACGGAAGCATCCATTGGACCTTCTCCCTTTTGAACTTAAAACGGCTTTTAGGATTCAGCACCTTCGGCTGGTCTCCCGATAACCTGCTCATTCTTTGGCGCAGCGTAAAAATCGCCTCGTTCACAACGGTACTCTGCATTTTCTTCGGACTTCCCATGGCATTCTGGATTGCGAACCATGGCAAAAGCATGCGCGCATTTCTTTTTGCGCTCATCATGGTTCCCAGTTGCACGAACCTCGTTATCCGTACCGCAGCCTGGATGATTCTTCTTGGACCGGACATGTTCCCAGCGAGCATCGCCCGTTTCCTTGGACTGATTGCAGAAGGCGAATCCCTTTACCCGGGAAGCTTTGCCGTTTACGTCGGCATGGTCAGTTCCATGCTCCCCTTTGCCGTTTTACCGCTTTACACAAGCGTCGAACGTTTGGACTGGGGAATCGTTGAAGCGGCGCGGGATCTTTACGCCGGGCCCATTCGCACGTTTACCCACGGCATTCTTTCGCAGATGATGCCGGGCATTATCGCAAGCGTCATTTTGACTCTCGTTCCGAGCTTTGGCATGTATGTCATCAGCGACCTGTTGGGCGGTAGCAAATACATGCTGATCGGTAACCTGATCCAACAGCAGTTCGGTTCCGCAAGCGACTGGCCCTTCGGCGCGATGCTGGGTGTCGTTCTGATTCTTTCGAGCGTCATAAGTCTTGTAATTTTCCAAAGAGTGGGAGGAAAGAATTTTGTCTAAACGCAAGCTCCCCCTTTTTGTCGCCGTTCTTTCCTTCATCGGTTTTGCGCTTTTGTACCTGCCGATGTTCCTTGTGGTAGAACAAAGCTTTAATTCCAGCAAACACGGTCAAAGCTGGGCAGGTTTTACCCTCGACTGGTACGCAGGCCTGTTTGATAACGCCATGGTGCAGACGACCACCATCAATACGGTGGTCCTTGCCGTGGTGAGCACTCTTGTGGCCACGCTTCTCGGAACGCTCCTCGCCATCGGAATTCACCGTACGCCGTGGGGAAAAAAGATGCGCTATTTTTACGACATGTCCATTAACGTGCCCGTGGTAACGCCCGACATTTTAATGGCCATCGCCTTGGCTGTCGTCTTTGCGCTTTTCAGGTCCTGGACTTCGATTTTTGAACCGGGAATGCTTACAATGATCATCGCCCATGTGACGCTAGAAATCAGCTTTGTGGTTCTCGTTGTGCAAAGCCGTCTATCGAGTATCGGAAAAGAGCAGATCGAAGCCGCTCGGGACCTTTACGCTTCCACGGCGGGAGCCTGGTGCCGCGTCATTTTGCCGCAGCTTTCTACAGCCATCATTTCGGGTGCGCTTCTCGCGTTTACGCTTTCCTTGGACGACTTCATTTTGAGTTTTTTCACCAGCGGTCCAGAATCGCAAACGCTACCGCTTTACATTTACGGATCGTTAAAACGCGGAATTTCTCCGCAGATCCATGCGCTTTCCACCATCATTTTCAGCTTGACTCTCTTTGTAATGCTTCTTCTCGTTTTGAAAGGCATTCGCAAAGAACGTAAATTAGCCAAGTCAAAATGATTTCTACTAAATTTGCTTATAAAAGTTCACAACCATCCAAAGGATCAAAAATGAAAAAGATTTTCCTCGCTCTTTCATTTTTAGCAATCGCAAGCCTTTTCGTCGCCTGCAACAGCGAAAAAAAGTCTTCCACCAAGCCTAGCAAAATCACTGTCATGATTTACAGTGAATACATCGACCCGGCCATGCTTCAGGATTTTGAAGCCAAAACGGGTTACAAGCTCCAGCTCGAACTTTACGAAGCCCAGGAAGAAATGATCAGCAAATTGCAGACCGTCGGTACAGCTCAGTACGACGTGATCATTGCAAGTGATGTTGTTATCCAGCAGATGATTCACTTAGGTCTCATCGGAAAAATCGATACGAACAAAATTCCAAACCGCATCAATGTGGCAGAACAGTTCCGCAATCCGAGCTACGATCCCACAAACGAATACACCCTTCCCTATCTTTGGGGCACAACCGGCATTCTCTACCGCGACAACACCATCGATCCGATGGCGGTTAGCTACAGCCTCCTCTTTGACGCAAAGAATACAAAGGGCAATTTCAGCCTTTTGGAAGAAAGCCGTTCCATGCTCTCCATGGCACTCCAGGCAAAAGGCTTTGACGCAAACAGCACAGACAAAAATGAATTGAACCAGGCTGTCGATTACATTCTCCAGGCAAAAAAGAACCCTCACTTCCTCGGTTTCGACGGCTCGGTGGGCGGCAAAGACAAAGTTCTTTCCAAGATGGATTGGGCCGCTATCGTTTTCAACGGCGAAGCCATGGCTGCAATCGAAGAAGATCCAACGCTCCAGTTCGCAATTCCTCTCGAAGGTTCCTTCATGTGGGTCGATGCCATGACCCTCAGCAGCAAGTCTCCCAATCCGGATGGCGCATACGCATTCATGAATTACATCCTGGACGCAAACATCGGTGCACAGCTTGCCAAGTTCATCAATTACGCGACGCCGAACAAAGCTTCCCTGGAAGTCCTCGATTCTGACTTCACCGAAAACCGCGTCATCAACCCCACCGAAGAAGAAATCAAGCGCATGGTCTTCTTGAAGGACCCGGGCGAAGCTGCACGCCTTTTTGACGAAGCCTGGACCATTGTCAAGACCCGCTAATTTTTAAAAAGAACCCCATGGAAAAGAACCGCTTTGAACTTCTCAAGACATCTTCCAAGTCGAAAGCTCGACTGGGCAAGATTTACACAAGCCACGGCGTCATCACGACACCGATCTTTATGCCCGTCGGCACGCAGGCGACCGTCAAAGGTTTAACGCCCCGCGACTTAGACGAAGCTCAGGCGGAAATCATCCTTGGCAACACGTACCATTTGTACCTGCGCCCGGGAACGGAACTCATCAAAAATGCCGGTGGTCTGCACAAGTTCATGCATTGGCACGGACCTATGCTCACCGACAGCGGTGGATTCCAAGTTTGGAGTTTAAAGGATCTCCGTAAAATCAAAAAAGAAGGCATTGAATTCCGCAGCAATCTCGACGGTTCAAAGCACTTCTTTTCTCCCGAAAGCGTCATGAAGGCCCAGCGTGAAATCGGCGCTGATATCATCATGGCACTGGACGAATGCACGCCTTACCCGAGCACCCCACAAGAAGCTCTCAAGTCGTTGAACTTTACCTTGGACTGGACCCGTCGCGCTAAAATTTGGCTCGAAGAAAACGCACCCCTGTTCGGGTACGACCAAAGCTTCTTTGGCATCATCCAGGGCGGCATGCATTTGGACTTGCGCGCAAAAGCTATTGAAGAAATCAAAAAAGTCGATCCGGATGGTTACGCTCTCGGCGGACTTTCTGTCGGAGAACCGGTGGAACTCATGTACCAGATCGCGGACTACTGCACAAACTTCATGCCGGTAGAAAAGCCGCGCTACGTGATGGGGGTCGGAACTCCGTGGAATCTTCTGGAACTGATTTTACGCGGTGTTGACATGTGCGACTGCGTTATGCCAACTCGCAATGCACGCAACGGTATGCTCTTTACAAGCGAAGGCGTTCTGCATTACAAAGCGGGCCGCTACGCAAAAAGCCTTGACATGGCGCCGGATCCTCACTGTGACTGTTACACCTGCCGCAATTTCAGCAGAGCGTACCTGCGTCATCTTTTCCACTCGGGAGAAATCCTTGCCATGACGCTCGCGTCCATTCACAACGTGCACTTCTATTTAAAGCTCATGCGCGATGCAAAGGAGCACATCGCCAATGACACCTTTGAAGACTGGGCGCACGAGCAGATCGTCAAATTGCAAAGAGTCTGCGATTAATGAATTTCGGGCGTTGAAGCGATCCATTCGCGCAACGCCAATTCTTCCTGTTCTGCAAGAAGGCGCTTTTTATCCTTCTTTTTATAATCTTGCTTATGCGGCAAAAGGCCGAAGTTAAAATTCATCGGCTGAAAGTCTTCGTTGGGCGTTACCAACTGATGCAGTAACGAACGGATGCAGCTTTCCGGCGGAAGTTCACGGGTTTTGCCGTGCAAAAGCGTATTCGCCATATTCCAAGCCGAATACCAGCCCGTGGCAATGGCTTCGGTATAACCTTCCGCGCCCGTAATTTGGCCAGCAAACCATGTCGGCGGAAGATTCGACGCCTGTTCCACTTCCGGTTTTAAGCGGAGCGTTTCGTCCAAAAGTTTTGGGCTTTCAATGAACGTGTTGCGGTGCATCGCTCCCAAGCGCGCAAAGCGCGCATTTTTCAAAGCGGGCACCAAAGTGAAGATTTCCTTTTGCGTTCCATAGCGGAGACGTGTTTGGAATCCCACCATGTTGAACAAAGTCTTTTCTTTATTTTCAGCACGAAGCTGAATCACCGCATACCATTTCTTTCCATTGTTCCCAAGTCCAAGTCCCACAGGACGCATAGGACCAAAGCGCAGCGTATCTTCGCCACGGCGAGCCATTTCTTCCACGGGGAGGCAGCCTTCAAAAAGTTCCTTCTTTTCGAAAGGACGAGGTTCAATGGATTCCGCTTCGCGCAAACGACGTACAAATTCATCGTACGTTTCTTTGTCTAACGGGCAGTTGATAAAATCGGCGGTTTCACCCTTTTCCCAACGGTTGCGGTAAAAAGCGTGATCGAAATCGATAGAATCCGTTTCAACGACCGGAGCGATGGCATCAAAAAAATGCAGACGAGATCCGCCCAGGTGCGCAAAAATATCGTCGGCCAGGGCATCGCTTGCCAAAGGGCCCGCAGCGACAATCGTCGGAAGATCCCCTTGGATCGACTTCACTTCCTCGCGGTGCAAATGAATACGGCTCGCTGCGGCAATCGCCTTTTCTACCGATGCGCTAAAAATTTCACGGTTGACGGTCAGGGATTCCCCTGCCGGAACTCGGGCTTCATCGGCACATTTCAAAAGAAAACTGCCCAACATGCGAAGTTCGCGTTTCAAAAGACCATGGGCCGATGTAGGTTCCATGCCTTTAAAACTGTTCGAACAAACTAACTGAGCAAGGCTTCCATCCCGATGCGCGGGCGTCATCTGATTTGGACGCATTTCATAAAGTTCAACATCAAAACCGCGGCAAGCAAGTTGCAAAGCCGCTTCGCAGCCGGCGAGACCTCCGCCGATAACACGTACCTGCATTAGCTAACCTTAACGGATTGATAGCCCTGAATATTCCGGGCCCACATACGGGAAAGAGAAGTCAGCATCCGGTCAGGAAGCACAGCTTGCGAAGAGGTTTCTAAGAATTCATCCAGAATATTTTCGCCCTGCATTTCACTGACCATGCCGAATTGGACCGCTTCCACAAATTCACTGTGAACCGGTCCCGAAAAAATGCGTTCTTCAAACTCCTGAAGCGCACGAGGCTGAACCCGCGAAGGTTTGTGACAAACCAGATTTTCCATCGTCCAAAAGCTAACCGCTTTTGCTTCTTCTGCAGAAAGCGATGAACTCTTTAATTTGTCACGAAAGGTTTCCCATTCTTTGGCATTGAGCTTTTGAGGGCCTTTTTTGTAAGCCATTTTCAAAAAGTTCAAAACCGTGAGATAGATCTCGCGGGAATTCAAATCCTGTGCGTTTTTCGAAGCCATTGGAATTCCGATTAGTGACGGAAGTGACGCATTCCGGTGAACACCATTGCAATGCCGTACTGGTCGGCCACTTCAATGGAAAGGTCATCCTTCTTAGATCCACCCGGCTGAACGATGTAACGGACGCCAGCATCGTGTGCAGCTTCCACATTGTCCGGGAACGGGAAGAAGGCGTCGGAGCCCATCACCACTTCGCCAAAGACCTTCTTTTCGAGAGCCTTGAGACCGGCTTCGTCCACAAGCTTGCCTTCTGCATCGAAGAAACCCTTCGCTTCCGGAAGACGAGCCACATTGTCCCGCACGAGGGGCTGGCAAAGACGGAGGTTCGAATCGATACGGTTCGGCTGACCCGGGCCAAGACCGATAACCTGGAAGTAACCCGGCTTGTATTCATAGCCCATCACGATTGCATTGGACTTCGTATGCTTAGTCACAAGCCACGTGAAGCGAGCGAGGTCTTCCTTATTCTTCGGGAACTGAGCTTTGGTCACCGTTTCGAACTTTTCGTAAGTGTCCACGTCGCGGTCCTGAACGAGCATACCGCCAATCACGTGCTTGTAAACCTTGCAAGTCTTGGCCTTTTCGATTTTGCCCACTTCCAAAAGACGGATGTCCTTGGACTTGTTCTTGAGGAATTCAAGAGCGTCGTCATCGAAAGCCGGAGCGAGCAAGATTTCCATAAAGCGGCCCTTCAAGAACTGAGCCGTTGCAAGGTCCACCTTGCGGGTCGAAGCGATCACGGAACCGAAAGCGGACACCGGATCCCCTGCCCAAGCCGCTTCCATGGCATCAAGCAAAGTTTCACCCGTAGCAAGGCCGCACGGGTTCATGTGCTTCACTATCACGATTGCATTCGAATCGCTAAATTCGCGGGCCATTTCAAGAGCAGCGTCGGCATCTACAATGTTGTTGTAGGAAAGTTCCTTACCGTGGAGCTGCTTCGCAGTCGCAAGGCTTGCTTCGTTGCAAGTCGGATCGCGGTAGAAAACGGCAGACTGGTGAGAGTTTTCACCGTAGCGGAGCGGCTGCGGATCGACGAATTTAAGATTCAGTTCTTCAGACATAATCACCTCGGATTAAAACGATGCGTAAAAGATAGAAATTAAGGAGCTTTTCGAACGCGCCCGAGGAACAATAATCCACCGTTCACGACGAACGCCAAAACCAAAAGAAGGTCCCCCAAATGAGGCACGGAAGTCTGCGGCAAAAGCTTCCCCGCCAAGGCCAAAAGTCCACCGCAAACAATCCCAAGAGAAATGAACTTGGGCTTTACACGGAGCCCAGCAAGCCCGAACAAAATCGGCAGCGTGAAAGCCCCCGCATATACCGCCAAGGCAAGCAAAAGCATCCCGATAATATTTGTAAATACAAGCGCAATCAAAAGCGCCAAAAGCCCGTCGATTACAATCACCAAGCGAGTGCGGAAAATTTCATTTCGGTCATCGTTTTCTTTGCCCGAAATCATACGGGTAAAAATAATCGAAGAGCTCAAAAGGGTCGTATCCGCAGAAGAAAGCACAACACTCAAAAGGCAAAGGCAAAGGACCGGCATCAAAAAGTGGGGCAAAACCACCTTCCCGACTTCAATAATCCTTGCGCCATCGCCAAGCATGGGTAAAGTCGCTGAATACTGGGCTAAAAATCCAATGCAAGCGCCAACCACCGCCATCACCAGCGCAACGATCATCACCGACACCTGAGCGGTCTTTTCATCTTTTGCACAAAACAACCGGGAAAACATATCCGGACCAGAAGTAAACGTGGTGGCATAAGTCAGCAATAGTAAAAACAAGTCCAGCGGTGAAAAATGCGCATTAAAAGGAAACGCAGGAGCTACAGTACCCGGATGGATTACGGGAGTCCGCCCGGCAAAAAAGGCAAGCAGCACAACGCCCACCACAATAAAAGCCGCCTGCAAAAAATCGGTTCGCAAAATGGAGAATTGTCCACCGAAAGCTGTGTACGCAATAAAGACAACCGCGCTAATCACCGCTGCAACGGAATAGTCCATTCCCACAAAGCTCTGGAGAATTTTTGCCGCAGCGATAATCTGAGCCGCCACCACACCGGTCCACGCAACCGGAATCACAATAGACGCCACCGTTTTGGGGCCTTTGCCGTAAAAATCTTCAATCATATCCGGCAGAGTAAAACGCCGCACACGCATAATTTTTGGAAGGAACGGAAGCAAGGCAAGCAAACCGAGAGCCCCCGACAGCATAAACCAAGTGGCAGCGCCGCCAATGACAGGCCCCGCATCAATCGCACCGATAATCGCCGATCCGCCAAAAATCGTCGCCAAAAGACTTCCCGTAATCATCCACACCGAACCGCCGCGGTGGGCAACGAAAAAGTCAGAAACATTCTTAATCCGAGACGCGCTCCGGACAGCAATCCAAGCAAGCGCCACCACATAAATAAGGAGTAATAATGCCATGCTTTAAATTTAACAACATCCCTTCTAAAAAAAGCAAAAATCCCGAGCGACCTGCTCGGGATTTTCAGTTAACGTTCAACTATGGAAGGTTAGTCCACACGACGGAATCCGCGGGTCTGCTTGTATTCCGTACGGCGATATTCACCCGGCATGTAGCTCTGTTCACCGCCCACATTCACGCAGTGAGTCTGCGGATATTCCACAAGGGAAATCTGGTAAATATAAGCACCTGTGCCGAGCTTACGACCGTTCTTCGAAACCGGGTACATCTTCACGCTTGCAGCGATAGAACCCGTACCCGTCTTGTCCGAGCAAATTTCATTCGAAGTATAGGAACCGGTCAGCTTGTTGAATTCATCCTGAGAGAGTTCCTGGTTGTACTGGTTCACAAAATGGCCGAGATGGTCAAAGATTCGAACGTTCACGCGGAAAGCTTCATCCGTTACGAAAGAGAAGCTCACGCAGTTTTCCACGCCCTTTGTGGTCGAGCAACGGCCTTCGGACATAGAACCGGTGGTGTTGCCGCCCTTCTTGGTCTTGGAATTGATCAAAGTGCCGTTAGCATTTTCCGAACCGGCCTTGGTATAAGAGTCCAAGGAATCCGCAATCCACTTAGCCTGATCTTCCGAATTCGAATAGCTTTCCGGAAGCAGAGAAATCACGATTTCACCTGTTTCGTCGTCGGCAAGTTCACCATCATCCAGCTGGTTCACGTCAAACGGCGGACGCACAATAGTCGTATCGGCCGGTACGATGGTTGTCGTAGAAGACATCGTCACCGTCGTAATCGGGCCCCAGTTATAGGAGTCCACAACCTTGCCCGTAACAGATGCAACGATCATTCCAGCACCGAACTGGGTGTTATAAGCATCCGGATAATCCACAGACGGGATGTAGTTAAAGGCCAAAGAGTCTCCGAATGCCGGGTTCTTCAAAACGGAGCAAGTCACATCCGTGCAAAGCTTACCCTGAATTTCGTATTCGTAACCCTTAGCGGTCTTCTGCACAAACTTGAAGCTTGTAACCTGGTAAGCGAGCGTATCTGCGCCTCTCTTGGCGATGATCGGGAAATACTGACCATTTGCCACAGAGATCAAGTTAATCGTTTCGTCAGAGAGCTGAGTGTTCAAATAGATGTAGGTGTCGAAGTTACCGGCATCGTTCTTCACCAGTTCGGCTTCGGAAATACGCGGCTGACCGTAAGCGGAAGCAGCGACTTCTGCGAGGTTTGCACGAATGTACAAGTTAGAACCATCCGACTGGCGGTCTGCGTAGAAGAAGTGCAAATGGTGCCAGGAACCATCCGTCCACTTTCCGTCTGCGCCGCAAGCGTTCTTTCCCTGCTGAACAATAGCGAGAGGTTCGCCTTCATGGCAACCGTGGTTGTTCTGAGCGAGGGTGCGAATGTTCACGATACCCGGGGTGGCAAGGTGGGTACCACCGAGGTCAACCGCAAGCACACCGTCCACAAAAATCCACATATCGTCGTCACCGGCGAATTCGAAGATTTCCTGGTTTGTTTCATCCGTGTTGTTGTCGGCATAGTAACGGAAGTTAGCATAGCCCATCATCGTGAAGTTATAGTTGCGCAAATGCTGCTTGCCGAGAACACCGAAAGCGTCTGCAATGGTTTCTGCAGCAGCCGAAGAAAGGGCGCGGGCACCACCCGAAGAATTCCACTGGGAGCAGAGACCATAGGTGTTCTGGTTCATGAAGTCCACCTGGGTGGACGCATATTGATAAGCATACGGCGGGCAGAAGATAGAGAAGCTCTGCGGTCCCCACTGATCAGAACCCGGAGTTGCGCCTGTGCGCATCTGGGAAGCGAGATCGATCACGTCTAACGGGAAGTATCCACCGTTGTTATAGTTATAATCCAATTCTTTATACTTGACATTGTCCGAAGCGGTCGGAATATCGAGAGTCAAGTTGGAGCGTTTGTTCACGCCGCTCACGTCTTCGAACCACTGGTTAAAGTTGACGTTATCGCAGAGTTCGCCAAGCTTATGGATGTGGGCGCCTTCCAAGTAAAGCGGATTACCCGAAGTGTCCGTATCGAAAGTCAAATACGGATTTACCATGCCCGGGGTATAAACAACCATGTTGTCCCAGTACATGCCGCCAGAACAAGTGTTCTTTTGGACACCCGTAAACTGGGTTGCCGTATTCGCGCTGAAACCGCGCTGGTTCGTAACGCCTGCAATGGAAGAATTGCTGCACTGGCCATAGGTCAATGCTCCAGATTCACCCTGGCCCGCATAGGCGGAAACCTGTTGCAAATAACTCGGCAAAAGGGTGTTGACCACCATCGGAATGCCGTCTTTACCAAGAGGTACGCCGGCAGCGTATTTCTTATAGGATTCCTTGTTACCGCAGGAATTGTGATATGCACTCAAACCATACCAATCTGCACCATATCCCGCAAGGCCGTAGTTATAAATTTTATCCGAATTGTTCACCGCTTCTTCCGAGAAGTTTTCAAAGTCGGAATGGCTCGGCTGGAAATCGCGGACAATAACGTCAAGCGAAATATTCAGGTCCGCAGCAAGAGCGGATCCAGCCGAAAGCGCAGAAGCGAGCATCAAAGCTTTATAGTTCATTTAACATCTCCACCAAGGATGTAAGAATAATTCCACCTAAATATAAATCTTTTCATTTCAATAGCCTCATTCTGCAATGCTTTTTTTACCAAAAACGTTTATTTTGCATTTTTTTGTGACCCGCACCAAGCCCTTTTTGTGGCATTTTCAGTTGGAGAGTATCCCTGATTTTCTTAGATTAGCGGCATATGACAGTCGCCATTATCTTTACACTCATCATTTTGCTGATTTTATTCCGGGCATTTGTGCTGCACCTGCGTTCTACCGATCTGGATAACGAAAAATTCGCCGTTCTTCCCCGAGAAGTCAAACTGGCCATTTTAAAGGAAAGGGTTTTGGAGACCCCTTCCGAAAAAGCGCTCCGAAATTTGGAAACCTTTTTAAAAAGCGAAGGGGTCGAAGTAGACATGGAAACCTACCGACCGCTGTACACCGAACAGTTGCGTCTTTCCCACGAAAAAAATCCCATCGCTTTGGATAACGAGCTTTACGCGAAGGAATCCGCTTGGATGGATAAAATCGAACCCTTTGAGTTTGCCGAAGCTCTAAAGTTAAAAGCAGATGGAAAAAAGGAAGAATCCATTCAGACGTATTTGCAAGGGGTCTTAAGGTACTATTCCGACGAAAAAATCGAAAGCTCCTTAGAAGCGATCCTTTTAGACTACCCCGCTGCCCAAAAAATGCTCGATGACTATAGGGCGCTAAAAACACTCCGTGACGAAAGCGGTGCCGATGAAGCTTCCCTTGAAAAACTCGCCAAGGCTAAAGACGACTGGGCCAAGGAACTCTGCATATAAAAATTTTAAAAAGAAAAAGTCCGGGACTTCAGGTCCTGGACTTTTTTCTTTTCTGTTACAAATTACTTGGCGCGTTCGAGGTAGGAACCGTCACGGGTGTCCACGCGGATCTTCGTGTTGTTTTCGATGAAGAGCGGGATCATCACCTTGGCACCGGTTTCGAGAGTGGCTTCGCGCATCACGTTACCGCTGGTGTTACCCTGGACAGCCGGAGGAGCGTCCACGATCAACAGGTCCACAAAGGTCGGCGGAATGACTTCGATAGCCTTTCCGTTCCACCAGGTCACCTGGACAGTCGCATTGTCGAGGAGCCAGATTTCGGAACCGTTCAAAGCTTCCTTCGGGATTTCCATGGTTTCCATGGTGGTGTTGTCCATGAAGAACCAGGTTGCACCGTCGTTGTAGAGATAAGTCATTTCGGTGTAGGTCACATCCGCTTCTTCAACGGTGTCACCGCTCTTCCACGTACGTTCGAGCGTACGACCGGTAACAAGGTTCTTGATGCGAACGCGGTTGAAGGCCTGGCCTTTACCGGGTTTCACAAACTGGTTTTCGACGATTTCCCACGGCTGGCCATCGACGATAATTTTTAACTTTTTGCGGAACTCGTTAGTGCTGACTGTACCCATAGATATGTGCCTCTTAAAAAAGATTTTCGCATAAGATAGAAAAAATATGGCTAAATCAACTCCCTTTTTCACTAGTTTGAAGGATCTTTTTGCCTTTCTAGAGCTCCCGGAGCCTTCCACGCAAGTAGCAAACTCGCGTTTTTCCTTCCTCGTTTCCCGCCATTTTGCGTCAAAAATCGAAAAAGGCAACCCCAACGACCCTCTTTTGCTTGAAATTTTACCGACTGAGCAAGAAAGCCGTATTGTCGAAGGATTTTCGGACGATCCCGTTGGAGATGCCCAAAGCGAAAAAGAGCCTGGAATCCTTCAAAAGTACAAGGGACGGGTTTTAATAGAACCGACCTTCGCCTGTAGTCTGCACTGCCGGTTCTGCTTTCGACGTGCAGAGCCCAAGCGAAACCTTGAAAATTTTACAGCCCGTTTGGACGCCTGGCTTTCGAAAGCGACCGATATTCATGAAGTAATCCTTTCGGGCGGCGACCCGATGATGCTTT
>JAGDBD010000049.1 GCA_017959225.1 Fibrobacter sp. | reverse complement strand
GTAACTTTAGCGATCCTCTGGTAGACTGCCTCGCTTGCCATGAACGTTTCCGCGCAGACCAGCTGTTGGAAGATAAACTGGGTGAAGGTTGCTGTGCCGGTAAGAATTTTGACGAAGTCCACCAGATGATGATGGACAACAAGATCGAATGCCCGACTTGCGGTAAGACGGAATGGACGAAGCCTCGTGCATTTAACCTCATGTTCCAGACCGATATCGGCGTGATCGAAGGCGAAGGCAACAAGGTTTACCTCCGTCCGGAAACCGCTCAGGGTATTTTCGTGGACTTCAAGAACATTGTAGACAACGTTCGCCCGAAGATCCCGTTTGGCGTGGGCCAGATCGGTAAGAGCTTCCGTAACGAAATTACACCGGGTAACTTTATTTTCCGTACTCGTGAATTCGAACAGATGGAACTGGAATTCTTCTGCGAACCGGGTACTGAACTCGAATGGTACAACTTCTGGCGTAAGTACTGCTTCGATTGGCTCGTGAACGATCTCGGCGTGAAGAAGGAAAAGCTCCGCCTCCGCGAACATGCCAAGGAAGAACTTTCTCACTACTCTAATGGTACTACCGACGTGGAATATGAATTCCCGTTCGGCTGGGGTGAACTCTGGGGCATTGCAAGCCGCACGAACTACGACTTAACCCAGCACCAGAATGAATCCAAGGTGAAGCAGGAATACATCGACCCGGTGCAGAACAAGCGCTATATTCCGTATGTGGTGGAACCGTCTCTCGGTGTGGAACGTTTGCTTCTTGTGCTTCTCTGCGACGCCTATGAAGTCCAGAAGCTCGAAAACGACGAACGTACCGTTCTCCACTTCGACCCGAAGATCGCTCCGGTGAAGGTGGCTGTTCTTCCGCTGGTGAAGAAGGGCAAGGTCAAGGAAAAGGCTGAAGAAATTTACCAGAAGCTTTTGAACCATTGGAATGTGGAATACGACGAAACCCAGTCCATCGGTAAGCGCTATCGCCGTCAGGACGAACTGGGTACGCCGTTCTGCGTAACCGTGGACTTCGATACCGTTGGCGAAGGTGAATGCGATCCGGCTAAGCTCGGCTACGTGACAGTTCGCGAACGCGACTCCATGAAGCAGGAACTGGTGAAGATCGATGAACTCGAAAGCTGGATTGCAGCACACTTGATCTAATCAAGTGTCTTTAGAGGAGGGTTGCAATGGAAAAGATCCGCCAAGCGAAGCAAAAGGTTTTGGACTTTCGCAAAAAAATCCAGGACCTTTCTAAGCCTAAAAAACTGTTGCTCATTTTGATTGTGATAACAGTTCCGGCGGGGATTGCCATTGCAACTGCGCTTCTCTTGATTTGGAAGGGTAAAAAGAAGTAATGCACCTTTCGAAAAGACTTCCGGAGGATCTTTCAGATTCTCCTTTTTTTTCGCAGCTGACAAAGCTAAAACGATCGATTAAAGATTATACGGATTTGACTTTGTCAAGCCCGTTGCGCACGGGGCAAGCCTTTGACTTGCAATCGGTTTTGCCGGAGGCTCTTGAAAAATTTTCCACGTGGAATCCTGACGCATGCGGTTGGGAAGAAGCTAGAAAAGCCGTTGCCGAGTATTACGCGGACCGCGGGGGATTTTTTGACGCGGAAGATATTCAGCTGACGTCAAGTACGAGCGAAGCCTATTCCATTCTTTTCAAAACGCTTTGCAATCCGGGAGATGCGATTCTTACGCCGCTTCCGGGGTATCCGCTTTTGGATTCTTTAGCGGCTCTAGAATTTTTAAAAACCGCACCTTATTTTTTGGAATTGGATAACGGCAAATGGAAACTGGACACCAATTCGCTGTACGCGTTCCCGCAGAATTCCAAAATACTTCTGATGGTTTCCCCTAATAATCCGACAGGGCATGTTCTGTCTAAAGAAGAATGGGCGGAAGCGGTGGTATTTGCGTCCCGAGAAGATTTGGCGATTGTCGTGGACGAAGTCTTTAGCGATTTTATTTATGATGGGACGGAACGCCCATGGAATTGGGATTCCAAAGATGTTCCCGTCTTCTTCCTTGGAGGATTTTCCAAATCGGTAGGTTCTCCGCAATTAAAACTCGGCTGGATTGCGTATCGGGCCGGGCGTTTAAAAAATGCTTTGAAGCCGGCGATCGAATATGTAGCAGACGCCTATTTGAGCGTTGCGTCCCCGGCTTTTGCACTGGCTTCTCCGATGCTCAAAAAGTCGGTGGAATACGAGAAGGCGATAGAATATCGGATTCAAAAAAATTTGGAAATCCTTCGAAAACGCTTTCCGTCTACAGAAGTGATGCCGAATGTACAAGGCGGTTGGTATGCTGCTTTGCACTTTGAAAATGCCGATGACGAAGAATTGACCCTTCGCCTTTTGGAAAAAGCGAAAGTCCTTGTGCAGCCCGGATTCTTTTTTGACTTTGACGAAGACGGTTGGATTGTTATCAGCCTGCTTTTAGAAAGTGAAAGCTTTTCTGCTGCGGTGGAAAGGCTTTATTTGGAAGTGGCGGAATAAACTCCGTCCCAGATTTGCCCTGGCAAAACCGGCGGGTTTTGCTTGTACAGGCGGCATCTTTCAATGAACACTTCCGACGGGGTCGGACGCGCTCCCGGATCTTTGATTTGCAAATGGGGTTCTAGAAGTTTGGCTTCTTCGAATTCCGCTATGGCTTCGTCCCATTTTTGTGCCAAGTAGAAGTCCTGTGCTTTTTTCCAAATGGAAACCAGCAGCTTTAATTGGCCTGCATCCGGATAGCTTTCGAGGCCGAGAACTTCATACACTTGCACAGCTTCGCTTTTGCCGACAACTTTGATCTTGTCAATCGGGCGTGTAATAAATTCCTCTCTGTAATCCGTCTTGTCGTCTGGATCTTGTGTTCCGGTGAGGGTTTCTTCCGAAACGAGGATGTAAGTCCCGTATTGCTTTCCGATGCTTTCTAAGCGTGATGCAAGGTTCACCGCATCGCCCATGATGGTATAATTCTTCCGGGATTCAGATCCCATGTTTCCCACGAGAATTTCGCCTGAGTTGATGCCGATTCGAGTATGCATACGGTAGACGATTTCGGGAAAATGGACGTCTTTAGGTAGGTCCCGATTTCGATGATCCTTGTGCTTTTTCCAGTTTTCTCTTAAAAGGTGCTGCATGCGTTGCATGGAAAGCGCACTGATGAGAGCGTGACGGCGTTGCTTTTCGATTGGAGTCGGCGCTCCGAAAAATGCGATGATAGCGTCGCCTTCATATTTGTCGAGAGTTCCTTTATTTTCGTCCTTGATGATGTCCGTCATCTCTGTCAGATAGTCGTTCAAAAGATCCACCAGTTTTTTCGGGTCACCGATCTGTTCCGAAAATGTGGAAAATCCTTGAATGTCAGTAAAGAATGCGGAGAGATATTTCTTTTCGCCGCCTAGTTCCGGTTCTTTTTCGCTATTCAACATTTCGTCGATCAAATCGTCAGAAATATACTGCTTGAAAGATTTATCCAAGAAGTTTTTATCTCGGGATTCAAAATAGAAGCGGACAAAGAAGGATCCGAGGAAGGCGAGAATCCCTTCGATAATGTAAGTTGTACATCCGACGTAACAACCGTGCATAAAGAAGTTGTACGACGTAAAAATGTCGCACAAAAAGAGGATCGCCAAAAAGAACAGCGCAAGATATTGGGAAGCGAAAAGCCCGATGGCGATTGCCGCCACCGCAGTAATCACATAAAGGATTGGATTCGGAAAGGCTTCGCGGATATAGTCGTCATTTAAAATGTTTTCAATGATTGTGGCCTGTGTAATGACTGCCGGAAAGTGATCTTCATGGGGAGCTGCGTAAAAGTCGAACATGGCAGGCGCAGCGCTTCCGAGAATAAAGATTTTTCCTTGGAAGGATTCCTTGGGAATTCTCCCTTCAGCAACGTCGTAATAAGAAATGTGCTGGAAGGTTCTTTGATTGGAAGGAATGTTGTATGCGCTTTTGAAAGAAATCAGAAAATCGCCATGATCGTCGATCGGAATGCGCTTTCTATTTCCAAACCGGATTTCTTCTCCCGGTTTTAAAGCGTTGATTCGATTTGTGTCCGCAGCAAAAATATCGTCTAACACATCGGGAGATAAAATGGAATAGTTGGAAAGCCAACGTTTCTTTGTGGCGTCGAAATGGAAGTCCAAGGTAGCGGAAAGCCAAAGGCTTTTCCCTTTTTCAAGCAAGTCCAGTTCCTTTTGAAACGCTTCGATGCTTTCCCTGTCGAAGTCGGTCAAATCTTCGTCGTCTAAATCGAAATCTCCTTCAGCGGTTTGAACGGTAATGTTTCCGCTTGAGTCTTTAACGGCCAGAATGGACGGGGTGATTTCTTGGAAGCTTTTGGGGGTACCTTCGGACTTTTGAACGCTCGCTTGTAAAGAAACTTTGTTTTGAAGAATCCGGCGGATCATCGGATAAGAGATCTGCGGGTATGTGGTTCGCAGTGTTCCTGCGGAATCGCGGTAAATGCCGAAAGGTTTCCCGATGTCAATAAATTCTCCCATTTTGATTTTGACGGAATCGGGATTGGTTTTAAACAGGTGCATGACGGTCACTAAGGACAGTGCCGGGAATATTTGACTGGAATCCCGGGGCCAAATTTCGGGATTTGGAAAACGGTACAAAAGCCGCATCTTGCGCAGAACGCCATCTTCATCCGGGGTCGCATTCGCTACGCCAAAATTTTTTGCCGCATGGGAAAGCTCCGAAAAAACGTTATCGAGAAGATCTTTAGGTTCCACATTTTCTAACGGTGAAACCTGATCCAGTCGAAACGTGGGCTTGGCCGCCACATCCCGCGCCCGGATGTTTGTACTCAAAGGCATCCATTGAGATTGATGCTTGTAATCGGTTCTGGAACTGAACGTGCCGCAGACGATAACGTTTGGATTTTCAGCAATGGTTCGAACGAGAACGGAATCGTAATCGTATGCCTGGCGGATTTTGTCAAAATCGTAACGCCATTCTTTTCCCGGGTAAAGTCCGTATAACATCTTTTGGGCACGGACTGCGTTGCGGTTTCCGAAATCCGCATTTTTAAAAAGGATGTCAAATGCGATTGCCGCAGCTCCGCCTTCTTCGAGCTTTTGCACTACTTTGGCGTGCATGTCCCTTGTCCATTCGTTGTAAGGTCCATATTTGGAAAGGGCGCTTTCGTCGATATCGACAATCAGAATGTCTTCCGGATGATCGGAATTTATGGTGGAAGCGTGCTTAGAAAATGCATCGTAAAAAATGTATTCCGTGCGGAGAGAAAGGGAATGGGGAATAAGCCAAATCAGGCTCGTCAAAAAAATTCCGACGAGAAGCCCCGCAGCCAGCCTTTTGATTTTTTTCGGATGCTTGAATTTCACATTGAAAACATAGAAAAGAAGTTCGACTGTCAAATGGAAAAGTCTATATTTTATACAATATGACGGATAGCAATAAGAAGATGGATAAAGGTTCCAAAAAACCAAAGAAGAAGGGAAAACCGGCGGATTCAAAGGCTGTAAAACGCTTTTTGGGTGCGTTCCTTTTGACTTTTGGCTTTTTTCTGCTGATCGCCTTGGTGTCTTTTATCGGTAGCGAAAAAAATTGGCTCGGTCCGATTTTTGGAGGAGCTTTTCCGCAGTTCGCTGTTTATGTCTTTGGAAAGTTTTCGTCAACGATTCTTTCGGTTACGGCGATTTGCTGGGGAATCTGGCTTTTGCTTGCGGGAGAATTTCCCAAACTTTTGCGTACGAGTATCGGTTTTTCCGCCCTTTCCGTTCTTTGCCCGGCGATGCTCGCTTTGGCATCGACCCTTTCCGGTTCGCTTTCGTTAACGTCGGAAGCGCTTTATGGAGCTGGTGGACGCTTTGGATATTTTTTAGTACAAAGCTTGATTTGGCCGATTTTTGGCAAAGGAAATTTTGTGTTTCCGTTTGCCGTTCTGTGCGTTATTTTGCTTGCCATATTTGTAATCGCATTCGGACTTCGCCCGTCTCATTTTGCCTTTGTCAAGATTCCCTTTGATAGCATTGCCGCTTGGTGGGCGAACCGTCCAAAGAGCGAATCCTTGCCTGTAGAAAAAGAAGAAGCGCCTGTTGACAAGGCGTTGGAAAAGGCGAAAGCGAAAGCGCTTAAGTCCAAGATTCCCGAATGGGACAGCGATTACACGATCTATTCGGGTAAAGCTAAACCGTTCCGCGGAACGCCAGGCTCTTTTGACGGCACAATGCCCGTGCAGCAAAGCGATACCGTTATCCGCGAATATCTATCCTCGGAAGATGAAACCCGTCACACGGAAGCTCCTGAAAAAATCCCAGCGGAAATTGGCAACCCCCTGAACGGATATGCTAATGCTGCAGAACGGGAAATTGAAGAAAAAGAACGTTATCTGCGTGAAAATGAATGGAAAATGGGCGCCATGGAAATTCGTAATCTGCGCGATGAAATCGCACGGTTACGCCAGGTGCAGCAGATGAACGATTGGGAAAATAACCGTCACGGTCGTCCGTCGATTAAGGGAATCGTGGAACGGCACGACGAAACGTCCCCTTCTCCGGCAAACGATCTTTCAAATCCGAACATTCAAAAAGCAGTTCCTGTCAATTCTGAAAAAGAAGAACTTCCTCGCAAAGAAGAAGAGGGCTTGACTCTTTCGCCTACAGAATCGGAACTCGCAAACGCTCCGGTTCAAAGCTATGACGCTTATGAAATTCCGAAAGTCCCGGATATTCTCGATGAACCTCCGGAACAAAAGCCCGATTATACGGCTGCGGAATTGGATGAAATCAGCCATCAACTAGAAGAACAGCTGGAAAACTTTAAAGTCAAAGGTAAAGTGCTGGGCATTTCGATGGGCCCGATGATTACGCGTTTTGAAGTGGAACCTGGGCCTGGAGTCAAAGTGTCGCGCTTTGCGTCGTTACACGAAGATCTCGCTCTCGCTCTCAAGGCAAAATCCATCCGTATCCTTGCACCGATTCCGGGTAAGTCTCTTGTGGGCGTGGAAGTGCCGAACCGAAAATTGCAGACGGTCTATTGCCGCGATATTTTCGAAAGCCCGCTTTTTAAACCGCAGCCCGATAAGCTGATCATCGCTCTGGGGAAGGATATTACGGGAAATCCTTACACCATGGATCTTTGCCGCGCTCCGCATATTCTGATTGCCGGTCAGACGGGTTCCGGTAAATCGGTCTGTATCAATACTTTGATGGCGAGCCTTCTTTTTAGCAAGAGCCCGGATGAACTCCGCATGATTCTTGTGGACCCGAAGGTGGTGGAACTCAAGCTTTACGAAGACATTCCCCATTTGCTAGCTCCAGTCGTGACGCAGCCCGATCAGGCGGTGAGCGCCTTAAAATGGGCCTGTGTGGAAATGGACCGCCGTTACGAAGAGCTCGCCAAGTGGAAGGTGCGTAATCTTGTGGGTTACAACGCCAAACGCCAAGAGCAGCTTGAACTCATCGAAAGAGCCGAAAAGGCGCGTGCCGAATATGAAGCGGAAAAGATCGCTGCCGAAGCCGCTATAGAAAAACAGAAAGCGGAACGGGATGCAAAAATTGCCGCAGGGGAAGATCCGGGTAATGAACCTACAATCCAGATTCCTGGACCTCCTGCCGATATGCTGATCATGCCTTCGGAACGCATGGAAAATATGCCGTATATCGTTATCGTCATCGATGAATTGGCCGATTTGATGATGGTAGCGGGGAAGGAAGTGGAAAAGTATATTGCACGTATTGCCCAAAAGGCGCGTGCCGTGGGAATTCATTTGGTCATTGCGACGCAGCGTCCTTCCGTGAATGTGATTACAGGCCTTATCAAGGCGAACCTTCCGGCGCGAATCAGCTTTAAAGTCGCTTCGCAGGTGGATTCCCGCACTGTGATGGACCGGGCCGGAGCCGAAAAACTTTTGGGCCGCGGCGATATGCTTTACCGATCGGGTGAAGATCCGGAACCATCCCGTGTGCATGGAGGATTCTTGACCGATGAAGAAGTGGAAAAGCTTGCAGATGCTTGCTCTCGGCAGAACGTCCATTACGAACGTCTAGAAACTTTTGAAATTGACGATCCGTCTGAAATGGGCGAAAACGAAGACGGTGCACCGGGCATTTCCGGAAAAATCGATCCTCTCGCTTTGCAAGTGGCCCGCTACGGCATCGAACGGGGTACTCTTTCGACTTCCGAAGTGCAACGGCATTTCTCTGTGGGCTTTAGTCGTGCCGGAAAAATTGTAGACCAGCTGGAACGTTTAAATATTTGCGGTCCCAAACGGGGATCGAAACCCCGTGTAATGCTTGTAACCGATGAAGTCTCTTTGAACGAAAGATGGCCGGAATAAAATCCAAAGAAAGAGCTCCCCGCAATCGGACGATTACCCTTTCGGAATCGGAACGTTCCCGCTATGCACTCCGACTGGTGAACGCTTCACAAGGCGCTGAACGTTTTTTGCCGGAGAACATCCTTTGCAAAACGATTCTTGGGGACACGCTTTCGCTGCTTCCTAAAATTCCTAGCGAAATTGCGGACTTGATCATTGTAGATCCTCCGTACAACTTGGCGAAGAATTTTAACGGAAACCGTTTTTCTGCCATGTCCGATGGAAAATATGAAGCCTATCTGGATTCTTGGATGGGTGAAGTTGTCCGCATTTTAAAACCGGACGGTTCGCTTTACGTCTGCGGCGATTGGAAATCTTCATTAGCAATTCAAAAGTCTTTGCAGAATAAGATCTGCGTTTTGAACCGAATCACCTGGGGACGTGAAAAGGGCAGAGGTGCTCTTGCCAATTGGAAAAATGGCATGGAAGACATCTGGTTTGCGGTGAAAGATCCCAAGCATTATTACTTTGATTTGGACGCAGTCCGCCTCCGTCGCCGTGTCATTGCTCCGTACAAATTAAACGGAGAGCCAAAGGATTGGAACGATTCCGAAGCGGGAAAATTCCGCGATACCGCTCCATCGAATTTTTGGGATGACATCAGTATTCCATTTTGGAGTATGCCTGAAAATACGGACCATCCGACTCAAAAACCGGAAAAGCTCATTGCAAAATTAATCCTTGCGTCGTCCAAACCGGGAAGCGTTGTCTTTGACCCGTTCCTCGGCAGCGGCACAACGAGCGTCGTCGCTAAAAAACTGGGACGTCTTTTTTTCGGCATTGAACAGAACTTGGAATATGCTTGCCTCTGCGAAAAAAGGCTTGAAATCGCAGAAGAAGACGCTTCGATACAAGGCTATACCGATGGCGTTTTTTGGGAACGGAATTCCTTAGGCGCTCAAAAATCCAAAAAGAATTCGTGATCGCTTATTTCTATATTAGGCTCTGATGGTTACCGCTTGTTCTTACATCTTAATTTTTGCATCCGTTGTCTGCTTCGGTTACAGCCTTTCGCTGTTCCTTGATAATTTTGGCGCATTGCAAAAAAAAGTGTCGGATTACCGTGAAATGCTTTCGGAATTCGACGAACCGGTAACGAATACGCGGTGGGTAAATTCCATCCAGAACATTTTGCTTTTGCTCGGTTATGCCTCTGTGGCCTATTTGGCCGGTTTTGCACCTTGGGTCCTTGCCATGGTGGGTGTAAAGTTCGCCGTTTCCTGCGTGCTTTCGGACCGTTTCCATTTGCTGCTTTTAAATGACAAGGCTTCTGTTTCTAAGCGCCTGTACATGACGCATAAACTGGATGCCTTGTTGAATATTTTACTCTGTGCCTTTATTTTGCTCGCCTTCGTTCTATGAAAAAGCTCCTTTGCATTTTAGCCCTTTTGCTTTCGGCATCTGCCTTTGCGCAGAATATGCCTATTGTGGTGGGCGGTGTTGCGGAAACGGGCTACGGTATTTTGAATGACGGAACGGACGGTGCTGGGTTAAACCGCATGACCCCTTTCATTGGAGCGTGGATAAACGGCATCGGCTACTGCCGTTTGGGCTATGGCCTGTACGATTATTCCCGGACGGATTCCGAAGGGGATCATGTTTCCGTAGAATCCAGAGCTTTTAGTGCGACTCTTGGAGCGTCCTTGGGCGGTTCTGGAAAGCCTTATCTTGTGGGGTCTTTTACACGGGCGAAGCAGCTTTCCAATGTGGGGGACGTGACTTGGTATGAATGGGGTGTCGGCGGAGGTGCGACTTTTCAATTGATATCCACGGCGGCAATCGTTACCGAACTCGAATACCGTTGGATTCGTTCGCATTATGATCCGGTGAAAGAGCTTCGCGTCAGCGGAACTCGACTCCAGTTCAATGTTGGTTTTGTTGTCTATGTCTACTAAATCTGTTGCGATTTTTGGCGGTGCTTTTGATCCGATTCATGAAGATCATGTGCGTCTTGCCAAACTGTGTCTTGAAATTCAACTTTGTGATGAACTTTGGTTTATTCCGAGTCCCGACCGCTGGGACAAAAAGCTTTTTGCTTCGGCGGAAGATCGCTTGAACATGCTCGATCTTGTGATCGGAGACGATCCGCGTATCGCCGTTTCCGAAATGGAACTTCAAATGGAAGATTACCGCGGCTCCTATGTGACCATGAGCACTCTGCGAGAAAAGTATCCCGATGTGAATTTTCGGCTTCTCGTAGGCGCAGACAGCTATGTAGGCATTCCTCATTGGCGGGATCCGTTGCATTTTTATGGAACCGAGTTCAACGGTCCGCAACTCTTAAAAGAATTCGAACTGATCGTTTTTGAACGCCGCGGAACTCCGATGCCCGACCCTGTGGAACACAAAGCGAAAGGTTATGCAAGCATTTTCCTTGTTGGAAAAGACCAAGGCTTTGACGGCAAGTTCGCAAGCAGCGACATTCGCAAGGAGCTCTTCTTTGGCTCTGGCAAAAAGCCTCAGGGACTTAACCCGAAGGTTTTTGAATACATCCAAAAAAACGGTCTTTACCGCTTATGAGTCGCGTTCCCCAGACGATGTATTTCGAAAGTGTCGTTCGCAACGAACAACGGGGCATGACCCTTGTGGACGAACTTTCCGTGCGCTTCACGTATCATTCCAAGGAAGAATGGCAAAAAAAAATTGAGCAGGGACTGGTGACGCTAAACGGAGTCCTTGCGACTCCCGAAATGATTGTGATGCCCAAAGACAAAGTCGTTTACCGGGTAGACAATTATACGGAACCGGATGTGCCGACGGATTTTGAAACGTTGTACGAAGACGATTCCTTTTTGATTGTTTCAAAGCCTGCGGGAATCCCAGTGCATCATACGGGGCACATTTTTTACAACACGTTCACCGGTGTGATTCGCCGCGCTTTCAAAAACGAAGAGCTTTCACCGATGCATCGCCTTGACCGCGACACGGGCGGCATCATGATTTTTGCAGCGGATAAGGATACGGCGAAACGCTTTGAAAAATCCTTGGATTTTATTCTCCTTCGCAAAGTTTATTTGGCAGTCGTCCGCGGAGAATTTCCGGAAGGGGAGGTCATCTGTGAACAGCCTCTCCGCGAAGATCCGAACAATTTCATCCGCATCAAAATGTTCCCCTTTGCAGACGGAAAGCCTTGTAAAACCGTATTTAAAAGGGTTGCCGTTTTCCACGAAAAGATCGGAAATATTGAACCGCCTTTTTCGCTTGTGGAAGCGGAACTTTTTACCGGTCGAAAGCACCAAATTCGCGCCCACCTTTCTTGCTTAGGCTATCCGGTCGTCGGCGATAAACTGTATTCCTTCGACGGCGAATATTACAAGAAGATGGTCAGTGGAAACGGGCCTTTAACGGAAGAAGATTTTGAAAAGCTGGGCGCTAAATCCCAAATGCTTTTTGCCTATCGGGCTCTTGTTCAAATCCCTGGAAAAAGTCCCCATTGGTTCATTTCGCACAAATTCACGCCTGAGCTAGAAGCGGTGATTCAGCGTCTTCCGCAGCTTTTACCCGACGCCGCAACTCTTGATTTAATGGCCAGTAGATAGCGGCAAAAAGCGCATAACCGCAAAGCAGTACAATCCAATGGTTTAGGCCGAGACGCGTTTCGATAAAATGCATTTCGACGAACATAAATGGAGCTGCAATCAAAAAGAGCGGAAGTTGCCTGCATTGGTCGTTTAAAGAATAACGGCTTTCATAGCTCACAATGGAATTCATCATGGGGAAGCTTGTGCAAAAGCCTCCCATTAAGCGCTTAATGAACATGAGCCCGCTGACGACAAAAGCGATGGCAGGCGCCTTGATGTAAACCGGCAGGGGAGTTTTATAATGGACTCCCGGCTTGTAAGACTGCATTTGAAAAAGGAAAATGCCGAGCAGGCAATCAAAAATGCAGACGCCTATAAAAAAGGCTTCGCTATCGGGAACTCGGGGCATCAGGTATGTGCCTAGGGCAATAAAAAAGGCGAGGCCCGCTGCAATGCTTAAAACAATGGGAACTTTGACCTTGTAATGCAAAAAGCGAACGATATGCACGTAGAGAAGACACATGAAACCGGCAATCGCATTGGCAGCTCCCATGGGAAGTCCGACTGCGATATAGGCAAAGCCACAGGGAATCGGAATGGTGGCGGTAACCGCTTTCAGCTGGGGATCTTTTAAATAGGCGCTTAGCGTGCCAAGTGCAGTGACGACGATGACGAGCAGCCAGTCGTAAAATGCGAAGTGAAAATTCAAAGATTCGAACATGGCGGATTCAAATGTAGAAAAAGACTTGCCAAAGTCCATTTTGGGGTCGTTTTTGACCCCAAGCTTTGAAAATGCTCCATTGACGGTGCAATTTTTTTGTATGTTTGATTCCACGTAGTTGCATTTTGTCTTGGTCCTGCACCAGTTGTCGCCAATTCCACTGGGTGCTTGCAGGGAAACTCGGGCATAAACATGTAATAGTTACGTAACACTAACAATCAAAACAAAAGGAATGGACTGCAATGGCTACCATTACGCAAGAAAAGATCAAGGAACTCACCTCTAAGTTTGGCGCAAACGAAAACGATACCGGTAACGTCCGCGTTCAGATCGCGATCCTCACCGAACGCATCAAGAATTTGACCGAACATGCTAAGCTTCACAAGAAGGATCACCACTCCCTCCGCGGTCTTTCCCAGATGGTTGCACAGCGTAAGACTCTCGTCAAGTACTTGACGAACAAGGACATCAACGCCGCTCGTCAGTTGATCAAGGATCTTGGTCTCCGCGGCTAATTTCTAAGGAAAGCTTATGGAATATAAGATGCTTGCGGCCAAGGAAATTGCGACGAAGCTCCCGGATGGGACCGACGTCGTATTTGAAACTGGCCGTCTCGCCAAGCAGGCTTCGGGCTCTGCCATCGTCAAGGTTGGCGATGCATTTTTGCTCGCCACGGTCTGCTTTGGCCCAGAAAAGGAAGGGGACTTCTTCCCCCTGACCGTCGAATATCGCGAAAAGGCTTATGCTGCTGGTCGCCTCCCGGGCGGCTACAACAAGCGCGAAGCGGGTCGTCCGAGCGATGATGAAATTCTCTCTGCTCGTATCATCGACCGTCCGATTCGTCCGATGTTCCCGGAAAACTTCACCCGCGAAGTGCAGGTGATCGTTAACGTTCTTTCTGCTGACAAGAAGTTTGCTCCGGACGTCTTCGGCGTTTCTGCTGCTTCTCTCGCTATCGGCCTCTCCGAACTTCCGTTCGAAGAACAGGTCGCAGCTGTCCGCGTCGCCGTCATTGGCGACGAATACATCGTCAATCCGTCTTATGAACAGGTTGCCGTCGCCGATCTGGACCTGGTGGTCGGCGGTACGGAAAACTCGGTTTGCATGGTGGAAGGCGGTGCTTACGAAGTATCCGAAGATACGATGATCAAGGCCATTACGACTGGTCATGAAGCGATCAAGGTTCTTTGCAAGGCTCAGACAGAACTCGTTGCCCAGTTTGCAAAACAGAAGATGGTCCTCACCCCGAAGAACAAGGGTGAAGCTCACGAAAAGCTCGTCGCAACAGTCAAGGAAGTCATTTTCGACGAATTGAACGAAGCTCTCCATGCTAACATGGTGAAGACTCAGCTCTATCCGAAGATGGCAGAACTCTCTGACAAGGTTTGTGCAGATCCGAAGATTCTTGCGATCATCGGTGAAGGCGACGCTCAGGACCCGGCTCTTCTCGCTGACGCCAAGGCAATCTTCGCCGATCTCGAACGCACCACAATGCGCACGATGATCTTGGACGAAGGTCGCCGCATCGATGGCCGTAAGACCACCGAAGTGCGTCCGATTGAAATCCAGCTCGGCGTTCTCCCCAGCGCACACGGTTCTGCTGTGTTCCAGCGCGGTGAAACGCAGGCTCTCGTTACCTGCACTCTCGGCACCAAGGCCGACGAACAGCGTTACGAAACGCTCCTGGGCGAAGGCTCCAAGAGCTACATGCTCCATTATAACTTCCCGCCGTTCTGCGTGGGTGAATGCAAAAAGCTCGGTATGTCCCGCCGCGAAATCGGTCACGGTCACCTGGCTGAACGTTCTCTCAAGGCAGTGCTCCCGGTGACGGAAGACTTCCCGTACACGATCCGTATCGTGTCCGAAATTCTTGAATCCAACGGTTCCTCTTCGATGGCTTCCGTCTGCGGCGGTACGCTTTCTTTGATGGACGCCGGTGTGCCTATCAAGGCTCCGGTAGCTGGCGTTGCCATGGGTCTCATTTCCGAGACGGGTCACGCTGACGACGAAAAGATCAAGATTTTGACCGATATTACCGGTACGGAAGACCACCTTGGTGATATGGACTTCAAGGTCACGGGTACCGAAGAAGGTATCACCGCGTTCCAGATGGACATCAAGATCAAGGGTATTACTCCGGAACTCATGCGCAAGGCTTTGGAACAGGCTCGCGAAGGCCGTCTCCACATCCTTGGCAAGATCAAGGAAGCCATCCCGGCTCCGCGTGATCGTTTGTCTCCGAAGGCTCCGACGATGCTCAAAATGCGCATCCCGACATCCAAGATTCGTGACGTCATCGGCTCCGGTGGCGCTGTGATCAAGGGCATGCAGGCTCAGACCGGTTGCCAGATCAACATCGACGAATCCGGTGTGATCGACATCGCTGCTCCGAACGCTAAGGCCGGTGCAGTTTGCCGTCGCATGATCGAAGAACTCACTGCAGAACCGGAACCGGGCCGCGTTTACAAGGGCAAGGTCAAGACGATTCAGCCGTTTGGCGCATTCGTCGAAATCCTCCCGGGCCGTGACGGTCTCGTGCACATTTCCGAACTTGCCGACTACCGTGTCGAAAAGGTGGAAGATATCGTGCACGTCGGTGACGAAGTCACCGTCCTCTGCTTGGGCGTCGATCCGAAGGGCAAGGTAAAGCTTTCCATCAAGGCTTTGCAGCACAAGGATCAGCCGGCCGCTGAACAGGCTCAGGGCGAAGCTCCTGTTGCTGAACAGCCGGAAGCCTAATTCCAATTTTTGGAAAAGAAAAGTCCCAGGTGAAAACCTGGGACTTTTTGTATTTACTTCGCTTCTATGTTCAACGGTAGTGCGAACATGTTGCGGTTAAAGCTGGTGGTTGTCAAGTTTTTGCGAACGGTTTGCTTGTGCATCATGGCTGCGACAATGTATCCGCGGATAGATGCCAGCGGATCGTCTTCTTCGGTGATGTCAAAGATGATGCCGTCATCGCGGATCACATATTTCACCATGTCTTTCGAAAGGAAAATGGTTAGTTCGGCGGAGATCTTTTTGCCGGGATTCTTTTCTTGGATTAGCAAGAAGAGCTCTTCAATGAGAAGCATGGAACGCATGATGGTGCGCTTACTTGCCTTGTGATCTTGCAGCATTTTTTCGATGGTATCCCGGGCTTCCACCACCGCCTTGTCTTGAATGATAAAGTTCAAACTATGAATTTTATCGTCTGTTTCGTCAACGTAAAGAGGGAATCCTTTTTTCCCGAATCGTAGCCGCGTAATCCATATGCTGATTCCCAAAGCAACTGTCGGAGCAAGCGAAAGCCCCACCCAGAGATAATCCAAACCGAATAACACGGAAAGGGGAACGGCAAGTCCAATGGGCATTAACAAATCTTTGAAGAAACAGATAAGCACCGCGTGGCCGATTTTCTCGGTTAGCAGGTAGTAGGAAGTCAGCAAAAATAGAATGGATGTTGCCGTAAGGGAAAGACTACAAATCCGGACGGCACGGATTGTTTCAGAAGCGAGTTCGGTATTCTGGATATCAAAAAGCAGAGGAACGGCATCGGCAAAAGCAAATAGGATGATACTCATGACAATGCCTTCTAATAGGGAAGCCTTTAATGAGTACCGCATGGTCTTTTGAATTCCCGGAATATTTCCTTCTCCGCGGTAAACGTTCACTAACGGGCAGAAGGCTTGACCGACACCGTCAAAGATGAGCGTCAATTGCCAAAGTCCCACAATAACGGAATAGACTTCCAAATGTTTTCCGCCGAACTGCGTAATGATGAGCTTTGTCATGACAAAGCTTTGGATGGCAAAATAAATGTAGATGCCTGCATCCACGATGCTGTACTTTGCCATGTCCCAAAGGGTTCTAAGGCTTGTAAAAATTTTAGGCTTCAGGGAATTCGATTTCTTAAAAAAGTGTAAGCATGTGACTGCGGTACAAAGGAAAACTCCCACAAAGGATCCGAGCGAAATACCGGCCAAACCGATTTTTTTCGCCATGACGATAGACAGTACGATATTTCCAAAAATCAAGAAAAGGTTTGCGATCAAACTGAGGCCTTCATCACCGTCCGTATACACCATGGCCGCAATGTACATGTACATCGGGTAAATCGCTAATGTCGGAATGTAGTACTTGGCATATTCCTTGGCAAGAAGCCCCGTTTCGGCATCCGGATTCATATAAGCCAAATAGGGATCGATACCGATGGAGTAGAAAAAGAAAATGACAAAGCAAAGGATCGTGGCTCCCAAAAGCCCTTGTCCAAAGATTTTATCTGCGGCATCCTTGTCGAATTCGCCCATTCGCAGGGAATATAAAAGCGACGAACCCTGGCTAATGATGGAGCTTATACCGAGGACAAGCATATAAGGCGTTCGAAGCAAGTTAATTGCGGCAACCGCTTTTTCGCCAATGATATTTCCGGCAATTGCCAAGTCCGAAAGCAAAAGGACAACAATGACGATCATCACGATCGTTGCGGAAAAAAGCATGGAATTGAATTTTTTTTCGCAGAAAGAAAATTTCAAGACGATCCCCGGAGGTTAAACAGCTCATCTTTTTTTGCTTCAAATTTTTTCAGGGTCTCTTGAAGCTGCAAGGAAAATTTTTCCATGCTTTCCCTTTTGAACCGTGCGGAATCGAATTCGCAAATAAGCTTCATGTTCCCGTTCTTTTTAAATATATGCACATTCAAAGCATTCTCGGCGATTTCGAAATTGGATTGAATGTAGGATTCCGCCGCATTGATTCCAAAAAGCTTCATTTCGAGAACGTTGGACTGGTAAATGACAGCGCTTGTAGCGGGGAGAACCGGACGGTAGGGGAATTGCAATGCCGTTTTGATCTGGAGCGTCAAATCGTCAAAGATCTGGCGGTCAGAACGTCCGTCAAAATTCAAAGCGATTAAAATATCGGTGGCAAAATTTCCACAGCTTTGAATTTGCGACTGGGTAATTTTACCGTGATGGGTGACTACAAAAGCGACTTTGTTCGTCTGATTGTATTCGTGCAAAGTCTTTGCATAGGCGAAGGCGTAAACTTCCGTTGGGAAGTAATTCACCGCTGGGACATTCCGTTCGGAAGTCTTGGAGGATCTTCCCCATATGCCGTTACCGTCTGCCGTGGGAAGCGTCGCATATTCTTTGAAAATTTCTTTTGCACTTCTTTCGTTTAGCAAAAATGCATGTTTGTTTTTGCGGGAAAGAAGTTTTTCGAATTCTTTCAAAGCTCCGAAGTAAGAATCTTTGGCGGGATCTTTTCCGTTGTATGTACGTTGCACATCCAAAATGAACATGGAAAGGGATGATCCGTCGATCATCGCATGGTTGACTGTCAAAACGAAAAGGGCTTTTTCGGCATTCTTCAGAATGCGTGTGCGGTAAAGGGGTTCTCCTAAAATGTTTTTAGGCTTAAAAAAGGATTCGAGTTCCGCAGCGAAATCGCTTACGCTTTGAATTTCTGTCGGTGTAAAAAGCTCCGGAGCATAGCGTTGGCAAAAACTTTCGCCTTTTTTTTCAAACACAAAAAGGAATGCGGGGTGCGCTTGGAGAGTTTTGTCCACGGCGGCAGTAAATTTTTTTAGGTCCACCGTTGATGGGAGTTCCAGTTGAATATTCAACCAAAGAGGGGAACTTCCTGCTTTCTCCAGCTGCTGCAAAAGCATGTGCTGTTGAGTCGGCAAAAGGGTGAATGTTTTTTGTGAAGAAGATTCCAGATGGGGATTGTCTTCGACTGTACGATGTTTCAAAAGTTCGGCAATACCGCCCACCGTTTTTCCGGAGTCGATGTCCTGCAGTTGCAAACCGAACTTTTCCAGATCGAGTAAAATCTCCATGGCGGCGATGGAATCGCCTCCCAGTAAAAAGAAGTCGTCATCAAGACCGATTTTTTCGATTTCTAACGATTCTTCAAAGGCTTGGGCAACGGCCTTTTGAAGGTCGGTCTGTGGCGGAACATATTCCGGGCGGATCTTTGAAAAATCCGGGCAAAAGAGCCCACGGCGATTCAGCTTCCCGTTCTGCAAATGGGGAAAATGCTTAATTTGTACAAAATAGGACGGAATCATGTAATGGGGGAGTTCCGCCGAAAGGGCTTCCTTCCAATCATTGACCGTTTTAGAACTTTTACCAGGCAGGGTGTAAAACATGACGGTCACCGAGCGGTTTCCGATGTCGAACTTGAGCATGGCCGCTTCGGAAGCTCCGCTGATCGATTTGAATGCGGATTCGACTTCACCGGGTTCTACACGGTTTCCGTTGACTTTGAACATGTCGTCCAAGCGACCTGTAACCACCAAACGGCCTTTTTCATCCCAACGGGCGCCGTCCCTGCTGCGGTAAATCTTGTCTTCAAAGCGAACTTTTTCATTTTGCAAAAAAACGTTTCGAGTCGCTTCCGGGTTACCTGCATAGCCTCTGAAATAAGGATTGTAAAAACAGAGTTCCCCGTCTACAATCTGCACTTTATTTTCTGCGCCGGGAACTTCAAGGGTGGGCAGGGGGTCTTCTCTTCGGATTCGCGTTGTGTTCAGCACGAACATCGATTCGCTTGCCGCATAAATCTGGTACAGCGGAACTTTTTCGCTAAAGGTGTTGATGCAAAGTTCGCCGCCGACAAGCATCAGTCGAAGGGATTTTGCCGAATCGATAATCGGCACGAGAACCGGAGGCGCAAAAACGTTTGTAATTTGGAACTCTTCCAAAAAAAGTTTCAGCGCTGTGGGATCTTTCACGGTGGAAAGCGGCGGAATAAAAACCGAAGCTCCCATGAACGTGGATTTTAACGTAAAAATCAGAGCCGCCGCCATGGACTGCGGAATGAGCACCCCAAAACGGTCAAAACCTTCGATCATGGAAGTCGTTCCGTTATAAACGGAATGCCCACATTTGGTAAGGGAGCCGCGTTCGTGCAAAGCGCCTTTCGGCTTTCCCGTAGAACCGCTGGTGTAAACGGCAAAGGCTAGATTCTTATCGTCCGGTTCCTGGTTATAGCCTTCTTCGACTCGGTAATGGAGAATTTCTTCCCATTCTTTTTCCCCGAGAATTAAAACGCACCCGCTGTTTTTTTCAATATAGCGGGATCTGTCGTCGGGGACAGAATCTGTATCCAGCGCCACAAAGGCGCTGCCGTTCCGCAAAATTCCGATTTCGCAAATAAGCTGCGCAAGGCCTCGCCCCAATCGGATTCCAACGATCTGTTCCTTACCGATACCACGGTCCTTTAAATAGGCATAAACCTTTCCGGAAAGCATGCCATATTCTTTCCACGTATAAGTGGTACTTCCGTCGCCGAGTGCGATTTCGTTAGGCCTACTCGCAATATGATTCTGAAATCTTTCCAGAAATTCATTGGGCATGATTTAAAAACCTTTGTTTTAAATCTTGCGCTGGAAGGCGAGCATCGTCAAATCGTCAAACTGATTCGCTCCGTTGACAAACGTGTCTACATGGGTGTGGACGGTTGCAAGCAATTCCTTCATATCTGCGTAGGGATTGTAATTCAAAGCTTCTAGCATGCGATCGTAGCCGAATTGTTCGTCCAAAGTATTGGTCGCTTCGGGAAGTCCATCGGTATAGACGAACAGACTGTCTCCAATTTCAAGTTGGAGTTCATAATCCGTGTAAGTCATGTTTTCCATGCCTGCAACGACAAATCCGTGCTTGTCTTTGTAAAGCTCGAACAGGCCGTTTGCCCTGCGGATTGCCGGGTATTCGTGGCCCGCATTCGCTGCCACCAGCTTGCCCGTGCTGATTTCGTAAATGCCGAGCCAAACGGTAACGAACATTTCCGCTGAATTGTTTTCGCAAAGCTGATTGTTGACTTTTTCAAGAACCATTGCAGGGGAGTGACCGTTTTGAGACTGGGTCTTGAGCAATGCTTTGGAAATCATCATAAACAAAGCGGCAGGAACGCCTTTTCCCGAAACGTCCGCCATGACCAGGGCCAGGTGATCTTCGTCGATCATGAAGAAATCGTAAAAATCTCCGCCGATTTCTTTTGCCGGTTTCATGCTTGCGTAAATGTCGAATTCATGACGGTCGGGGAACGGCGGGAAGATGTTTGGCAAAAGCCCGCTCTGGATACTGGATGCCAGGTTGAGTTCCGTTTCGAGCTGGGCCGTTTTGGCAGAAATCTGAGCCTGTTGTACCACCAGGTTTTGGCTTCGGCCTGCGATTTTTACGCACATGATGGTGAGCAGAACAAGGACCAAAGCTTCGGGCAAAAATCCGAACTGGAGCTGGCTCCAAACGAGTTTCGCTTCGTCGAATCCTTCTGCCAAAATGATTTCACGCGGGTCAACGCCCGGAAGGAGAGTCACTTCCTTGATGACGTCAATCATGTTCAGGTCAACTTCACCAAAGATGGTGTTCAAAATACAGCTGATGAACATCACAATAAAGCTTGCGATACAAACGCTCCAGGTCAACCGCCTAGAGTAGTAACGCACGCTCACGAGCATGGGAACGACAAGCATCAGCTTCAGGTTGTAACCGAGGTACGTATCGAAAATGCCGACGCAGATCAAGAAGACGTAGGTGAGCATCGTCTTGATCCATTTCTTTTCGCCCTTGTAATAGACGCTGATACCAATAGCCGGAGCCATTAGCGCAGTCGTTAGACCGAAGAAGGTCATGAACGATTTGAAATCGAGCCAAAAAATGTGAAGGATGCTGAACAGTCCAAGGGTGAGCCACAACCCCCAGAATAAAACCAAAACAGTGCACATCAAGTGATTGCTTTTGACTTCATTCTTCCAGAACAACTTTTCTGGAGTGATGGACGTTTCAAATTCTTTTTCTGTTTTCATATTCCCCCTCGGGATCATCTCACTTCAAAATATAGTCACGGAGCGGCTTGTAATGGTCTCCGATAAAGCCGAAGTCCATTTCTTTGTAACTCCAAAGAGCATGTCCAATATGATATTTTTCAAAAATTTGATGGACCGCCTTAAACCATTTGACGGTTTCAAAGGAGTCTGCGCATTCGATAACGCCATATTCGCCGCAGTAAAGCGGAACTCCCTGCGCTTTAGCGGTATCCACAGCTTCCTTCAAAAATTCTTCAAAGAATTCCGGTCCCATCTTGTCGCATTTTGCACGGAGAAGATTTTCGCCCATGTAACCCAGCACCTTGGATTCTTTGCGGAAAAACTCCATGTCGTCGGTAAAAGGAATGTCTTTTCCGTTGCGGAGGGCTTCTACCCAATGGGCCTTCTGGTGTGTAAAAAGCAAAGGCTCGTACAGATGGAAGGTGTAAATGATATTTGTGGACGGAGGCGGAACCAGAGCTTTGACAAAGGATGCGCTGTTCCAACATACGCCACCGTATACGATGGGATTTTCGGAAGCGTTCTTGCGGATCGTTTCCACCGCTTTCACGATCAGCTTATTCCACGGATCGATGAATTCGAGATCCGCCACTTCGTTCAAAAGTTCAAAAACCACGTTGGAAACATTAGCGTAACGTTTGGAAACCCGGTCCCAAATGGCGAGAAAGCGTTCTTGGGCGTGCGCATTGTTGAACAGGTTGTTTTTTTCCTGGTTGCCGAAATCGTTGAAGTCGTAACCTGCGGTCTTGTGCAGGTCAAGAATCACGTTCAGACCGTATTTTTTACCCCAGGCTACAGCGCTGTCTAAGTACTTGAAGTTTTCTTCGATGACTTCACCGTTTTCTTTTTCGATGACGTTGTAGTCGAACGGGACGCGGACATGGTCGAACTTCCAGGCTGCGATTTGTGCAAAATCGCTTTCTGTAATGAACGTTTCGTAACGTTCGCGGGTGTAATTGCACTGCGAAAGCCAACCGCCGAGATTGATACCTTTGTTCAGCTGAATCATCGAATGCCTCCGGTTATCGTGAACGGAAATTTTTCTTGTCGGAACGGCGCGGATAACGGCGCTGTTCTCGTTTCGGTGCAAGGCGAATACCGTCGTTGTTAATGAGGATTCTTCCCTGTTTGAAAAGTCCTCCGATGACTTTTTTGAAAGCCTTCTTGGAAATTCCGAATTCCTGTTGGATTTCTTCGGGAGCGCTGCTATCGGAGAAGGGGAGAAGTCCGCCGGCTTCTTCTAATTTTTTCATGATGTCGTCGGCTGCATCCATCGTCGCGTGGTAGCCCACCGGTTTAAGGCTTAGGGCAATGCGACCGTCTTCGCGAATATTTTGAATGTAACCTTCTCCGCTGTCGCCGATTTCAAAGGTATCGGTGATCGAAGGATCCAAGTGCAGACGTCCCGTGTAACGGTAATTCACAAGAAAATCCACATAGTCTTCTGCCACATCGTAAACGACGAGGTCCACCTTCTGCGAAATGTGAAGGTCTCGGGTGTTGCGGTCGAGGAACGCTTTAATCTTTTCCGTTGCCACGATACGCGCCGTGCGTTCGTCTTCCAAAATGTATACGACACAACGGTCGCCCGGTTCCAAATCGCCAAGCTGCTGCTTGTACGGAAGGAACAGGTCCTTGTCGAGACCCCAGTCCAAGAACGCGCCTACGTCATTTACGTCCTTGACTTCGAGAACGGCGAATTCGCCGACTGTTGCGTAAGGCTTTTGAGTCGTTGCAATAGGCCGGCCTTCGTTGTCCACGTAAATGAACACTTCCAGTTCGTCGCCTTCGCGCAAATCTCGGGGAGCCTTGGAGCCTGGCAAAAGGACGCGTCCTCCGCTTTCGACTTCCAAGTAGTAACCCTGCGGCTTGATTTCTTCGACGCGGGCGTATTCAAATTGACCTATATGCATATAAACCTCTATTCCAAAACTAGAAATTTCTCAAGGTATCGGAATTCCAAGTTGGAATATGTTGAATTGGTACATGCCCGTGAAGATTTTTATTGCATTCTTTGAATGGACGATGTACTTTATAAATGTGACTGGACAAGAGCTTCGGCGAAAGGTCCGCAGAAGGAAATCCCTTCGGGACTCGTAGATGTTTCCTTCCGTAGCTCCCGGTTTCAAATAAAGCCTGCCTCGGATTGGGGCGGGCTTTTTTTGTACCTCTATTTTTTGAGAAAGCTTAGGGGAGCTCAGAGCTTCCGATGGCTTGCATCTGGAGGGGGTAGATTTCTTTGCAGGCTTTTTCTCCGAGGTCGAGCAGCGTATTGAGAGTTGCTCGATCGAAATCGGAATGCTCACCGGTGCCTTGCACTTCGATAAAAGTTTTGGCATCGCGCATCACGATATTCATGTCTACATCTGCGGCGGAATCTTCCACGTAGCAAAGGTCTAGCAGCGGTTCACCTTGGACAACGCCTGTAGAAATCGCCGTGACTGCATGCTTTAAAATGGGAGCTTCGATACCCAGTTGCTTTTTGATTTTTTTGAGGGCGAGGGCGAGAGCGACAAATCCACCGATGATGCTTGCCGTTCTTGTACCGCCGTCTGCCTGGATCACATCGCAGTCCACGACAATCGCATGTTCTCCAAGGGCGTTCAGGTCGGCGGCGCCGCGGAGCGAACGTCCAATGAGACGTTGAATTTCTTGAGTGCGGCCGGACGCGCCTTTGCGTTCGCGTTCAACGCGCTTGCCCGTGCTCTGGGGGAGCAGGGAATATTCGGCGGTAATCCACCCGCGGCCTTTTCCGGCGAGCCATGCTGGAACTTCCGGAAGAAGGGTCGCGTTGCAGATGACACGGGTGTTTCCCATTTCGATCAAAACGGAACCGTCGGCGGAAGAGATGAATCCGGTGGTCATTTTGACCGGGCGGGTTTCGTTAAACTTTCGGTTGTCGATGCGTTCCATTTTAAGCCTCGTATTTTAAACGTTCGGTTTTTCCGCGTACAAATGAACCTAGACGGTAAGTGAAATTCGTGTATTGGCCAAGTTCTTCGAAAGCTTCGACCACTTGAGGATCTTTGGGGTTGGCAAGGAGCGACGCGTAGAAGATATAGCCCCAAGGCTTGTCCGGGTTCGGTCGGCTTTCGATGCGGGTCATGTTGATGCCGCGTTTGGCAAATGCTCCCAAAGCACCGTAAAGGGAGCCCGGCTTGTCATCGTTTGCCAGTTCAAACAGAATGACCGTTTTGATGTTTTCCGCTTGGGAAATTTCCACGGGAGCTTTTTGGATCGCATAAAAACGGGTGAAGTTAACGCCCTTGATGTTTTCAAGATTCGTGCGGAGAATGTCTAAACCGTAGAGCTTTGCCGCGTAGGTGCTAGCAATGCCGCCATCGGTTAAATTTTTGCGCTTCGCGACTTCTTCTGCCGAACCTGCGGTGTCGAAGAAAATGACCTTTTCAATAGAGGGGTTTTCTTCAAAGAAGTGGCTGCACTGGGCGAGAGCCTGGGGGTGGCTCATCACGTGCTTCAAGGATTCGATGGAAGCCCCTTTGTTTGCGCAAAGGCAGTGCTCGATTTGCAGTTGGACTTCTCCGACAATCGGATGGCGCCATTTGGCGAGCAAATCGTAATTTTCGTAGATCGATCCCGCTGTAGAATTTTCAATGGGAATGGCCCCGCCATCGACTTTGCCGGTTTCGATCGCCTGGTAAATTTCTTCAAAGGTGTTCATCGGAAAAACGTCGATGTCTTCACCAAAAAGGTACCGGGCAGCGGATTCGCTGTATGCGCCACGACGTCCCTGGAATGCGATTTTCTTTTTCATTGGATTCTCCGTGCGCCCTTGTAACGGGGCTGCCAGTAGGAATCGTTCATGGGGCTGATCATGACTCCCTTGGACGTGCTGGCGTGAGTAAAGTTTCCCTCTTCCAAATAGACTCCGACATGGTCTACGCCTGTAAAGCCGCCGAAGAAAACGAGATCGCCGGTTTTCAGTTCGTCCTTGTCGATTTTTTTGCCCATTTTATACATCTGGGTGGAGCTGTGGGGAAGCGAAATTCCCGTTTTCTCCTTGAAAATGTTCATGATGTACCCAGAACAGTCCGTTCCGCTTTTGGACGCCTTGCCGTATTTGTACGGAGTTCCGAGCCACGGTTTAATGACGGTCATCCAGTCGGCGGTGGCTCCGGAAGCGTTCTGCACAACCTGGTTCGTGTGCTTTTCGCCCTTGGAAAGCTTGTATGAACCGGAAGACCGGTCATAGCTTGGACGGAGCGGCATCGTGCAGGACGTTAAAATGCATACGAGTGCTGCGCACAAAATGGTACAAGAAAGTTTCATTGCCGTAAAATCTAAAAAAAAGCATGTTCGATTGTTATATTAGGGGCATGGACAATGGAATGATCGACTTCCTTTTGAAGTACAATACGAACGCTCCCCGTTATACGAGTTATCCGCCGGCGAATCTTTTCCATGCTGCGGAGAGCAAAGAACAAGTAGAACGTGTTTGGCGCGAGTCCAATTCGCTAAAGCCACGGAACGTCAGTTTTTATTTTCACGTTCCTTATTGTAAAAAGCGCTGCCTTTTTTGCGGTTGTACCGCGGAACTTCTTCCGGGAAACCAAGACGAACTGGTGCGCTATTTTAACGCCCTTTTTGCGGAAATGGACGAAAAACTTCCGTGGATCGATGCTTCCCGTCCGGTGACTCAGGTGCATTTTGGCGGGGGAACTCCATCTGCTGTTCCTTATGCGTACCTGGAAAAAATTTTGAACAAATTAAGGGAACGTTTTACCTTTGCTCCCCATGCAGAAATCGCTATTGAATGCAATCCTTCGCTGATCGATGAAGGGCGGCTTCGGGAGCTTGCCCGTATGGGTTTTAACCGCATAAGCTACGGAATTCAGGATTTTGACCCCCAGGTTTTAAAGAATGTGGGCCGAGATCCGTCCCTTTTACCGGTGAAAGACTTGATTACACTTTCACGCGAATTGAATTTTACAGGTATCAATCTGGACCTGATTTACGGCCTTCCTTCCCAGACGGAAGCTGCTTTTTATAAAAGTGTGGAACTTGCCTGCGAAGCGCACCCCGACCGGATTGCGCTTTTCAGCTATGCGCACGTGCCGTGGATCAAAAAGGCTCAAAAGACTTTGGAACGGTTCCCGATGCCCACTCCCCATGAAAAGCTTGGGTACTTCTTAGAAGCGCGGGACATGTTTAAAAAGGCGGGCTTTGTGGACGTGGGAATGGACCACTTCTGCGATCCCAAGGATTCCTTGGCCGTGGCTCTTTCGGAAGGGCTTTTGCACCGCAATTTCCAAGGTTACTGCACCCGTGCCACTACGGGCGAAGTCTACGCATTCGGTTCAAGCGCCATTTCCCAGTTGGACAACGCTTACTCTCAGAACGTTCACGAAAGCAAAAAGTACGTGGAACTGCAAGAGGCTCACCAGATGACAGAAATCCGTTGCGAAGTCCTTTCGGAAGAAGAAAGAGTTATTCGCGATGCCATCGAACGCCTGATGTGCAACCGCAAACTGAAGGTTTCGGATGCAGAAAAGAAAGTTTTGTCTGCGGGCTGGGAACGTCTCTGTGCGCTAGAAAAAGAAAATCTTCTTGTGAAAAAGTCCGATTCCGAAGTGGAAGCGACGGAACTGGGGACCTTGGTCATCCGCTATTTGGCGATGCAGCTCGATCCGCTGATGCAGAACGTGCAGCGGGAAGGCGTTTTTTCCAAGACAATTTAAGTTTCTTGTGCATTTGCCCTTTAATTTTTTTATCTTTGGACCACTGAAAACATTTAGAGGTAGTTTTGATATGAAAAAAATTTTGCTCCCTATGGCAACTGCGGCTATCGCTCTTTCCCTTTTCGGTTGCGATAAGTCCGGAACCGTTTCTGGTCAGGTCTTGGACGCTTTCACCGGTAAGCCGGTAGAAATGCCGACCGTGTGGATGGATTCCACGATTTACGGTACACAGAGCCAGAGCTACGCTTACAAGGAATTGCTGAAAGAAGGTAAGTTCAAGTTCGAAGGCGTCAAGGTGGGCTCTTACCTGATCAAGGCCCGTCGTAGCAAGTACATTTTGGGCCAGCAGAAGTTCACGACGACGAACGAAAATCCGAATCTCGAAATCACCCTTTATGAATATCCGGATACGGTGAGCCCGGGTATGTACATTGCCGGTGCCGAAGGCGGAACAAAGGTGACGAACAACTGGGCGATTTTCTCCACCACTTGCAAGGAATCCCTCGCAGGCCTCCGCACGAGCTTTGAACAGGATATGAGCGTTTCCGCTCCGGGCCAGAAAAAGGACAAGAAGAAGGCTTCCAAGAAGAGCATCAAGGTGAACAAGCTCCCGGATCCGAAGGTGATGGACGCTTCCTTTGACGTTCTGTACTGCAACCCGGGTTCTGTGACGACCGCTATCGAAGCGGCTTCTTACCCGGCTGTGAACGCTCCGGTTTCTGCCCACGCAGACTGCCAAGGCTTTGAAAGCGACAAGTCCGGCATTTTCCCGGACGTTTCGAAGAAAACGGAACTCGCTGTGGAATACAAGGCTGAAGGCCTGTTCTCGGTGAAGGGTAACCTTCCGAAGGGCAAGCAGCTCGTTGTGCTGACTTCTAACGGCAAGACTCTCCAGTCTTATTACGTAGAAGTGAAGTAATTTCTGTTTTGATCGTAAGAACCCGCGGGTGATGCCTGCGGGTTTCTTTGTATGTATTCAAAACCGCCGGCTAGGCCGGCGGTCCCGTTTAGCCTTTTGGCGTTCCATCCTCGACATACAAGAAATCCCTTGGTAGTTTTGAAATGCGGTCTGTCAACTGCATGGAAAAGAACCAAAGGATTCAAAT
>JAGDBD010000048.1 GCA_017959225.1 Fibrobacter sp. | reverse complement strand
GTTTGTGATGATGTCCGAGCGCATAGGGGCGCGGTGCAAACAGGCGAGGGGATTCTCCCGGATGCGAAATCTGGGCGCCTTCCGCTTCGTAGCTTGCGATCATCTTTTTGCCACCGCCCGAATAGCCGGTGAGACTGTACGTGGCAAGATCCGCGTCTTTTTTCAAAAGACCTGCAGCGATTAACGGATAGACTCCGAGAATGAATCCGGAAGCGTGGCAGCCCGGGTTAGCGATACGGGTGTTGGTTTCCAAAGCTTTTCGAAAGTCTGAGGAAAGTTCCGGAAGTCCATATGCCCACGCTGGATTTGTGCGGTGAGCGGTAGACGCATCGATGATTTTCGTTTTTGGATTTGTGCAAAGCTCTGCGCTTTCTTTTGAAGCGGCATCCGGGAGGCAGAGGAAAGTGACGTCGGATTCGTTGATCAGACGCTGGCGTTCCTTTGCGTCTTTGCGGAGTTCCGGATCGATGTGCAAAAGTTCCACGTCGTCGCGCTTGGCGAGGCGTTCGTTGATTTGAAGCCCGGTGGTTCCGGCTTCGCCATCTACGAAAATACGGAATTTCATCAATGCGTTCCTTATTCGAAATTACTTGTTAGCGCCGCAGCACTTCTTGTACTTTTTGCCAGAACCGCACGGGCAGGGGTCGTTGCGGCCCACTTCTGCGGTCTTGTGGATGGTCTGCGGCTTCACTGCGCGGCCATCATAGAAGAGCCATGCGCCTTTGACCTTGTGGAATTCCGAAAGTTCGTGGTGTTCACGGGCGATGTTTCCCTGTTTGAATTTGCACACGAATTCCACCCAGCCGATGTTCTTTTCTTCTTCGGTCTTTGTCTGGAGAATCTTGATGCCGAGCCATTCGGAACGGTTGCTCCATTCTTCGACGCTCTTTTCGTCGTAATCTACCTGCTGGGACGGTTCAAGAGAATCCTTGAGCCACTTGACTTCGTGCTTTGCATATGCCGTGTAACGGGAGCGCATGAGGGCTTCCGGAGTCGGAGCGAGGGTTACACCTTTAATGATCGGTTCGCAGCATTCGGCGTAGGTTTTGCCGGAGCCGCACGGGCAAAGATTTTCTTCTGCCATAGCTAAAATTCCTTGATTCGTTTTAAAAATACGATAGGCCATCCCCCTTGGGGAGGATGACCCGCAAAATATATCTAATTATTCTTCTGCCTTCTTCAAAAGCCAGATTTCTTCCTTGCCCTTGCGGGTAGGAATACTGTCTTTTACCGGCACGCGTTCGGCGATTTCAAAAATGCCGTCAAGACGAGCCATGAGTTCGCCTTCGGAAGTCGGGTGCGGTGGGCCCTGGAGAGTGTTGCCGTTCAGGAACGGGTAGAAGAAAGCGATGACAACACCGTCGTCTTTCAGCATCTTCTGCCAGACTTCAAAGCATTCGTCGCGGCGGCCCGGATGGATCGCTGTGAACGTGCAGTAATCATAGATGATGTCAAACTGCTGTCCGCCTTTCTTAGGATCCTTCGGGTTCAATTCAAAAAGGTCCAGGTCGAGGGACTTGAAGTTTTCATGTTTGCGCGAAAGACGGTCGAGTTCATCGACAGCGGTAGGAGCGAAGTCTACCGCGAGCACGTCATGTCCGCGTTCTGCCCAAGCTTCTGCATCGTAGCCGAAGCCTGCGCCCGGGACGAGCACGCTTCCCGACTGGGGACAGACGGGGTTCTTGAAAAAGTCGAGAAGGGCCGGAGTGGCCTTCTTCAAATTCCAGTAATCCTTGTGTTCCGTGTAGAGATTTTCCCAGAACTCAGGCAGATTCTGTGTCAGCATTAGCTACCTTCTGTTGTTTTTTATAAGCGAGCTGTCCGCAAGCGGCGAAAATATCGCGGCCCCGCGGATTTCGGATGGTAATCTGAATGTGGGCTGCGCGGACCTTTTCGAGAAAACGGTCTACGTCTTCTTGGGCTGGCGCTTCCAAATTCGGATCGTCCATGGCGTTCAAAACGATTGCGTTTACTTTGACACGGCGCGGCGCGCAGATGCGGATAAGCTCCTTTGCGGCTGCGTCTGTGCAAGTGACATCCTTCATTAATACGAATTCGAAGGTGACGTAATTATCGGTGCGACGGGAATATTCATCGGTCGCTTCGAGAAGCTTTTCAATGGGCCAGGTTTTGTTGACTGGCATCACGGAACTGCGGGCGGCATTGTTTGTGCTGTTCAAGCTGACCGCGAGGCAGCAAGGCGTGTTGCGGTCCACCAGCTCTTTGATTTTTGGAACGACGCCGCTTGTGCTGACGGTCATTTTTTTACGTCCCAAGTTAAAGAGCTTTTGGTTGTGCAAAGTACAGCAGGTTCGGTGCACGTTCTCCAGGTTGTTGAGCGGTTCGCCCATGCCCATGAAGATGATGTTCGTGACCTGTGCCGGTTTGCCGTCTGCGTCGATTTCACCGGTTTCTTTTAAGTAAGCGTTAACCCGGATGATTTCTTCGAGAATTTCGCCTGCTTCAAGATTGCGGATGAATCCCATTTTAGCCGTACGGCAGAACGCGCAGTTCATGGCGCAGCCGATTTGGGTAGAAACGCAGACGGAATAACGTCCGTTCGTCGGAATGAGTACCGTTTCTATAAAGTGTTCATCATCGGTTTTAAAGAGCCATTTGACGGCTCCGTCAACGGAAACCAAATGCTGAACTTCGGAAAGGGAACGGATGGCGAAAGCCTTTGCAAGCTTGTCGCGGGTCTGCTGTGGAAGGTTTTTCATCTGATCGTAACTCGAAACCTGTTGGCAGAAAAGCCAGTTTTCGATTTGATCAGCGCGGAACGTCTTTTCGCAATTCGCGGAAAGCCATTCTTTCAGTTCATCCACTGTCAGGGATTTGATATCTTTAAAATTATTCGTCACCGAGACGCAAAGATAGCAATTTTCGGGCGAAATGTAAGTAAAAAAAGAGTCTGCCATTCCCCCCGAAAATGAAAAACGCCCGAATTTCGGGCGTTTTAGGCATTAGAACATTTGACGGGTTTTCTTTTTAGGGGGAGGAGCGTTCTTTTCCTGCTTGGTTTTTGCCTTCATGGATCCTTCCGCGGTGCTCTTACTTGAGAAAATCGTGGCGTTCCCCGCGTCTTTTTTGTTAGAAAGATGGTTGCCGTCGCAAGTTTCTTCCGGAACGTGACCGGTGGAATAAAGGCAAACGGATGTGGCTCCGCAGAATTCGCCTGCGACTTTACCCGTGTGATTGCAGACCTTCTTTGTAACGACGCCAGTGGGCATGGTGAATCCGCGGATCGGAAGATCTTTGTGGAGTTCTTTCATCACTTCGATCCAGGCGGGGAGCGGGTCTTCGGAACCGGTATGGCCCGGACCCATCGGGGCAGGGGAGTCGGTTCCCACCCAGACGCCCATGGTGTAGTAACGGGTAAATCCGATGTACCAGGCGTCTGCATAGTTATTCGTCGTTCCGGTTTTTCCGCCGCTGGGGTGACGGAATCCGCTTGCGCCAACGCGGGCTGCAGTGCCATGGATGTTCACATCCTTTAGCATATCGACCATGATATAAGCGCTAGCCGGTTTCAAAACTTCTTTTTCTGCACTCTTGTGACGTTCAATGACGTTACCCGCTTTGTCAACGATCGAATCGATCATGTACGGTTCAATGCGAACGCCTCCGTTCGGGAAAACCGTATATGCAGAAGTCATTTCCATGAGCGTACTGCCGATCGACCCGAGGGCGAGGCTTGGCACGGGCTGCAAAGGCGCTTTCTTGATACCGAACTTGCGGGCATAGTTCACCACGTTCGGAAGCCCGTACTTGATACCCGTCAGCACAGCCGGAAGATTCATGGAACGGTATAATGCTCGGCGCATGGTCATCATGCCTTCGAATTCCTTTTCGAAGTTCGCCGGACGCCAAGTCTTGGACGGATCGCCTTCGTCTTCGATCGTTACAGGCTGGTCGTTAATGGAGTCACAGGGAGAAGCTCCTGCTTCGACAGCTGTGGCGTACACGATGGGCTTAAAGGAAGATCCCGGTTGACGGAGAGACTGCACTGCGCGGTTCCAACGGGATTCGTGGAAGCTGTTTCCGCCGACCATGGCGCGGATGGCGCCTGTTCCGTTTTCGATCAAGATCATGGCCATTTGCGGAGCGTGGTAACGCAGAGAATCTGGAAAACGCCACTTGGTCGGATCGGAAGCGGTATCCTTAGCGAGATAGTCTTTTTTGAAAAGCGTGTAAACGCTGTCGAAATGGGCGACTACCGAGTCCGCATGCATGTCGTATTTGGCGGAAAGTCCAAGCTTCCAAACTGCGCGCTGC
>JAGDBD010000047.1 GCA_017959225.1 Fibrobacter sp. | reverse complement strand
GAGGAGTCGAAGACGACGATGATTGCCACGCTTCGCTCGCAATGACAGATGACGAGGAAGAGGACTCTACATTGCCTTCGGCAGAAGATGAACTTTCCTCAGCGGAGGAAGAGCTTTCTCCGGCAGAGGAAGAGGACTCTCCATTGTCACCACGAGGAGTCGAAGACGACGATGATTGCCACGCTTCGCTCGCAATGACAGATGACGAGGAAGAGGACTCTACATTGCCTTCTGCAGAAGATGAACTTTCTTCAGCGGAGGAAGAGCTTTCTCCGGCAGAGGAAGAGGACTCTCCATTGTCACCACGAGAGCTCGAAGACGACGAAGCAATCTCAATGACAGAGGAGGACGAAGAGTTTAGGCTTCCAAGCTTCACTGCGCATTTGGAATCCGCCTGGCAAGCTTTCAATGCGGCATCCACTTCTTGAGCATAATAAGCCGAATCCTGCAAATATTGCAAAGTTTCATCATCGGATGTCACATCCAAAATGTCACCCGTTCCGCAGGCAACAAAAAGGCTGGCAACAAAAGCAGAACCCACCAAACCGAATAAAGCTTTTTTTATCATACAATATTCCCTAGATCCCAAAGATCCTTTGGGAACAATCTAATAACTTTTTTTCAAACGTAAACTTTAGTTTTCCCGATCTTCCGGATTAATCTTACGTTTTCCGGTAATAAACTGCTGAACAAAGGGGTTCGTCGTATTTTTAATTTCTTCCACCGTGCCCACTTCAATAATCCGACCCTTGTACAGCATTGCAATACGGTCCGCCACTTTAAAAGCGCTTACCATATCGTGGGTCACCACCACAGAAGTCACACCCAGCTTACTCTGCATGTCCAAAATCAAATCATTGATGACATCGCTCGTAATCGGATCGAGACCCGTTGTCGGTTCATCATACAAAAGGATTTCAGGGCTTAAAGCAATGGCGCGTGCCAAGGCGACGCGTTTTCTCATACCGCCCGAAAGTTCACTTGGCATTTTCGTTCGAAATTCCGGTACAAGGTTAATGAGTTTAAGCTTTTCCGTCACCACTTCCTGAACTTCTTTTTCGGAAAGTTCCGGGTGATGTTCACGAAGAGCGAATGCGATATTTTCGCCTGTATCCATACTGTCAAAAAGAGCGCCGCTCTGGAACAGCATGCCCATCTTTTTACGGATGGTTCGGGTGTCAAAAAATTTCGGAGTACTGATCGTTACACCATCCACAACCACTTCGCCTTCATCCGGTTGCAAAAGCCCGATCATGTGTTTTAAAATCACGGACTTACCACCGCCCGACTGACCAATGATCACCATGGTTTCACCACGGCGAATGTCCAGGTTCACACCGGCTAAAACCGTCTGCGCACCGAAACTTTTTTTAAGTCCGCGTAGCTGAATCATGATATCATTAGGATCGATATTCACATTGGGCATAAGTGAAACCTACTGGAAAAGGATTGCGTCGGTGGCCAAGTCTAAAATCAAAATCATCAAACAGCAAGAAACCACCGCATCTTTCGTCGCAAGGCCAACACCACGCGCCCCCGGAGCCGCATTGATTCCGTGCAACCAACCGATCAAAAAAATGATGACACCAAAAACAAAAGATTTAATCGTTCCGCCAAACAAATCCATCGGATTAAACAGATACTGCATACCCGTGTAGAACGTGTACGAAGAAATATCCAAAGCGAGCACGGCAACAATCCATCCGCCGATCAGCGCAAGGCAATTGGAAATCACCGTTAAGCAAGGCACCATCATCATAAACGCGACAAAACGGGGCATGGCCAAAAAGCGGTAAGGATCTAGTCCCAAAACTTCATGAGCGTCCAACTCTTCTTTTTCGCGCATGGATGCGATTTCCGCAGCAAGGGCGCTTCCCACGCGACCGGCAAGAACCAGCGCCGTCAACAGCGGTCCAAGTTCAATCAACACCATTTTGCATGCAGCTGTTCCAACCCATTTGTCGGCCACCAGTCCGCGGAACTGGAAAGAAGCCTGCACTGTCGCCACCATGCCAGTAAACACAGAAGTCACAAACAAAAGTGGCATGGACGAAACGCCAATAGCGACCATCTGTTTTAAAACAAGTCCCCAATTGCGAAACACATAGGGCAATTGGCGAACGGTAAGCCACAAAATACAGCAAAGCTCCCCAACGCTTGAAATGCCGTTGGCAACAATCTTTCCCAAAAAGAGAAGTGGAGCGAGGAGAATCTTCATAGAGTTTAAATTCCGATATCATCCACCGAGCCAAAGCCCATTCCGCCTTCCGGACCGGCTTCTTCTTCGGGAATGTAATTTTCAAAACGCGTATACTGCGGAATCCACGTCAAATCGATATCAGCGGTGGCACCGTTACGATGCTTGGCCACAAGCAGCTGAGCTTTATTCTTATCCGCTTCATCGTGACTGCGGTAGAACGGACGTTCAATGAACCACACCATATCGGCGTCCTGTTCGATAGAACCGGATTCACGCAAGTCCGAAAGCTGCGGGCGGGTCTTTCCACTGCGGACAGCATCTGCGCGGTCTTCCGTTTTACGGGAAAGCTGAGCCAAAGCGATGACCGGGATTTTTAAATCCTTGGCAAGGACTTTCAAACCACGGGAAATGGCACCGACGGCTACGGCACGGTTTTCTTCCTTACCGGTTTTCATCAGCTGCAAATAGTCCACAATCACAAGATCCAGTCCCACTTTGCGCTTTAAACTTCTGCACTTGGAAAGGAGTTCCATAATGCCCAAGTCCAAGTTGTCGTCCACATAAAGCGAATTGGTCTGCATAATGCGGCTTGCCGCACCCGGAAGCTTTGCAAATTCATCTTGGTTCAAATGCCCCGATCGGAATTTGGAAAGTTCGATTCCAGCTAAGGAGCAAAGAATACGCTGCATCAACTGTTCCGCGCCCATTTCCAAGCTGAAGAACGCCACATGCTTTCCATAGTTCACACTGGAGTTGGAAGCAAGCGTCAATGCAAAGGCCGACTTACCCATACCCGGACGTCCAGCAAGAATAATCAAATCGGAAGGCTGAAGTCCATTGGTCAAACGGTCGAGATCGGTAAAGCCCGTGGGGCACCCGGAAAGACCGTCTTTTCGAGTTTCCACAGCTTTCAAAACTTCTTGCACCACTTCACTTGCCGGGCGAAGAGAATTCTTCACCTGCTTTTCGGCAAGGGACATCACAGCGCCTTCGACTTTCGAAATCACTTCGTCCGGTTCCGCTGTCGGGTCCTGTGCATCGTGGATCGCAGTCGTCGCTGTTTGAATCAAGCGGCGCATTACCGCCTTTTTGCGGATAATTTCTGCATGGTAATGGGCGTTCGCACCACTCGCCACGGATTCGATCAGGTTTAAAAGATATTCCCTGCCACCGGCCGCTTCCAGCTTGTTTTCTTTTTCAAGCGCATTGCTGAGTGTGACCACGTCGATCGGCGTATTGAACTGAGCGAGCTTTCGCAGAGCTTCCCAAATAACCTTGTGACGGTCCTGGAAAAAATCTTCCGGATCCAGCAAGGAAACCACGTCAGAAAGGACGTTCGGGTCCTGCATGACGCCACCGAGGAAAAACACTTCAGCTTCGTTTGCCTGCGGAGCCTGTCTTCCACTATAATCGTAATCTTGCTGCTTCTGATCCATTCTAAACCTATGAGGAATTTAGCCAAAAAAACCGCACTTCGGAATTTGGATTTTCCAAGTAACAAGCTTCAGCTGCCGATTCGTAAGCATTTCTTCCGGATCGATGAGAGCTGTCGCCTGTGTTTTTGCAAATTCAAGGGGCTTCCCGCCAAAATCCACCACTTTCACATTGGTCTGGGAAAGCGCCTGTTTCAAGAGTTTGTCTCCAAAAAAAATCACCGTCTGCGGAGCGATCAGCGAAACTTCTTTTTCGAGCATCTTTTTAAAAACGAGAGCGACCTGCGGAAGCACCGTACGCGAAACCTGTTTTTTGCAAAAATACGTTACACCGATTTCTTCCGGTTTCACATTCAAACTGCCGAACATGCGGGAGACCATTTCGCCCACATCGGATTTTGCATATCCGTTTTCAAGATATTTGGGAAGCGGTGAATAAAGAACCAGCAACAGGCGAGGCTTGTCCAAGTTGCCTTCCCCTTTCACAAAAGGCGTTTTGGCGTAAAGCTTTTCTGCTGCAACAAGGCTGTAAAATTCTTCGAGGTTTTTCGCAGATTCGTAAGCGGAAGGGACAGCGGACTTTGCCGATTCCGGAATGACGATTTTTGCCGTTTGCGTATAAACGGGCCGCGGCTTCGGCGCAGCAGGAGTAAAGCTCGGGGCGCTGGAGCGGAAACTCGGTACACTGGGAGCGGACTTCGGAGGTGTAAAATTCACCACGGGCTGTGGCGGCTGCAAAGACCAGGTCCAAGGTTCATCCGAATACAGCTGGTCTTCGTCCAAATCGATCTGCGCTTTCAAGTAGCTCGCAAGCTCCGAAAAATCAGGCACCGAGAGCCTCCCGTTTAGACTTCACCAAAGCCACCACTTTTTCGGCAAGTTCCGTTTTAGAACCCATGGAAAGTTCCGGCACTGGCTTTCCTTTTTCCAAAATGGCAAAAGGAACTTGGTCATAGCCAAAACCGGCTCCATTTACAACAGGCGTATTCAGTACCAAAAAATCGGCACCGCTCTTTGCAAGTTTTTCTTCGCCATGTTTTTGCACATCATCCGTTTCTAAACCAAAGCCTACAATGACCTGCTTTTCCGGTTTGCTTTTTACGGAATCCCGCAAAATGTTCGGATTCGGTTCCAGTTCCAAAATCAATTGGCTACGGCTGTCTTTGATTTTTGTACTGGAAACGTTCTTCGGTCGATAATCGGCCACCGCTGCGCAATGAACAATCACATCCATCTTCGATTGGGCTTTCAAAACGCGGTCATACATGTCCTGTGAGCTCGTCACCGGAACATCGAAAACGCCGAAGGGGACTTTCACATCCATCGGTCCGTGCACAAAGTACACGCGGAAACCGGCTTTCAAAAATTCATGGGCCAAAGCCACAGCCGTTTTTCCACTGGAACGGTTAGAAATATAGCGGACCGGATCAATCGCTTCTTCCGTACGGCCTGCGGTAATCAGCACGGATCCTTGGGAGCCTTCGCCATCCACAGAATGCATTCTCAAAGCATTCACGATTTCCGACGGTTCCATGAAACGACCCGGACCGTTTTCTCCACAAGCGAGTTCACCTGCCGGGGATTCCAAAATGAACGTGTCCGAAAAAGAGCGGAGCGTTTCCAAATTCTTTTGCACCGCATTCGAAAGGTACATGGTTGAATTCATCGCCGGGGCAATCCACTTTTCACCTTGGCTCGACATGTAACAAAGGGAAACGGGATCATCGGCAAGGCCGTTCGCAAATTTTCCAATCGCATCGGCTGACGCAGGCGCCACAATATAAAGATCCGCCCAGCGAGGAAAATCGATATGCTGGAAAGGCCGTCCTTCCGGGTTTCCGTCTTTGGTATAAACGGGACATTTTGAAAGCGAAGCAAACGTACGCGGAGCGACAAACTTTGTCGCCGCTTCCGACATAGCTACTCGCACTTCCGCACCTTCTTTTTGCAGAAGACGCAAAAGTTCGCACGCCTTGTACGCGGCAATGCTTCCTGTAACTCCCAAAAGGACCTTCTTCCCCGCTAGAATCATTTTGCGGTACCTTCCTTTGCACGCAACTTGCGAACATATTCGACAACAGCAAGGCCAGCCTTTGCGCCTTCGCCCACGGCAACGGCCACCTGCAAAATTCCACCGAGACAATCGCCTGCAGCAAAAAGTCCAGGCACGGTCGTCATCAGCTTGTCGTCTACGGCAAGTTTGTTGGACTGCACAGCGGCACCCGTTTTACGGGCGAGATCGGCAGCGCTTGCCGTTCCGATGGCCACAAAAATTCCGTCCACCGGAATTTCTTTGCCGCTTGCAAATTTGATTTTTTGAACGTGTCCATCGCCTTCAATAGCAACGATCTTTTCTTTTTCAACGGAATATTCCGCTGGGATTTCCACCTTCGGTTCTTCGCCCAAAGTGCAAATGGAAACCTGTGCGGCTAACGGCAAAAGTTCCTTGGCTTCGGAAAGGGCGTAAGCTCCATTTCCAAGAACCGCCACGTTCTTTTTGCGGTAGAAGAATCCGTCGCAAACAGCGCAATAGCTTACGCCTTTGCCTTCATAGGCGTCAATGCCCGGAATCGGAGCTTTGGACCTAACAGATCCCGCAGCCACCACCACGGACTTGGACGTAAATTCCACTTCGCCTTCGGCACCTTTGACGCGCACATGGAACACATCTGCAAACATCATGTCCAGAACTTCACCTGTGTAAAGTTCCGCGCCAAGAGCCTTCGCCTGGGCTTCCCCACGGCGTTCGAGCTCTGCGCCCGAAATCGGTTCTTCAAAACCGTAATAGTTTGCAATCGCATGTGCACGGGAAAGCGCACCAGCATCTTTCGCCACAATCAAAACAGAAAGGCCTGCACGCAAAGCGTACAACGCAGCAGAAACGCCTGCTGGACCTTTACCGATGATAATTGTATCGAATTCATTCTGCATAATGGACCTCCTTAGGTTCTAGCGGCAAAGGCGATCCCGATTTCATCGCTGCGTCCAAGCTGGACGTTTTTTCTTTTGAAAGCCACCAGTAGACAGGCACGCTTTCATCTTCCCGTCCAAACTTCGCATAGACATTTTTCGGCATTCCAAAACGGTTCCAGTAAAGAACGCGATGGAAATCGCACTGCCACATTAAGACATAAGGTACAATTTCCGTTAGGCGCAAGTCCAGTGCACGAAGAATTTCATTTCGCTTCACCAGGTCAAATTCCGTCTGTTGGAGTTTCACAAGACTATCGACCACAATATCTTGTAGACCGGTAATGTTATTTGTACCCGGATCGCCAGCAGTAGCACTAGACCAGGATGCTTCCGGATCTTTTAAGCGGGAACTTCCCCAAGCGATCCAGTACATGTCAAAATCCGCATCGTCCAAGCGTTTGCGCAAAGTGCTCATCGACATCTGTTCAATGGAAACCTGGATTCCGGCCTTTTGCAAAGCTTCTTGGTAAAGCGTCAAATGGCGCATGTCTTCGCTTGCCGTAATGAACGTGATTTCAAAGGGTTTGCCATCTTTCTGGAGCATGCCTTTTTCACCCGGAACGTAACCGGCTTCGGCAAGGAGCGATCTCGCCTTGTCCATGTCGAACACATAATTTTCCGCACTGGGATTTGCATGGTCATTCCAAAGATCCGGATAGTAGCTGTTCAAAAGGAAGTACTGGTTGTACATGTACTTTTCGTTCATCAGCTTCCGGTCCATCAAATACGAAAGCGCTTTGCGGACTCGCACGTCTTTGAACTTTTCACGGCGAAGGTTCATGGCCATGCCCTGAAAACCGATCGGTTCGTGATTATAGACGTGCTGTTTTACAGCCCAACCTTTTTGCACCGCATCAAAATCCGTCTGCTTCATCCAAATGGAAGAGGTGTATACCGCATAAACGTCCAAGTCGCCCTTCTTAAACGCTTCGAGAGCCTTGGTGCGGTCTTCCATAAAGCGGTAACGGATCTTTTCAAAATTATACTTGCCGCGGTTCCAATTCTTGTGGTAGCCCCACCAGTCAGGATTCCGAGAAAGCTCCACGTAGCGGTCTTCGCGGAAATCCGAAATTTTGTACGGACCTTCCACCACAGGGAACTTGTAACGGACTTGATTAAAATCCGTATTTTCCCAAACATGCTTCGGAAACGCCACAAGCCCAGCCGCTTCCCAGAAGTTTGCCCAGTGCACGTCTTTTGCCGTCATGGAAATCGTCAAAGAATCGAGCACCTTCGGACGTTCGAACCGGGAAAGTCCCACTTTAAAAATCGGCGTCAAATTTTTCGGGTTCATCATGACGTCGTAGTAGAACTGCACATCTTCCGCCGTAATCGGCCTTCCATCGCTCCACTTCGCACGCGGGTCGATGTGGAATGTAAACGTCATGCTGTCCGAAGAAATTTCCCATTTGTCGGCAAGGATTCCCACCGGGCGTTCTTCCGTCGAATGCAACGACACCAGAGGTTCGAACATGAGCCCCATCAGTCCAGCGCTAAAACTGTTGTAATCTTCCCACATGTTGAAGGACTTCGGCATAGCCGATCCCCACAAGCGGATCGTTCCGCAGGGCACAGCCGAAAGGTCCGCCACCGGGTCGAATTCCCCATCGGCATCGCTCGGGTAAACCGCTTCCGTTGGGCAATTCACCGCCGCCGTGGACTTCTTTTCCTTGGAAGCATCATTTTTACAGCCGAAGAAAAGGACCGCAACCAAAGCGATCGACAGTACAACCGTTTTTTTCGCTACTTTCATTTTTTTCCTTTTGCCCTTTCCTTGGCACGTTCCTTTTCGGCGCGAGCGATCGATTTTTTGGTGATCTTCGGCGGTTTCACGTTCAGAAGCGCTTCGTTTGTTTTGGCAGCTTCTTCTTTTTTGAACTTTTCGAGGGCGACTTTCGCCGCTTCCTGCTCCGCCTTTTTCTTCGAAGCGCCCGTTCCACGGCCGTATTCCGTGTTTTGGAACATGACGGTCATTTCGAAAGTTTTGCAATGTTCAGGTCCCGATTCCGAGACCAGTTCATAGTCGGGCGGCGGAAGAGAACGAGCCTGCATATATTCTAACAAAGCGCTTTTGTAATTGATAAAGTCCGCTTCCGAAACCACCTGCTGCACATTGGGGAAAATGTGCTTTTCCAAAAACTGTCTACAATGCTTGATGTCGCTATCCAAATAGATCGCTCCGAGAATCGCTTCAAAGGCGTCTTCCAAAAGGCTATCACGGTCACGACCCCCGTTCTTCGCTTCGCCCTTTCCCACTCGCAAATACGTGCCCAGATTCCAGCTGCGAGCGATCTTCGTCAAAGCCTGCCCCGAAACGATCACGCTTTTCATCTTCGAAAGATCGCCTTCCGGCAAATGCGGGTACGTTACGTACAAATATTCCGTCACCAGCATGTTCAAAACGGAATCGCCCAAAAATTCCAAACGTTCGTTGTTTTCCCAATAAGGCATTTCCTTATCCGAAAGCCACGAGCGGTGCACAAGGGCATGGGCCAAAAGTTCCGGGTTTTTAAAAGTATAGCCCAGACTGTTTTCCAAATCATTCCCCGACTTTTTGCGGAACCACAAAAAGAAGCGACGAATCACGTTTTTGTTTTTCGTTTCCATATAAGAAAAGATAAAAAATAAGGTTCACCCTAAAACGAGCGAACCTTTACAATGCGGGATTTCCTTTAAAAAGCAAACAGCTCTTTTGTCACGCCGCCTTACGCAAAGAAATGCACAAGGGCGAGTTTGACAAAAGAGCTGCGCAGGAATCTAGAACTTACTTGTTGAGCTTGTTCTGGATGTAGGAAAGAACGTCGGAAACCTTGATGAACTTTTCTGCATCTTCGTCGAGGATTTCGATATCGAATTCATCTTCGAGAGCCATGACGAGTTCAACGCGGTCGAGGGAATCAGCACCGAGATCGTTCACGAAGGAAGCTTCGCGAGTCACATCTTCCGGCTTCACACCGAGCTTTTCAACGACAACAGCCGTAATTTTCTTGAGAAGTTCTTCTTCTGTCATTTTTAACTCCATTTGAGGTTTTGTGAAAAATTAGAAACTTTTTTAAAAAATATCAAGCTCCGAGGCCGCCATCGACTCCGAGAACCTGGCCCGTAATATAGCTAGCTTCGTCAGAAACGAGGAAAGCGACTGCATTTGCCACGTCCTTCGGCTGCCCAATGCGCTGTGCAGGAATCGAATTCGTGTACTTTTCCAGAGCTTCCGGGGTGATTTTTGCCGTCATATCGGTGCCGATAAAGCCCGGCGCCACCGCGTTCACGGTAATGCCACGGGCGGCAAATTCCATTGCGTTTGTCTTGGTAAGGCCAATAATGCCCGCTTTGGACGCTGCATAGTTCGCCTGGCCAGCCTGGGCACGAATGCCGTTGATGCTCGCCATGTTCACAATGCGACCGGAACGACGACCCATCATGTGACGGGCCACAGCACGGGTGCAAAGGAACGCGGAACGGAGGTTCGTACGGATCACGTCGTCGAAATCCGCATCCTTCATGCGCATCAGCAAACCGTCACGGGTAATGCCCGCATTGTTCACCAAAATATCGATCTGGCCAAAGGCTTCGAGAATCGCCTTGAAGGTGGCCGCCACCTGATCTGCATCAGACACGTCGCAAGCGTAGCTCTTTGCTTCAGAACCTGTTTCCTGCGCAATCTGTTCTGCGATTTCCGGACGTTCCTTCGTAGAAATCACGGCGACACGGGCACCCTGTGCAGCAAGCGTCTTCGCAATTTCAAGGCCGATGCCACGGGAAGCTCCCGTAACGACTGCAACTTTACCTTTCAAATCAATCATAGTCTTCCTTACGCTTTGAGAGCCTGGACCGCTTCAACGGATTCCACAGCCGTGAACTTCACCGCGCGGTCGATCTTACGCTGGAGACCGGCGAGAACGTGGCCGACGCCCACTTCCACACCGGAAGTGACACCGAGTTCCTTGATTGCATAAGCCATCGACTGGTTCCAGCGGACCGGGCTCACAAGCTGACGCACCAAAAGTTCCTTGATTTCTGCACCGCTTGTTACCGTCTGGGCGGTCACGTTGGCAATGAGAGGCTTTTCAAGATCGTGGAACGTAGTCTTTGCAATGGCGTCGGCAAGACCTGCCTGAGCGCTCTGCATCAACGGGCTGTGGAACGCACCGGAAACGGCCAGCGGAACAGCCTTGACGCCAGCAGCGCCGCAGTTTTCCACGAGAGCCTTCACTGCTTCCACTTCACCCGAAACCACGATCTGGCCCGGGCAGTTGAAGTTCGCCGGAACCACAACGCCAACATTCTTGACAGCATCACAGAGTTCCTGGATCTTGTCATCGTCCACGCCGATGATGGCTGCCATGGAACCCGGATGTTCCTTGCCAGCCTGAGCCATCAAGGATCCGCGGAGACGCACGAGCTTCAAACCGTCTTCAAAAGAGAAGCCGCCTGCTGCGCAGATAGCGGAATATTCACCCAAGGAGTGACCGGCAACCAGATCGAAACCGATGCCTTCCGCCTTGAGAACTTCAAGGACCATCATGGAAGAAACAAAAAGAGCCGGCTGCGTGTTAGCCGTAATCTTCAAATCTTCTTCCGGGCCTTCGAACATCACTTTCGAAATCGAGAAGCCGAGAGTGTCGTCCGCCTTTTCGAGAAGTTGCTTCGCAGGAGCGAAAGATTCAGAAAGAGCCTTACCCATGCCCACATACTGTGCGCCTTGGCCCGGGAATACAAAAATCGTCTTAGACATAGTGTTCTCCAAGATATAATAACTAAACGCCTTTTGACAACAAAAAAATCGTCCGAAGCACATGCTTTCCGGACGAAATCTTAAACATTTGTTCAATAATATTCAAATCCAAGATCTGCTCTTGATGCCCCCATTGGGCCAAGAACAGATTTGAACTTTTCATCATTAAGCTTCGATACCTGCGAGCTTTTTACCGATTTTTTCCGGTATATTGTTCGCTGCGAACGTGTATGCGACCTTGATCGCCTGTTCGATTGCCTTAGCATCGGAACGACCGTGGGCAATGATACCAGTGCCCTTCAAACCGAGGAGAAGAGCTCCACCCGTGTTGCGGTAGTCCCATGCTTCGTTGAACTGCTTACCGGCCGGAGTGTCGATCACACCGAACGTCTTGGTGTGCAGTTCGTAAAAACCTTCGTACATCTTCAGAAGAACATTGCCCACAAAGCCGGAGCAGACCACGACGTCCGCTTCGCCGAGAAGGACATCGCGACCTTCCACGTTGCCGATGAAGTTCACCGGAGCGTTCTTCAAAAGCTGGTGCGCTTCCTGAACGGAAGCCGGACCTTTCTTTTCTTCTTCGCCCATGTTCAAAAGTCCCACCTTCGGATTTTCGAGACCGAGGTAAGATTCTGCGAACACGGATCCTGCGAGAGCGAAGTCTCTGAGGACATTCGGCTTTTCATCCACGTTTGCACCTGCATCCACGAGGACGCTGTGGCCCTTGGCGGTGGGGATGATACAGCCGATAGGCGGACGAGCAAAATCTTCGCTCGTACGGCCAAGAATCATGAGGCACGAAGCCATCATGGCGCCGGAGTTTCCGGCAGAAACGCTGGCCTGGACGAGGCCCTTCTTCTGAAGGCCCACGCACATCACAAGACCGGAGTGCTGCTTCTTACGGAGCACTTCAGTCGGATGTTCGTCCATAGCAACGAGTTCAGGAGCGTCTACAACCTGGATCAGCTTACCTTCGTAACCGAATTCTTTGAGCTTCGCCTTGACTTCGGCCTCAGGACCGCACAAGACAACCGCAAATTTACCTTCAGAACTATTGACAGCGTTGATGGCCCCCTGGACTACGACGTCCGGAGCGTTATCACCGCCAAACGCATCAAGCGCAATGCTGATCATGGATTGTAAACTCCTATCTAATTCTTAAAAATTAGGCTTCCTGAACATGAACGACTTCTACGCCGTTGTAGTAACCGCAGACCGGGCAAACGCGGTGCGGACGCTTTGCGGAACCGCAATGGTCGCAAGTAGCGAGAGCCGGCATTTCGATCTTCCAGTGCGTACGACGCTTGTCACGACGGGCAGTAGAGGTTTTTCTTTTTGGTGTTGCCATTTTTGAACTCCTAATCGTTCGGCTTAAGGTTCCGGAATCATCCGTTCGGATGTTCCATCTTAGCCTTAAGCGCTTTCAATTTTTCCCAACGAGGATCTTCCTTCGGTGCTTCCGACTTTTCGCCGACTTCCCAAACGAAGGCCTTGTCCGGATCGTCCTTAACCGGATGGAGGGGTTCCTGGAGAATCACCAGTTGCCGAACGCATTCGGTCACATCTACGTGGTCCTGGACCTGCGGTATGCGGAACCCGAAGGTTTCGTCATCCGAATCGTCCAGTTCCTGCTCTGCCAGTCCCGGGATGAGTTCCACCCAAAAACTGATCGGCGTCTCAAAAGGATGGTCGAACAGTTCGAGCGTGCGAGAGCATTCTAAAACCTGTACCCCGGAAAGAGTCCCCGTGAGAACCCACTTATTCGAATCTTCGGGGACGACCGTCAATTCAACATGAAGAGGATCCTGGATACGGAGTTCTTCAAAAACGTTCGCATTGGACTCGTCCTTTGCGAAACTCGCCTGCAAAAAACCTTCACAGGAAGCAATTTTTGAAATCTCGATTCTCAAGGTAGCGCAAATATACTAGAAAAAAAGAGTTCGGTCAATAAATGAGAGGCAAAAATCACCCCGAAAGGGGGTTCTTCGGGGTTAATTCTCGCTTTCGAAAGTGCCGTTCGCGGTGGTCGGAGGCGTATAAGTAAAGCCCTGATACTTTAAAGTATCTCCCGGCGGCAAGTTCACTTTCACTGTCTTGACATAATCCTTGGGGTCAAACGCGCCCGACTTCAGATTGCGGACCACCAGTTCGTCTCCCGTATAGAAGACCAGGTCCTGGTAGTCGGACGGCAAATTCGTCATCATTATATTGTTGCAGGAGGTCACCGTTTTGAAGTGGCTCGTTCCGCGGAAACCGACGCGGATGCTGTACGCCCAGCAGAGAGTGTCCTGCTTGGAATTTGTAGACGCATCCGTCACAAGGAAGACGGACCCGAGGAAGTTAGAAGATTCCGAAAGGGTGACCGTTTTCACCTTCAGCGTATCGGAAGCCTTTTCCAAAGCCTCCTTTTGGATGTATTCCGAAAGGCCGGTCAAAACCCTGCCCGAAGAATCCTTGGTGCGGAATTCCACTCGGAAGCTGTCTTCGATGGAATCGTGAACCGGAGCATAAACCCGCCAAAGGCCCGTGGAATCCGTGACCCCGAGAGTCACAAATGCGGCGCTGTCCGTTACACCGAATCCGTAAAGGTCCGTCACCACATGGACAGAAACGCCTTTCGCCGGATTTCCGTTTTCGTCCTTGACATAGCCCTGCAAAACTTTCACCTGGGTCGGTTCTTGATCCGAAGCGTCCCAGCGGAGCTTTCCCACATCCAAAGTATCCCCGGCAGAAACCGACACCGGAATTTTACGGATCAAAGTAGAATCTTTGTAACCGGACGCTTTAAGCTTCGAAATGACGCTAGTATCTGCAGGGAGCACGGTCAGCGAGTATTCCCCTTCCGGAAGTTCCAGTTTAAAGGAGTCCGGAGCGAACACGTCCACGGAGAAGGTCGTGGAATCCAGCAGTATAATAAAGTGCGAACCGGCGATAATCGAAGCGTTGCCCGTGTATTCCAGTTCTCCGACGAGCACGGCGGTTCCCTGAAGCTGCACATGGAGACTATCGACCTTGTTCGGCGTAACGCCGCGAATCACCTGAGCCTCGGCAATCGAAGAATCCTGCTTTTGATAGCGGAATTCAAAGTTGACCGTATCGGCAAGGGAACTGTCAAAGGCGAACACGCCTGTGGAATCCGTCTGGGTTTCTAAATATTCCACCGAAGAAGCTGTGCGGGCAGCCACTTGGCGCACCGAAATGCCATAACGGGCCGTTCCGTCCGAAAGGGTGACCGTACCGGCGATGGTATTTTCCGTATCCGTTGCGGTTCCCGCCACTTTATCGGAACAAGCCAAAAAAGCCAATGCGCAAAGGAGAAGCGCAAAGATTTTCGCACTAAGCTTCATCGCCAGATTCTCCTTCGGATTCTTCCGGTTCTACAGCCGCATCCGTACGAGCTTCAAGCTCTTTGGACAGCGGGAAGAACTGGATGTTCAATTCACAGATCATCGACTCATGGTCGTCCGAACGGACGATGTCAACGATTTCCTTCCGAAATGTATCAATTTTGTGGATGATGCGTTCAAGGCCCTGGGGCGAAACGCTCATGGTTGTGCACGAAACGTTGCGACGCTCGGTGCTGTAATGGTCTACGGCAGCCTTCCCCAAATCCATCATTTTCTTTTGGAAATCGTGAACGATAAACGGAGGGATTTCTCGGCCGCTGGTAATCGTTTTGTTGACGGAACGCCAAAAACCGTTTTCTTTTTCGATGAGGCCAAGGCTCGAAAGCAGTTTGATCGCTTGCTTTGCCTGGGGAACGGTAATGCGGGGGTTCAAAAACAGCGCCAGATCCTGATAGTTATCCGAGACGTTCAAAACGGACAACGCTTCACGGACGGCGACATAGTACCATTCTTTATAATACTCTACCTGCTGGCGGGAAAGAGCCTTGGTTGTACGCGGAAGCAGCGCCGACATTTTTTCGAAAATGTCTTGCTTGGATTCCGGGGTTTCCGCATGGGTAAAGTCCACCATGAGGCTAAAGTAACGGCCTTCCTTTTCGGAAAGTCCAAGGGCATGGATAAACTTGGGAACCATTTGCGGCGTCAAGGACTTCCGTCCCTTCACGAGATCCAGGTAGAATCCGCTGGACGTGTAGCCGGCGCGTTTTGCAAATGCGCGATAGGAGAAATACCGTTGAACAGACTTACGGTACTCGTAATAGTCTTGGAGATATTTCCGATAGTTGTAATAGGCAAACACGTTCATCGGTAGTAAAAAATATATTTTCCCTCATTTTTTGGGAACACCTATTTTTGCAAACATTTCGTAAGGATTTGGAAAATTTGCGAAAAAGAACGATTTGTGAACACTTTTGGGAACACCCCCACTACTCTTTCCATCATTTTTTGTCTATTTTCATGGAACACCCAATCCCATCCCTAGAATCCCGATCTATCAAAAGAGGTCGGGATTCTTTTTTTATCTTGTAACGAAATGAACGCCGTCAAAACTTTCCTCTTTAAGATCCTGCGGATGATCGGCATTGTTGCCTTGCTCTACATCTGCCTGTTGCTTTACATGGTCCTTTCGGAACGGCGCCTTGCGTTCCCACGTGCCGAAGCAGACAAGGCTTCCGAAGAAACCCTTCGAAGCGGAGCCATCCTTTGCCACGTCAATGACGACAAAAAGCTTCAAGGTTGGACCGTGAACGACTCCCTTGAAGAAACCGTGCTGTACTTTGCAGACGGCGGCGAGGACGCTGCCACGTTCCTTGCCCACGCAAAAAAGATTCCGGGATTCCGTTTTGTCACGTTCAACTACCGCGGATCGGCCGGTAGCGAAGGCACACCCGGTGAAAAATTTTACGCATCGGACATTTTGGCCATGGTCGCATGTGCCCGTGCAGAGTCCCCCATTTTTATCGGTCATGGCACAGGCGCCATTGCCGCATACAATTCCTTGGCAAAGGGACTTGGAAAAGGAGCCATCCTCGTTGACCCTGCCGAGAGTTTTCGTTCCGCTTTATCCACGCGGTACCGAATTTTCTTCCCGGAATTTCTTTCCCGCACAAAATCCGAAATGGATTTTACGCGTCAAGTGCAGGCAAAGCCTGTCGTGATTCTAGACGATCCTCGCCGTAGTGAACTTGTACGTAATCTATTGGACAAGCACCCGAACGACTTCCTTCTTGTGGAACGCGAAGGCAAATCTTTGCTAGACGTTTTGCAAGTCGAGCTTTTGAAAGTGAAAACAAACTAACAAGCCCTATCTTGTGCATTTTTGCGGATTTTGTTAGATTTTTTTGCGGTGTAACCAACTAGGTGAGGTTAAGTGTTATGGATAGCTTTAAAGCTAGAATGGATATTCGCGGGTTTCTCCGTTTTACCAAAGAATTGGTGGAGAAGCTCAAACTGAAAAACAATGCGTACGCAGACGTGATGGTGGACAAAGTGGGAGGCCGAATCGCTATCACTCCTACAAGCAAGCTCAAAGCTTCTTCCTTCCGCATTCTTCCGTCTAACGGAACTTATCTGCTGTATCTCCGCGGCGCTATGAACGTGGTCGGCATGAAGGTGGTTTCTGGCGACGTGGAACTTGTAAAAGACGGCGACAAGATCATTTTCCAAAAGAAGGCAAGCAAGAAGACCGGTGCCTGGGAACCGTTCGCATGCCGCAATTCCGCAGGTCTTCCGATGATTTCCATCGATTCCCGCGGAACGATGATCCTTGACAAGCGCTGCATTACCGCTTTGAATACTCTGAAGAACCCGACGACGACTCCGGAATATGACGCCAAGAAAAAAACATTTAAATTTACTTTTGGCAAGAAGGGACTTCTCAACGTTCGCACCATCGAAAGCCACGCAAGTCTTTCCATGATGGGAACGTTCCACGCCTTCGGTGTTAAACTCCCGGAATCCCACGTCCGTTACAGTGTTCAAATTTCGGGGAACGTCTTGACTTTTAAGCTATAGGGGAAATTCGATGTTCGAAATTTTCAAGGCTTTCTACTCCATCCACTACAACTTCGGCGCATTCGCCCTGTTGCTTCTTTTGCTCATCATCTTTTTGCTGACAAAGAAGAATTTCAAATGGAGCATCATCTTTCTGATTGTAGACATTGCGTTCAACGCATTCGTCTACCATAAAACGGCCAACCGCGTTTGGGTCATTACCGACACACCGGCCGCACAGAATGCATGGGAAACCCCGATGCCCAAAACATACAGGTTCTCTGCTCCCGACCACTGGATTATCGAAGGTGAAAACGGAGAAAAAATGCACTGGTGCTGGGTGGAAACCTGGACAGAAAAGTTCTTGAGTTACGATTTCGTCGATAAGCTCTGGGGAACGAACAAAGCGAAAACCCTTCGTGGCGCTTCGGAAGAACGTTTGAACCAATAAAAAACAGAAGGCTCGGGTAAAACCTGAGCCTTTTATTTTTCCCACTGGAAGACCGAAATTTCGCCGTCTTCCATTTTTGCATAGTGCAGTTGGAAAAGCCACTGCCCCGGAGAAACGACCTTCCCTTCCGAATTGTTCCAAACGCCAGGAATGTGATGGTGGCCGTGAACGCAAATGTCGCAGTGGGCATTGCGCATGCGTTCTGCAGCGGCATCGAGATAAGCCTGGATATCGATTTCACGATTTTGACCGGCTTTGCGACTGTTTCTGCCTACAAAGCACGCAATGTCCATTCCTAAATCCGGATGGATTTTACGGAAAAGGGCTCTCGCCCATTTGGCATCGATCAGTTTGCGCGCTGCGCGGTAGCCGGAATCTGCCTTGGCAACTCCATCCCCGTGCATCAAATAAATATCATGCCCCTGGATATTTTTTGCCACATAGGTGCGGTGAACTTGTACGCCAAGTTCATTCGGAAAAAAGTCCCCTAATGCAAAGTCGTGATTCCCCATTAAGTAATGCACTTCCGTTCCGGAATCCGCCAAATCTCCCAGCACGCGGAATAACGGCATATGTCCACGGGCCACGTAATGACGGTACTCGTACCAGAATTCAAACAGATCCCCGACTAAGAAAAGATGGGAAGCGTTACCGACCATTTTTCTAAAAAAACGAACAAGGATTTCTTCACGGTCCGCAATGGATCCGCGAGGATTCACGCCCAGATGCGCATCGGAAATGAAGTAAGCCGGTCTGATTTCCATACTTTGAAAATCTAATAATTCTAATTTTAAGAAGTGAAATACTTGCTCTGCATTCTGACCGTTCTTCTCTTTTCCGCATGTGCGCCTAAACTTTACCATGCGAATATTCCGGAAAATGGTTTTGCAGACGCCGGCGGTAAAAATTCTCCATCCATTTTTTTTAACGCAAAAGAAGACGGTGCATCCGTTGAAATTCCTGAAGATTTGCAGAACGCTTATCGGAACCATTTGCAAGACGTCGTTCCAAGCGGCTGCGCGTTAAACCTTTCGTTTGACGGCCAGGTGCAGGAACGTTATGCGAGCCTTTGGTATTTAGGCGTATTCATTCTTTTGCCCCTCTGGCCTGCAATGCCTCGGGAAGACGACATTTCCATTTTGTTAAAATCAGATCTCGTCTGCGATAGCGTTACCGTGGAAAGCGCAGAACTCCGTGAAGAAGAACATCCGCGGCTTTTTTGGTATGGCCCTTATCGGAACGGGTATGTGCAGGAACGCGCCGATATGATTCACCAAAAACTGATTGCGCGATTAAGGCAGTCTCTTTTGCAAAATACCCCTGTAGACGAATCCATCCGTTCGGACTTTTACTAAAATTCAGAATATGCATACACTTTACGTTGTCGCCACTCCCATCGGAAACCTTGAAGACATGACCTACCGTGCCGTGCGCATTTTAAAAGAAGTGCCGCTGGTGCTTGCCGAAGACACCCGTCATTCAAGGCTCCTTTTTGACCATTTCGACATTCACACGCCAATGGAAAGCTATCACGACTTCAACAAAGAAGAAGTGACTCCGAAGTACGTGGAATATTTAAAGAACGAAGGCGACATCGCAATTATCAGCGACGCAGGAACACCAGGCATTGCCGACCCGGCATTCAACTTGGTTCGAGAATGCGTTCGGGAAGGCATCGACGTTCGAAGCGTCCCAGGTGCCTGCGCCATGATCAACGCTTTGGTTTCTAGCGGGCTCCCTACCGACCGATTCCGCTTTGAAAATTTTTCTCCGAAAAAAAGCGCCCAACGTTTACACCTGCTCGAAAAATTAAAAGAGACCGCCGATTCGACGCTCATCTTCTACGCAAGCCCTCACAACCTGGTCAAATTTATTGGAGAAATTCAACAGGTCTTCGGCGAAACGCCCATCGCTCTGATGCGCGAACTCACTAAAAAATTCGAAGAGCATCTGGTGGCAACGCCTACCGAACTTTTGGAGCATTACAAAAAATGTTCTCCGAAAGGCGAATACGTTCTTCTGTTCCATCCTCAAGGAAAAGGCGGTCTGGGATGATTGCATTCCTTTTTATCCAAGCGGTCTTGAACATGGCGCTCGTCATGGCGGACCCGGATTTAGAAGGGATCTACCTTTTTAAAGCCCAGCTTGTTCCATTTCTCGCAGCGCTTCCTTTTATTTTGATCCGTAGTTTTCGGAGTCATTTTTCGAAAATGCTCTACGGGTACAGCGCCATCGGATTTTTATCCCTTGCGCTGGATTACACGCTCCGTTCCCATGTCGGTCTCATTCAACTGGCCACCGTTTTTGGGCCTTTAGCGCTTTACGGGCTTTTCCGTTTTGCCCTTTGGAACATTCGCCGTTTTAAGGAGCCCGAGTCCCGTTCCGCACTCGCCATTAGCGCCATCGGTTGGGGTTTTTACGCACTTGCTTTTCCGCCGCTTTCCCTCGGCCCCGGCGCTCTCGTATTTCTTGTGCCGTGGTTCATGGTGCTTTTGCGTTCCAATATGCAAACGGCTCTTTTTGCATCGTTCTGGTCGGGATTCCTTTATAACGTTATCAACTATTACTGGATTTACAACGTGATGAATGTGGGACCGGCCGTTCTGATCATGATCGGGCTTGTTCTTCTCATTTCGTACTTCAGCGTCTACAATACGATTGCCGCAGCCATTTTTGTCAAAGCCCGGGATGTCAAGTTCAAAGGGATTCCCCTTCTGCTGATTCTTTTCCCGCTGTTTTATGCAGGGCTTGAAATGACGCGGAGCATTGGAGATTTTAGCTTTCCGTGGAGCCATCTCGGGTATGCCTTAGGAAATCAGCTGCCCCTTTTGCAAGCGCTTTCCCTGATCGGAATCTTTGGTTACACGGCTCTGATTATCGCTAGCAACCTCGCTGTGGCCGAAGCCTTTGTGAACAAAAAAAAGGCTTTCTTTGCAACGCCGGTGGTAATATTTTTAGCGCTCTGGGGGTACGGCGCATATGTACTTTCAAAACCGGAAGCTTCACCCTTTTACATGCCGGACGGCGTCGAAGCGCCTAAAGTCGCCATTGTACAGCCGAACATTCAGCAGACCAATAAGTGGAGCAAAGCTTATTACGATTCCGTCGTCTTTAAAACGTGGCAAATCGCAAACGACAGCATCGATTGGGAATCCGGAGACTTGGACCTGGTAGTCTTTCCCGAAACCGCCATTCCGGATTTTTTAAGGCTCCGCAACCGCGAAAAGCGCTGGATCCACAACCTCATTCAAAACACCAAAACGAGCATTTTCATCGGAGCGTTAGATTACGACCGCGAAGGAAAGCCACCCCGCCCTGTGAACCTTTACAACAGCGGATTCCTTTTCCGTCCAGGCGAAAAGGATTACACGCGTTACATCAAAACCCATCTTGTTCCTTTCAGCGAAAGACTTCCCTTTGACGACGTGTTCCCCATTTTGAATTACGTAGACGTGGGGCAGGGAAATTTTGTGCCGGGAAAGGAACGCCCCGTTTTTGAACCGTTTTCCTGGAGTCCGTTCATCTGCTACGAAACGATTTATGGCGCAGAAGCCAGACGATCGATTCGCGATGGCTCCCGTTTAATGGTGGACATCACCAATGACGGCTGGTTTGGAAAAAGTACCGCAGCGGCACAGCATTTGAACCAACTGCGTTACCGCGCCATCGAAAACGGCTACCCCATCGTCCGCGGCACCAACACCGGAATTTCTGCATTCGTCGATCAATATGGCAATGAAGATCTCAATACAGAGCTTTACACGGAACGGGTCATCACGCGCCGGATTCCTCTCCGTACGCGGGACACGCTCTATTTCCATATTGGAGACGCTGTGGAATATGGACTGCTCGGATTCTTTTTTGCCTACTTAGCGGCGCTCTTTATCCGATTAAGGACATGGCCCAGTGCCCGGCCTTGGGACGGACAGTCACGGTAGATTCCTTCAAAAGTTCCTTGGCTTGTTCCACAGTGGAAGCGGTAATCCACTCGTCATCCTTTCCAAAATGCACTTCGCAATTAGGAACGGACAACGGCTCTTCCACTTTAGCCTTTGCCAAATATTCAAAGCCTTCCGCAATCACTTCCGGCTTCATTTTGAGAGCGGTTTCCATCCACAAATCCTGATTGGATTCGTCAGCAGGGCCAAAGAGGTCCAAAATTCCCTGCAAAGCGACCTTAGGCATTTTTTGCACTTCTTTTGCCATTAAAAGGACCTGCTTTTCGGGCCAACCATCTTCACCGCTGCAAAAATTCAAAATCGGAGCGAGCAGAATCCACCGCTGACCGCGAGGCCGCTTGGACAAATTTTGAAGCATGACCAAAGCAGAAAAATCCATGCCCACAAGCACGTCTGCATTTTGAACAGTGGACAGCGAATAGAGATCCTGCAATACAGGAATTTCCTCCGCATAAGAAATAAATGTATGTTCGCTTTCCAAATCGGCTAAGGAAAGTTCATCTTCCCAAACGCTCAAGTCCGAAGCCAATCCGGAAAGCCACGTCCAATTCGACATAAGCTAACCTCACATGAGAATCATCCTTTGAAAAAAAGATATAATCATCTTTTTTGCTGTGCAACTTTTTATTTACAAGATGTTAAAATATTTTGACTGCCACCGGAAAAAATTCCGAGTTTTGTAAATTTTTTCGCGGAATGATGAACGCTCTCCCTTCAGAAAGAATCGGTTGGATTGACGAATTCAAAGGCACCGTGCTACTGCTTGTGTGCCTTTTTCACATGGAGCAATCCTTTGCAAACGTCCAAATGGGAATGGCTCACGCAAGCGCCTTCCGCATGACCGCTTTCTTTTTTATTTCGGGAGTTCTATTTAGCACACGCCGGTTTCCCACGATTAAAAGCTATGCCAAGCATAAAGCAAAGGTTCTCCTTTTGCCCTACATTCTGCTGTCGCTTTTATTTTTGGCACTTGACCCCGTACTTTACCATTTTGACCTTTACTATCCCCGTTCTCCTAAAATGATGCTTTTAGGCATAGTCCCCGAAATACAAAACGTGTGGCAGTATATCGGTTGGAACCTGTTCAAAATTTTTATCGTCGGAAAATCTTCGGTGGGTTCTGGGCCCATCTGGTTTGTGTTCAACCTTTTTTGCGTGAGCCTCGCTTTTTATTTGGTAGAGCGCATTACCCGAGGGCACTTCTGGAAAACGTTTTTGATTTCTGTCGCGAGTTTGCTTATGGGTTGGACATTCAACCGGTATCACGTACACCTTCCATTTGGAATCGAACGTGTTTTCACCACCCTTTTCTTTTTTGCAAACGGCTATCTTGCCAAGGATTGGATTCTCCGTTTAAGCAAGCAAAAAACCATCGTTCTTTTGTTCATTGCTGCGATTTCCATTTGGCATTACCTCTTCTTTGAAACGGCAAATCCCTGGTTCAGCATCATGAACAATGATCTCGGAAAGAACTTAGGATCTTTCCTTGCAAGTTCCATCTTTGGTATTCTTGCCCTTGTATCCGTATTTTTGCTTTTAGACCGTTTACCGGACTTCAAAATAATTCAAATCATCAAGGGAATTTTAAGGAACGTTTCCCGCAACGGGCTGATCATTCTTGCTGTACACTGGTGGATTCTGCTTTTGCTGAGGATCGTTTTCAAAACGCAGATCGATCAGCCGGGAACCGCTTACCTTTCGATTCCCATCGTCACCTTCAGCGTCATCCTTGCGATTCCCCTGTTCCGCAACAAGCTGTACCGTTTGATTTCCAAAGAAAAGATCGGTGTACGGGAAAGTCTTTCCATCCGTTAGAACTTTTTTAATTCAACACGGCCCGTTTTGCGGGATTCCTTCATATCGATAATGCGCTGGTTTTCCGATCCCCGGAAGCGGAGCGCAATATTCTTTTTTTCGAGTACAAACGGACCGTCCACAAGCACGTCGATGGAATCCAAAATTTCATCGGTGACGTCCGTGTGTTTTTTTCCACCGGCGATTAAATCCCGGTCATAGACATAGCCGGAAAACATCCAGATGCTCTTTTGGGGAAGTTCTTTTTTGATTCTTCGGATGAGCAAGACCAAGGTTTCCTGGTTAGAGGGTTCAAAAGGCTCTCCCCCAAGAATCGTAATGCCTTCGTAATAATCCTTGGAAAGCTCTTCCAAAATAAAGTTTTCAATTTTTTCGTCGTAAGGGACTCCAAAATCAAAGTCCCATGTGCGGGCGTTAAAACAGCCTTTACAATGGATTGTACAACCGGACACGAACAGGGAAATTCGAATGCCCGTTCCGTTTGCACAGTCCGTTTTGTAAATCTGGCCTACGTGCATATTTCTCCAAGGCCCACGTGCAGCACGCGGTCCGCGATTTCTGCCGTTCTACCTTGGTTCCAGTACTGCGTTCCGATATATCCGCAAGTACGGCGAGCCACATGCATTCTCGTCTGTTCCCGGTTACCACAGTTGGGGCATTCCCAAACCAGCTTACCCGTGGAATCTTTCACAACATGAATTTCGCCCGAATAACCGCAAACGTCGCAAAGGTCGGACTTCGTGTTGAGTTCGGCGTAAAGGATCGTGTTGTAAATGTGCTTCATGATGGCGAGAACTGCCGGAATGTTTTCCTGCATATTCGGCACTTCTACATAACTGATAGCACCACCCGGAGAAAGTCTCTGGAATTCAGCTTCCTTCGTGAGCTTCGAGAACGCATCGATTTCTTCTGTCACATGGATGTGATAGCTGTTTGTGATGTAATTCTTGTCGGTCACGTGCGGAATCTTGCCGAAGCGCTTCTGCAACGCCTTGGCAAACTTGTACGTGGTGCTTTCAAGAGGTGTTCCGTAAACGGAATAGTCGATATTTTCTTCCGCTTTCCACTGGGCGCAGGAATCGTTCAAAAGCTGCATGACTTTTAAGCCAAAAGCTTCCCCTGCAGCGCTCGTGTGCGAAACTCCCTTCATGTAGAATACGCATTCCGCAAGGCCCGCATAGCCAAGCGAAATCGTCGAATAGCCGTCGTAAAGAAGACGGTCAATCACTTCACCCGGTTTTAAGCGGGCCAAAGCACCGTCCTGCCAAAGGATCGGAGCCACATCGGAAGGCGTTCCCAAAAGACGTTCGTGACGCAAACGGAGCGCTCTATGGCAAAGATTCAAACGGTCCTTCATGATTTCCCAAAACTTGGCTTCATCACCGCCCGAAGAACAGGCCGCATCCACGAGGTTGATCGTGACAACGCCCTGGTTGAATCGACCGTAATACTTGTGAACGCCTTCGACGAAATTCTTGGCGTTGCCGAGGTTGCCCTTCTGCGCATCGGTAAAACGGTCCGGGGTGAGGAAGGAGCGGCAACCCATGCACGGATAGCAGTCTCCCTTCATAGAAAGGGCCATCTTTTCCGAAATGTAATCCGGAACCATGCGTTTTGCCGTGCATTCCGCAGCAAGCTTCGTCAGGTAGAAGTACTTGGAACCTTCGTCGATATTATCGTCCTGGAGAACGTAAATCAGCTTCGGGAACGCCGGGGTAATGTAGAAGCCGCGGTTGTCCTTAACGCCGAGGATTCTCTGTTTGAGCATCACTTCGATAATCAATGCCAAGTCATCACGGATCTGTCCTTCCGGGACTTCATGCAGGTACATGAAAACGGTCACGAAGGGAGCTTGTCCATTGGTAGACTGAAGAGTAATCAGCTGGTACTGGATCGTTTGGCAGCCGGATTCCACTTCGCGGCGGACTTCATCTTCTACGATCTTTTTGAGTTTTTCGTCATCGACGACGACGCCTGCTTCGGCAAATTCCGCCTTGAGACGCTTGGCGATTTTTTTTCGGCTAATGTCCACGTATCTTGCCAAGTGGGACATGGTGATCGTCTGTCCACCGTACTGGCTCGATGCAACCTGGGCCACAATCTGAGAAGCGACGGTGCAAGCCGTATTAAAGCTTCTCGGCGTATCGATATGCGTTCCGCTGATGCACGTGCCGTTATCGAGCATATCTCCCAAGTTCACAAGGCAGCAGTTGTGCATGTGCTGGGCAAAATAGTCTGCATCGTGGAAGTGGATCAAACCTTCCTTGTGAGCCATCACGATGTCATCCGAAAGCAGGTAGCGGCTCGTATAATAACGGCTCCATTCCCCTGCCATGTAGTCACGCTGCACAGAAAGCACGGTAGGATTCTTGTTCGAATTTTCCTGTTTGACTTCTTCGTTATCCCGTTCCACAATGCCCGAAATCTTCTGGTCGATGTTGCTCATCTTGCGAAGTTCGTTGTGCTTGTAACGGTACGTGATGTAAAGGCGGGCCACGTTGAACTTGCCCGTTGCCATCAAGGAGTTTTCCACCTTATCCTGGATTTCTTCCACGGAAAGGTCGCGGCTTGCGTTGCGAGCGTCACGTTCAATGCCGTCTACAATCGCTGCAATCTGTTCATCGGTTAATTTGTCGGAAAGGATTCCTTCTTCTTTATTTGCCTTACGAATTGCGTTGGCAATTTTTTCTCCGTCAAAGAGAACTCGCTCCCCGGAACGCTTCATGATATAGGTCTGTGGAGGTTCAATATCCATGTTCCCGTCGAGAGATTCGTCATAAATCGCCATCATTTTCTGCCTCTGATTAAACTTTTTCCTATTCCCAATAATTTACAAAATCGGACCTCCCCATCCGGTCCAAAATTCCGCTTTTCTCGTGGTTTCGAAGTCTTCTAAAAAAGCCTTGAAATTACGCAAATTTCGCCAGTTTTAAACGAGAAAAAGCCCGACTTCCGCCGGGCTTTCACAAGCTTCACCGAGTCCGGTTAAAGACCTTTCTTGAACTTTTTAAGCATGGAAGAAAGCTTGTTCTGAGGCTGAGCCCCACCCTTGTTCTGGGAAGCGTTTCCGCCACCGAGACGAGCCTTCAAATCGGCGATCGTCGCATGGGGACGGATACCGCCTTCGTGACGAGGACCGCGCTGATTACGCGGAGCGCGGCCAGCACCTGCAACACCGTCTACCTGTTCGGACTTCATCGAAAGGGAAATGCGCTTCTGACCGGCATCGACGCCGAGGACGCGAACCTTCACCACATCGCCGACGGTAAGAACCGTTTTAGCATCTTCCACGAACTTGTCGCTGATTTCAGAAACATGCACAAGGCCATCCTGGTGAACGCCAATGTCAACGAATGCGCCGAAGTTTGCCACGTTCGTCACCACGCCTTCCATCCAACTGCCCGTTACAAGGTCATTGATACTCTTGATTTTATCATCAAACTTTGCGTAATGGAATTCCTTACGAGGGTCACGGCTCGGCTTTTCCAGTTCTGCGAAGATATCTTCAAGGGTATGCTTACCAACAGAATCCGAAAGGAATTCATCCGGAGAAAGGGACTTGATGGCGCTAGCGTTACCCACCAGATCCTTCACGGCGACGCCGGCCTTGGCGGCCATGCGTTCCACAAGTTCATAGTTTTCCGGGTGAACGGCACTGCAATCCAGCGGGTTTTCAGCGCCCGGAATACGAAGGAAGCCGGCAGACTGTTCGAAAGCCTTCGGGCCAAAGCCCTTCACCTTCAAAACGTCCTGACGGGTCTTGAACGCACCGTTCTGTTCGCGGTACTTCACCACGCTTTCAGCAAGGGTCGCCGAAACGCCAGCCACATGGGTCAAAAGCGGGGCGCTTGCGCTGTTCAAATCGACGCCCACCATGTTCACGCAGCTTTCCACGACTTCATCCAAGCGCTTTTTCAGTTCACGCTGGTTCACATCGTGCTGGTACTGGCCAACGCCAATGGACTGCGGGTCCACCTTCACCAGTTCTGCAAGAGGATCCTGCAAGCGGCGACCGATGGAAATTGCGCCACGGGTCGTCACATCTTCATTCGGGAATTCCTGAATCGCAATGGGGCTTGCGGAATAAACGGAAGCGCCTGCTTCGGAAACAATCACGCGAGCCGGCTTTTTACCCTTGAACTTGTGGCTCATATCGGCGACAAATGCGTCCGTTTCACGGCTAGCGGTACCGTTACCGATTGCAATCAGATCGATATCATACTTTTCAGCAAGAGCGGCAATGTAGTCGCCTGCTTCGGCAACACGCTTCTGCGGTTCATGGGGGAAGATCACCCCGTGATCGATGAACTTGCCATTCTTATCGAGAACGGCCACCTTACAGCCGGTGCGGAAGCCCGGATCCAATGCGAGAACAGCCTTGTGGCCAGCCGGAGGAGCAAGGAGAACGTCTTGGAGGTTCTTGCTGAACACCTTAAAGGCTTCTTCTTCTGCCTTGTCCTTCAAAATCAGGCGAACTTCGCTTTCAAGACTCGTTTTGAGCAAACGTTCCCAAGCGTCCTTGCACATTTCTTCTAGGTAAGGCTTCCAAATGCTTTCGCCCTTAATGACTTGGCGCTGCAAATAGCTCACGAGAGCTTCGTCCGGCATTTCCACGGAAAGACGGAGAACCTTTTCCTTTTCGCCACGGCGGAGAGCAAGCATGCGGTGGCTCGGAATCTTTGCAACCGGTTCCGAAAATTCGTAGTAATTCTTGAACTTGGTGTCCTGCTTTTCGAATTCCTTGCGGACCTTCGAAGTCATGACGCCTTCCTTTTCGATTTGGGCGCGGAGGTACTGGCGGAAGGTCGCATTGTCGGCGAGTTCTTCGGCAAGAATGTCGCAAGCGCCGGCAATTGCCGCCTTCGGGTCGGCAAGGCCCTTTTCTTCGGAAAGGTAAATGCGACCGATTTCTTCCGGCGTATTGGACGTTTCTTCCTGCGCCATGATGATACGGGCAAGAGGTTCAAGTCCGCATTCCTTAGCGATCGTTGCACGGGTACGCTTCTTCGGCTTGTACGGAGCGTAAAGGTCTTCGAGCAGGGTCTTGTCCTTGCAGGATTCGATCTTCGCCTTGAGTTCCGGGGTAAGCTTGCCCTGTTCTTCGATGGATTTTAAGATGGTCGATTTACGATCTTCAATTTCTTGCAAATATTCGCGACGGTGCTGGATATCGCGGAGTTCGATTTCATTCAACGTTCCCGTCTGGTCCTTGCGGTAACGCGCAATGAACGGGATCGTGCCGCCCTGGTCCATCAATTCCAAGGCTTTGGCCACACGCCATTCTTCTAAGTTCAGTTCTTCGGAGATGACTTGCGAAAAATTCATAATTCCTATTCCTCAAATGTTTAGTCGCGGTGACAATTTAAAATCTTTCCCGGTTAAAACGGGAAAAACAAAGGTAGCACAAAGGTCATGACAATTCCCATTCCGAACTGCAAAGGACCGCCGATTTTCAGATAATCGTTGAACGCATAACGGCCCGCATTCATCACCAAGGCGTTCGGAGGGGTCGAAAAGGGCGAAATAAAGCAACAGCTGGCCGAAACCGTCACCGCAAACAGGAACGGATACGGGCTCACACCGAGCCCCGAAGCCGCACTCATGGCGATCGGCGCAAGAAGCACCGCGGTAGCCGTATTGCTGATAAAAATCGTAACGACGGACGTCGTATAGTAGATGCCCGCCAAAAGCGCATAAGGTCCTATGGCGCCTAAATATTCCACCAAGGCATTCGCAATGATGCCCGAAACCCCTGTTTTTTCAAGGGCTGTTGACATGGGAAGCATGGCTGCAATCAACACGGTACTTTCCCAGTTGATGGACTTGTAAGCGTCTTCCACGTTGCGAAAACACCCCGTCAAAACCATCAAAAGCGCAGCGATTAACACCGCCGCCACCGACGAAACCGCATTCGTCACCATCAAAAGGACCATCAAAACAAGAATTGCAGCCGCAAACGGCATCTTGTGGTCAAGGGGGACCGCTGCCGCGGATTCCAAAGGTTCCCCAAGCACAATCCACTCCGTATTCGAAGAAGAAAGCTTGCGAATATTTTCCCAAGTTCCCTGCACAAGAAGCGTGTCACGGGATTCAAGCGTTTTATCGGTCACGCCATGAATAATATATTCCCCATTCCGCTGGATGCCGAGCAGGTTCACACCGTACTGGGCACGCAGATTCGTTTCCATCACGTTCCGATTGATGAACGAAGAATCCGGCATCACGAGAACTTCGGCAATGCCCCAATTGCGAAAGTGAAAAGGTTCTTTTTCCGTGTCCTTTTCCGAAAGAAGGGGCGCGTTCATTTCCTTCGCAAAGCGCTTCACATCTTCGATGTCGCCCATCATATATAGAGTGTCACCGCCATAAGCCACGCTGTTCGGACCGGCAAGTTCCTGGTGAGCTTCCCCAAAGAACTTTCCCCGCGCCGGATGATCCACTTCGATCACCGTCAAATTGTAATGGGTGGGAAGTTTGAGTTCTGCGAAAGGACGCCCGATCAGCGGAGAATCGTACATGACGCGGACACGAGTCACGTTGCGGGAAAGGCGGTATTCGTCGGCCAGTTCGTTCAAAGATTTAGTACGACGCTTATCGGACTTTTTTTCTTCCCCTTTTTTGCAAAGGAAGTGGGAAGCCGGAAGCAAGGCAAAAATGATCAAAAGCAAAACCACAACGCCAATGGGCGTAAATGAAAACAGCTTTAAGCTCGGAAATCCCGCTTTGATTAACGTTTCATTGATCACCATGTTCGGAGGAGTACCGATCAAAGTCAGCATACCGCCGATACTGCAAGCAAAAGCCATCGGCATCAAAAAACGTTTAGGTCCGGACTTTGCCCCAGCGGCAACGCTCATCACGATCGGAAGCATCAGCGCGGCAGTTCCTGTATTCCCCACAAAAGCTCCGATAAATCCCGTCACGAGCATGATGACGACAAAAAGAACGCTTTCATTTTTGCCCGCAATTTTAACGATCTTTTGGCCAGCTACACGGGCAAGCCCCGTTCTAAAAATCGCGCCGCCCACGATAAAAAGTCCAAGAATCATCAAAACGATGGGATTCGAAAAGCCAGCAAGGGCTTCATCCACCGTCACAACGCCAAAAATCATCAAAATCACAAGGGAACAGAGCGCTACAATATCCGAGCGGACTTTCCCCTGCACAAAGAAAAACATCGAAGCCGCTAAAACAAGCAGCGTAACAACCAGAGAGAACATACGTTTGCAAAAATAGCAAATTCAAAACAGGCCAATTTGCAGAAAACCCGCTGAAATATTAGTTTTAAGCAAAAGAAATTCACATTTCCAATAGGAATTTTTATGTCCGACTGCATCTTTTGCAAAATCATCCAAGGCGAAATCCCCTCTACAAAAGTCTACGAAGACGACGAATTCTTTGCTTTCAAGGATTTGAACCCGCAAGCTCCCGTCCACGTTCTCGTCGTTCCCAAAAAGCACATTACAAGCCTCATGGATATGGAAGAAGCCGACGCTCCGCTGATGGGTCGTCTTCTTTACCGCGCGCAGAGCATTGCAAAACAGCTCGGTCTCGGCGAAGGCGGTGCACGTTTCGTATTCAACTGCAAGGGTGACGCCGGTCAAACCGTTTGGCACATCCATTGCCATATTCTCGGCGGAAAACGCTTGGACGATTCCTTCGGATCTAAAAAAGATTAAGCCGAACCATTTTGCTCAAACAGACCAAAGTCATTATATTACACAGAATGCCCTATAGCGATTCATCGTTAATCGTGAAGGGCTTTTGTTTTGATTTTGGAGTACAATCCTTTTTGGTCAAAAGCGCCAAAAGTCACAAGAGCCCCTTCAAAAGTTCGCTAGACCCTTTGGCGGAAAGCGAAATCGTCTTTAACGATTCCGGGAAAAGCGATTTGCACTTTATCCGCGAAGCGACTTTGATCGACTGGTTCCCTCAAATGCGAAAGGATTTAGAAAAAACGGCGATGGCCGAAGTCATGGCAGAAATTCTTTTGCGCTACTTGCCCACAGGTCTTTCGCAAGAGCTCGAATTCCGTTACACGGAAAAGGCTTTGCAAATCCTTGACCGGGGAAGTTGTCCACAAGATGCCCTCGCCCGTTGGATGTGGCACATTGCGGACCTGGCCGGTTACGCCCTTTCGGTGGACAGTTGCATCCGCTGCGGAGAATCCATTCCGGGAGATCCTGCGGATTTTCTTTTTGAATCGGGCGGTGCGCTTTGCAAAAGCTGCTTAGGCACCTTTTTGCCCCACTGTTCCCCGGAATTTTTAAACGATATTGCTCGACTCCCCGCCCGGATGCCTTTACGAAATCCGCGCGAACTCGAAAGTGAATTTTTCAAGTATTTAAAATCCCATCTCGGTGAAAACCGAGAAATCAAATCTTATCGCTGGTTACAGGAGGTTCGTGGATATGCTTTCAGCACAGCAAATTAAAGAACGCAAAGGCAAAGAAAAAATCGCACAGATTACCGCATACGACTTCGGCTTTGCAAAAATTGCAGAAGCCGCCGGCATCGACCAAATTCTCGTCGGTGACAGCCTCGCAAACACCATGCTCGGTTACAAATCCACCCAATGTGTCGGCATGACGGAAATGCTCATCTTTACAGCTGCCGTTTGCCGCGGAGCTCCCAATACCCACGTCATCGCGGACATGCCCTATTTGAGCTATGAAGATCCCAAGTCCGCTCTCGAAAATGCGAACAAGTTCATGGACGTCGGAGCAAAATCCGTTAAACTGGAAGGATTTAAGCCGGATGTCATCGAAACTCTCGTTTCAAACGGCATCCCGGTCTGCGCCCATCTGGGTCTTTTGCCGCAAACCGCAGTCTCTTTAAAACAAGTCGGCAAAACCGAAGAAGAAGCCCAAAGGCTCCTCGACGAAATCCAGGCGATCGACAAAATCGGCGCTTACGAATGCGTTTTGGAACACATTCCAGGTGAACTCGGAGAAACCCTCACAAAAGCCGTGAGCCTTGTTACTATCGGCATCGGCGGAGGTTCCCATACCGACGGACACGTGACGGTTTTGCACGACGCCATCGGCATCAACAACGGAAAGATTCCACCGTTTGCTACCCGGTACACGAACCTCTTCGACATCGCCAAAAAAGGTATCGAAGAGTACGTTTCCTTCGTTCACGGAGAGGCGCTATAGAATTTTTATTTGCGATTGACTAGTTGCAAAAAAAATATTTTAAAAAATAAATGTTGATATTTTGTGAAAATCAAGTTATTTTATTGACATAGTTATCAACAATCCACAGAAGGAATCAAAAATATGCCAATTGCAAAAAAAACTACTGCTAAAAAAGCACCGGCTAAAAAAGCTGCAGCTCCGAAAAAAGCTGCTCCGGCTAAGAAAGTCGCAGTGAAAAAGGCTGCTGCTCCGAAGAAAGCTGCTCCGGCTAAAAAGGCCGCTGCCGTGAAGAAGGCTGCTCCGGCTAAGAAAGTCGCAGTGAAAAAGGCCGCCGCTCCGAAGAAAGCTGCTCCGAAGAAGGCCGCTGCCGTGAAGAAGGCTGCTCCGGCTAAGAAAGTCGCAGTGAAAAAGGCTGCCGCTCCGAAGAAAGCTGCTCCGAAGAAGGCCGCTAAGAAGTAATTTCGATTTCTCTCTTTGCTAAAAAAATCAACAAAAAGACCCGGCGCTCGCTGGGTCTTTTTGCTTTCCCATTCCGATTTTCTAAATTTGGAATATGATTTCCGAAAAAGATTTGCAAGAAATTGAATCCCTTGGCCTCGAAGAAAAAGCCCTTCGCGTCGAAAAGCTTCTCGAAGGTAAGGAAACCCCGACCGCTTTTGAACTGGGGCTTTACCTTGCCCTGAAAATGGCTGTCGAAATCAAGTCCGGTCAGGAACTGGGCAGCACCACGGGCAAAATCGTCGCCGGTTGGATGCAAAAATATTCCCCGGAACTTGTGGAACAGGCGATTCCCCTTGCCAAACAGTTCTTTACCGATCCCGAAAAGATTGCAAACCGCATCCGTAGCGGACTTCTCGCAGAAAATGGCTAATCCCCTTAAAATTCTCCCCGCTTCGGTAGACATCGGAAGCCATTCGACAATCCTTTTGATTGCCGATTTCGAAACCGATGGAAACGGAAAAAAGACCCTTCAGCCCAAAATCCAGAAAGTCGAAGTTTGCCGTCTCGGAGAAGACGTTTATAATACCGGGAACGTTTCCGAAGAACGCTTGGATGAACTTTCCAGAATTCTTTCGAATTACCGTTCAACGGCTCACGCCTTAGGCGCAGAAATCAAAGCCTGCGCCATGACCGAAGCCGCCCGCAAAGCAGAAAATAGCGAAGCGATCATTGCAGCAGTCGAAAAGGCCCTTTGGGTAAAGCCTCAGATTATTTCGGGTGAAGAAGAAGCTTCTTACACCTTCCGCGCGGTTGAAGAATGGCACGGGGAAGGCATTGTCACCCTCGACATCGGCGGCGGTTCTACCGAAATTTCCGATGGGAAAAAAGCGGTTTCCGTTCCCGTAGGAGCTCTTTATCTATTCAAGCAGATGGGAGCGATTCCCGGTCCGGAATACAAAAAATGGGAAAAGGAAATCCTCAAAGGAAACCCTTTGCGTCCCTACGCCAAAAAGCCCGTTTACCTAGTCGGCGGTACAGGAACCGCCCTTGCAATGGTCTATTTGAACCAGCCGGAATTCGATTTTAAATCCATCGAAGGTCTGGAACTGAACCTGGACCAGTTAGAAAAAACGATTACCAAAATTTCCAACGTGTCGAAGGAACTCCGCGCAAGCATGCCGGGCCTTGAAAAGGGTCGTTCCGACGTCATCATCTGCGGTCTGTACTGGTTGCGCAGCCTGCTTACCCGTCTCCATGAGGAATCTTTCCGCATCAGCACGGCCGGTTTGCGATTCGGGCTTCTTTACCCGCCCAAACTGGAAGAGAAAAAGGCCGAAGAAAAAAAGGAGCGCAAGCTTCCTCCTTGGCTAAAGAACAAAAAGGATTCAGAAAATGCGGATCAATAAATTTCTTTCGCTTTGCGGCGTCGCAAGCCGTCGTGCATCCGACGATCTTATTCGCCAAGGACGCGTCAAAGTCAACGGAGAAGTTCTTGACGAACTCGGCAAAGAAGTCAGCGAAAAGGACGATGTCCGTGTAGACGGCAAACGCGTACAGCCGCCCAAAAGAACTTCGGTCATTCTGTTCCACAAACCCGCTGGCTGCGTATGCTCGGCAAGCGATCCTCAAGGCCGCACGACCGTTTACGATTACCTCCCGGCCGAATACCGTTCCATGAAATACATTGGACGGTTAGACTTGCAAAGCCGCGGACTGTTGCTGTTTACCGATGACGGTGACCTTCTTTACAAGCTCACCCATCCCAAGTTCGAAGTCCCCCGCAGCTATTACGTTTGGACGACCCGTCCCCTTTCCCATGCCGACGCACAAAAATTAGTTGATGGCGTTGAAATCGGTGAAAATGAAAAAGGCGTTATGGAATCCGCCCATGCCGAAGAAATTTTCTTTGACGAAGGATTCTTTGAAATGGTCCTTTGTGAAGGCAAAAACCGCGAAATCCGCCGCATGCTAGAACAGGTCGGTTACACCATTCGCGACTTGAAACGAGTCACTTATGCAGGAATCGGCCTTGGGAACTTGCCCACAGGCGAATTCCGCGAACTCACCGCCCGCGAAGAAAAAATGCTCCGCGAAGCCGTGGAGGTTAACGCCGAATGAAACGGACCATCTTTATTGGGGACGTTCACGGCTGCTACGACGAAATGATGAAAATGCTCGACTCGGTGCATTACACGCCGGGCGAAGATTCCATCTACTTTACCGGAGACTTGATCAACAAAGGTCCGTCATCGGTCCAAGTCGTTAAAGAAATTTTATCGAACCCTTTCCAGTGCGTCATGGGGAATCACGAAGCGTGGCTTTTAAAATTTCTCCAGTTGCCCGAAAGCGAATGGACCGATAAGCAGAAGCGTTCCGCGGAGCGCCTAGGCGACCCGTTCTGGATTGCATCCATCGTCAAAAATTGGCCCCTTTGGATCGACACGCCCCATGCACTCCTTGTGCACGCAGGCATTGAACCGGGAAAATCCAAACTGGAAGATATGGATCCGGACGTGATCCTTTCCGTTCGCACCTGGGACGGCAAAGGAGAAGATTTAAACAACGAAAACGATCCAGCCTGGTTTGAATGTGCCAAATGGTCAAAACCCATTGTTTTTGGACATTGGGCGGCCAAAGGCCTTGTAAATTTTCCCGATTTTCTCGGTCTCGATTCCGGATGCGTCTATGGAAAATTTCTCACTGCCTATTGCCTGGAAGAAAAAAAATTCTACTCGGTTCCGGCAGCAAAGGTTTATTCACCGATCAATCTAAAGAAAAAAGTGGTGATTCCAAAGCTTTGACAATCCTATGTCAACACGGCGGATTTCTAACTATTTCCTTTTCACATGCCAATTTCTAAATTTTAAAACACTATGACAGCAGAAGAACTTTTCAATCGTCTCAAAAGCATTCAACCGGGTGCCGTTCTTTGCAACTACACCATGGAATACTGCGAAAAATTGATTCCCATCATCAACGAAATCAATGAACTGAAAAAAGAGCGCAACGCGGTGATCCTCGCCCACAGTTACGTGGCGCCGGAAATCGTTTTAGGCGTTGCCGATTACGATGGGGACAGCTTTAAACTTAGCCAGGACGCGACAAAGGTCCAGGCCGACATGATCGTCTTTGCCGCAGTCCGTTTTATGGGCGAAACCGCCAAGATTTTAAACCCGACAAAAGAAGTGATCATTCCGGGACCGCTTTCCGGTTGCAGCCTCGCCGACAGCATTACCGCCGAAGACGTCCGCAATCTCCGGGCAAAATATCCGGGATACACCGTCGCCTGCTACATCAACACCACCGCCGATGTCAAAGCCGAATGCGACGTTTGCGTCACCAGTTCAAACGTTTACAAGATCATTGCAAACCTTCCGAACGACAAAATCATCTTTGTCCCGGACCGTTTGATGGGAGCAAACCTGCAAGAAGCTCTTGAAAAGAACGGCATTCACAAAGAAATCGTTTTGTTCTCCGGCTGTTGCTACGTACACGAAAAGTACGATCCGGAACTCATCAGCTTCTTCCGCAGCCAGAATCCAAACCTTCGCGTGGTCAGCCACCCGGAATGTCACCCGGGCGTCGCCCTGCTCAGCGATTACGTCGGAAGCACGGGGCAAATGGTCAAGTACATCAAGGACCAGCCGGAAGGCACTCCGTTCCTGCTTCTCACGGAATGCGGTTTGAATGCACGTATGCATTACGAATTCCCAGAAAAGCAGTTCATCGGCAGTTGCAGCATGTGCAAGTACATGAAGTCCAATTCCCTTGAAAACATTCTTGAATCCCTACGTCACCCAGAAAAGGCGGCTAAGGTGGAACTCTCCGAAGACGTGATGGCTCGCGCCAAGCATTGTATCGACGAAATGTTCCGCTACGCAGCCATGTAACGGAGGTTTCCCATGCGTACCCTTTCCAAGATCCTTCTCGCCCTTTTGATCGTCACCAGCGCAAGCTTTGCCGGTTATCGCGATAAAGTCATTTGGCACCGCAGTTACTTTGTGTCTCTCGGGCTGGATGTGCTTTTTTCCCTGGGCGGTGATTTAGACGGCAAAGGGTTCTTGGAAGCCGAAGGCGAAGACGCAGACGAAACCGTTTACATTCCCTATATCGGCACGTTCCCGCTTCCGACAATTGAAGCGGGCGTCAACTTTAACCAGCACACCATCGCAGTGAACTTCGGCATTTGGCAGCCGGACGTGAACTACGGGCAAGATACCGAAGTTCACACCGGAAACGATGCAAACTTCTGGCGTGTAGGCGTGGAATACCGTTACTACTTCTTCTGGCCGGAAGACTTCATGGTAGGCCCGGGACTCGGCTACGCCTTTTCCCGTTTGTCTGTTGACGGAGCCGCTTTTGGAAACGACAAGTATGACGGCGAATACCGCGAATCGGTGATCTTTGCCGCCAATTCCTTTGCCCTTTCAGCGAACATGCGATACAAAGTTCGCCCCTTCGGCGTTGACGTGGCATTCCGCTACCGCCCCACGTTTATTCGCAGTTTGAGCACAAGCACCGGCGGCTACAGCGATCTTTCCGAAACGCTTTGGCATCACATGGCAGAAATCTGCGTCAAAGCGTTCGTCGAATTCTAAACATTACCAATCTTTTTCCGGGCGAGCCTGACCACGAACCGGTTTCCACGGTTTGCGTTCGCCATGTTCTTCGTCAAAATCCTTGAGCAATTGGGAAGCCTCTTGCGGGGACATTTGAGCGGGAGAAGCGTCGCTCGGAGATTCGTTCTGGGGAGCTTCAGGTTCTTGATCCTTGGAATCACTTGAACCATTTGAACTTTCACTTTCCGAACTGCTCGAACCGTTTGCATTCTGATTCTGCTGGTCCTGATTTTCGTTCTGTTCCGACTGGGAATCCTTGGAATCCTGATTTTCCGAACTTGAACTCTGAGAATTCTGCTCGTTCTGATTGGAATTCTGATTCTGCGGATCTTGGTTCTGTTCTTGGTTCTGATCCTGATTCTGGTTTTGATTTTCGTTGTTCGGATTATTTTGTTGATTCTGTTTCTGCTGTTCGTCTTTAGCTTCTTCGATACGATCTTGCAGCATTTGCAGTTTCGCATCGTCCGGATAATAGGAAAGACCTTCTTTGCAGGTGATTTCCGCAGTCGGTAAACGGTTTTCAATGTACTGGAAAGCAGCATCCGAATAGTACTGCGCAGCGCTCTTGGGAGCCTTTGCCGCAAAAGCGCAAGTCGAAGCCGTTGCAATCGTCAAAAGCAGGGTAAACTTCTTCATTAGATCACCCCCAAATCGTTATCCGCATTGGACTGGTCCATTTTACTTTTCGGTTTTCGACCTGCTTTAATGTCGATTACGTCTTCAATGCGTTGAATGTAAGAGCCAAAACTTGAAGCGGTAGAATCCGACGCCATCGTATTTTCTAACAAATTCTTTGCCGGAGTATATTCGCCGTCTTTACACATCTGCAAGGCTCGGGCCAACATCTGTTTAGCATTTTCCGAAAGTTCGGGCTGCTTTTGGTCTTGATTCTGCTGGTTTTGTTCTTTTTGTTTATCGATTTCTTCTTTGAGCTTGCGCTGCACAATCTCCACATTGCGCTTGGCATTTTCAAAATCCGGGCTTAAATCCACAGCCTTTTTTAAATAGCCCACCGATTCACGCCACTTGGCAATGCGTTCCGAAGGCTCTGACGATTTTTCTCCCAAGCGGAAGTAAGTGTTCGCCAGGTTAAAAGCCGCTTTGGATGCAAGGGAAGAATCCGGCATGCGCGTGGCGCTTGCAAGTTCTTTTTCGGCTTCTTCGTAATTGCCGAGCTTGTACTGGCACGTTCCGATGTTATAAAAGAGCAACGGATTCGCCGGTTCATCTTTTCGGGCTTCTGTATACTTTTGAAGTGCGCCAGCAAAATCTCCCTTGCGGAACAATTCATTGCCATCGTTGATCGGTCGCGCCCAAGCGGCCAACGCAAAAAAAGAAATCAAAATGAAGATTTTTTTCATGTCCTTAACCTTCATCAGCTAAAACGCCCAGCGACCTGTTTCCGTTTTTTTCCACGTTCCGAAAGGAGCGCTTCTGCAAGGAAAAGAAGCGCAGCGATCGCAAGGAATATCTGGTAACGGTCCTGATAATTTTCCACCTGATCCGAAGAGGTGTCCCTTTTTTCCAAATTCTGAATTTCCGAAAGGACCTTCTGCAATTGGAATTCACCAGGGCTAGCATAAAAATACCGCGCACCGGTAATGCTTGCAATGTCCTGCAACGTCTTTTCTTCCAAATGGGTCGTCACAATATTTCCAAAACGGTCTTTGTGGTAAGCCACGTCTCCATTTTTTGAAGGGACAGGAATCGGCACGCCTTCCTTTGAACCGATACCCACCGTGTAAATGCGAATGCCCGCTTCCGCAGCTTCCTTCGCCTTTTCCACGGCCTTCGCATCCTGTTCTTCACCATCGCTCATCAGCACCATCACCGCATACTTGGACGGCACTTTAGACCTGCGGAACATTTGCATGCCCTTGTCGATAGCCGAAGCAAGATCCGTTCCCGGCAAAAGCCAGCCCGGTTCAAGATCCCGCAGCACAAGTTGCACCGTTCCATAATCCAGCGTCAAAGGCACAAGAGTCTGAGCTTCCCCCGAAAACGCCACAAGTCCAACCCGGTCACCAGAAAGCGTATCGAGGAACGCCGAAATTTCATGGCGGGAACGCACCAAGCGATTGGGTTTCACGTCTTCTGCAAGCATGGAAAGAGAAATATCCTGCAACAGCGCAATGTCCAATCCTTTCCGTTCAATATGCTCCATTTGACGTCCCCACTGCGGACGGGCTAGTGCCAAAATCAAAAAGGCAATACCTAACAGCAAAAGACTCGCCTTGATCGCTCGGCGAAACGGCGAAAGCGAAGTCGCAATTTTTGGGAACATGGAAATGGACGCAAAACGGGCTGCCAGTTTTTTCCGCCGGTGATACGCATAAATAAAAAGAAGCAAAAAGAGCGGGAGCGAAAACAAGGCCCACAAAAAATTCGGTTCTGCAAATCTCATGGAATCCTCACAAACCGCGTATTCGCGAGCACAAGTTCAAGCAACATCAAAAGTGCACCCGCAAGCAACCACGGATAAAATTTTTCTTGGTAACGGGCATAAGCAATGGTTTGGATTTCGGTCTTTTCCAGTTCGTCGATTTCCGAATAGATCTTTTCCAAATCCGCTTTGCTTTCGGCGCGGTAAAAACGTCCACCCGTTTTCGATGCAATTTGGCTAAGCGTTTTTTCGTCCAAGCTATTTTCAGCAGGGATCGGCATTTCTGCCCAAGAGATTTCGCCCGTCCACGGATTCTGTTGGAACGCGAGGAAGGTTCCGCTCTTTTTGCCGACGCCCACCGTGTAAACTTTGATTCCAAGCGCTTTCGCCACTTCCGCTGCATGTAAAGGCGGAACAAGGCTCGCATTGTCAATGCCATCCGTCAAAAGCACCACCACCTTGGACTTGGCATCGGACTTTTCAAGGCGCGCCAAGGAATTCATGAGTCCATCGCCAATGGCAGTTCCATTACCCGAAGCCGACGAATCGTCCACCGCTTCCAAAATTTCAAGCAAAGCTCCATAATCTAACGTAAGGGGAACAAGCGTGTAAGAGCGTCCTGCAAATACCGAAAGCCCTATGCGGTCGCTTTCCCGCTTTTGCACAAATTCCGCCATCACGTTTTTAGCATATCCCAAGCGGGAATAGTTCCAAAAGCGTCCGCTCTTTAAAACTTTTTCCGCATTCATCACACCGAGCTTAGCCTGGTCTGCCCGAGTCAACATGTCGAGAGTGCCCATAGAGCCGGAAACATCCAAAGCAAGCATAATATCTACGCCATCTGTAGAAGTGTATTCCACTTCCGTCGCGTTCTGCGGGCGCGCAAGCGCCACCACAAAGCAGCACAGAGCGAGAATCCGAAGGGTCGGTACAATGTAACGCAAACGAACTTTTGAACCCTTTGCCGCTTTCTTCGCAATAGCAAGGGCCGGAAATTTAATCGTGCTTTTGCGCTTGCGAGCGTGCCACCACCAATCCGCAATCAAAAGCGGAACGAGGAGCAGCAAAAAGAACGCTTCGGGATTTTGAAAATGCAAATTAGCGAGATCCATTTTCACCGTCCTTCTTTCCGTTCTTTTCTTCCGGAAGCGGCTTCGTGTCTTCTAAAAGGCGACTGGCCCAGTCATCCCAGAACACACCGCGATCGTCGCCGATTTTCATCTTGGCGAATTTCACCGGATACGTTTCCTCTTCGAGTTTTACAAGGGACTGCTTGTACGCTTCTGCAAGGCCTGCAATCTGCGAAACGCGAGACTTCAGCTGAGAAAGCGTTGCGTCAAGAATTCCTTCCGACGGATGTTCTCCCAAAAATCTGCGTTCCACATAGCGACGCATAATGAAGCTCAAAGCGGTATAGTAATCCGCCTGATTTCCTTCGACCAAAAGCTGTCTTTCGCGCAAATCTTTTAAGGCGAGAAGCGCTTCTTCATACGGCGGAAGCCTTGGAGCGTCCTTCTTTTTGCGGAATTTCTGGTGCAAAATCCAACCAAGCGCCACCAAAAGAATCGCGCCCAGTGCAATCAAAAGTCCCGAAAGCCACGACGGCAACCGGGGATCGTTCAAAGGATCTTCAACATCCAGAATGTCTTCTTCCGAGCCGTCCGTCCGCGTCACGACCTTCACCGCAACCGGATCCGTTTTCGTCACCACGGTATCTTTTCCTAAAACCGCACGCACTTCTTGCGGAGCAATCAAAAAGTCTCCGGCGACAAAGGTGTTCATCGTTGCCCGCCACACAAACCTTTTTTGATTTTTGACTCCTGCAACCGGAAGTTCTTCGTGCTGCATGTCCTTGACTTCAAAGCTTCCGAGGTTTCCCACAAAGCTTGGCAAGTCCACATAGGCGCTTTCCGGAGCGTTCACACTGATTTCATAATCAAAACGGTCGCCCACAAAAATCTGTGATGCGGTCGTCGAAGACTTCACCGAAATGTTAAACGCAAAAACGGAAGCGACAGAAAAAGCTCCGATAAAAAGCGAAAGCGTTTTTGTCAAATACCGAGAATTGAACATCTTTAACTCCGACGTCTCTGCAACATTCTAAAGTGCTCCACGAGAGGGCTCACCGTATCGCGGAATTCGTCGTGGACCTGGCACTGCACGTAGTCCACATTCATCTTTTGGAAAAGGTTCCGGGTGGCTTTCGCCGCCTTTTTTGCTTCATGGGCAAAGGCTTCGCGGAAAGCCGCATCCCCTGTATCCACAAGCATCGTTTCGCCCGTTTCCGGATCTTCGAATTCCACAAGGCCCACTGGCGGGAGTTCCGATTCCCTCGGATCCGTTACCGAAAGGGCAAGCATATCGTGACGTTTGCAAAGAACCTTAAAAGCCTTTTCAAATCCGGAATCCTGAAAATCCGACATTACAACGATCATGGAACGACGGTTCAAAACACCGCCTACATATTCCAGCGCATTCTGCAAATTCGTCCCGTGATGCTCCGGTTTAAAATAAAGGATTTCACGAATCAAACGCAGCACGTGCTTGCGACCCTTTGCCGGCGGAATAAAAAGTTCGACCTGATCCGTAAAAATCAAGAGGCCCACTTTATCGTTATTACGCACAGCCGCAAAAGAAAGAAGCGCGGTAATCGCTGCCATCGCTTCGCCCTTCATTTCTTTACCCGATCCGAATTCCGAACTCGAACTCGCATCCACCATGAGCATCAAAGTCAGTTCACGTTCTTCCACGAACTTCTTGATGTAAGGCGTTCCCATACGGGCCGTCACGTTCCAGTCGATTGTACGAACGTCATCTCCCGGCACGTACTCGCGGACTTCGCTGAATTCGACGCCATTACCCTTAAACGAGCTGTGGTATGCGCCAGCCATCATCGAATCGAGAGGTCCCCGCACCGAAAGTTCGATGCGGTTCACCGTTTTGAGAATATCCTTCGAAAGCATATTATGGCACTTCGACCGAATCCAAAATTTTCTGAACCACGAGTTCCGCAGAAACTTCTTCCGCTTCCGCTTCATAACTCAAAATGATACGGTGACGGAGCACTTCCATGGCAACAGCCTTCACATCTTCCGGCGTCACGTAACCGCGGCCTTCGATAAAAGCATGCGCCTTTGCCGCCTTCGCAAGGCCAATGGAAGCACGCGGCGAACCACCCACCGAAATAAAGCTTGCCAGTTCCGCCTTTTTAATGCTCGCCGGATCGCGAGTCGCAAGGACAAGGTTCACAATATATTCGCGGATGCGTTCGTCCACGTAAATTTCCTTGACCAAGTCCCGGGCCTTCAAAATGTCTTCCTTGTTCGCCACGGCATTCGGAGTCTTTAACCCAGTTCCGCTCACCGCATCCAAAATTTTCATTTCGTCATCCTTGCCCGGATAACCGACTTTTACCTTCAAAAGGAAACGGTCCACCTGCGCTTCCGGCAGCGGATAAGTTCCTTCCTGTTCAATGGGGTTCTGCGTCGCAAGCACAAGGAACGGTTCGTCAAGCTTATACGTTTCATCGCCGATCGTGATCATGCGTTCCTGCATCGCTTCCAAAAGAGCGCTCTGCACTTTGGACGGTGCACGGTTGATTTCATCGGCAAGGACAAGGTTCGTAAAGAGAGGTCCTTTGCGGGTTTCAAAACGGGATTCCTTCGCAATGTAAATCGTCGTACCGAGAAGGTCCGCCGGCAAAAGGTCCGGTGTAAACTGGATGCGCTTAAAATCCAAAGAAACGGCACTTGCAAAAGCCGAAACCGCAGTCGTCTTCGCAAGGCCCGGAAGGCCTTCCAAAAGAATGTGTCCATCGGCTAAAATACCGGTGAGAATACTCTTCACCATATCCTTTTGACCGATAACGGTACCTTCCACTTCACGCAAAAGATCCACGCAAAAATGGCTCTGATCCTTGATTTTTTCCGTCAATTCTTGAACGTTTGTCATCTTGACCTCATTCTTCATCTTCTATGTTTAAAAGCTTTGCCGCAAGCTTCCAGGTTTCTTTATTCTGGAAAGCGTCACGATCTCCGCCACCGTAGCGGGCGTGGGCGAATTCATCGACCAGGGAATCCCATCCTTCCAAAGTTCCGTTTTTTAACAGTTCTTCTAGATTTTCGCTACCATAGCGTTTCTTTGCCCATGATTTACAAATTTTTTCTAATTCGAGCAACCAGGCGCGACTTTCCGCCTTGGCAATCCGTTTTTTGAGCAAAAGGAATTCGTCAGCCAGCGCCTTGTCCTCGGCTTTTTCCGTTCTTTGCAAAGCTTCTGCGCGCTTCTTTTTTCGGAGGAGCATCACACACGCAAATGCACAAAGAGCAAGCGCAAACACACCGCAAATGACAAACACAGGCGCATTTGAAGGTTTTTCAATACGGAACGCAACGCTTTCCGACTGAAACTGAAAAGGTCCATCCGCCGAAGGAATTTGAAAGTGCAACGCCGGAATCGAAACGTTCCCCGAATCGTCAGCCACAAGCTTGTACACGAACTGGGTATTAGAAACGGTATTTCCGTTCTGCACCACCTGGGAATGTTCTTCCCGAAGCCCGATCTGCGTAATCCCCTTCGCACTTGCCGAACCTGTCGGCACCACGAGAAGCGCGCCCTGCCCCGCCGAAGCTTGCCAAGTCACGTTCACACGGTATTCAAAAGTATCGCCTAAAAAAATGGTAGACGGAAGCGGATCCGCATGTACCGAAATTCCGATTTGAACCGGTTCTACGGCCGCCGAATCCACCGCTGTATTCAAGGTATCCGAATTCATCACTAGGAATATAAAAAAGCTTTTTTCAAATTAAGTCACAAAAAATTCACGGGAAAGTAAAAAAAGAAACGCTCGGCCAAAGCCAAGCGTTTCGTTCAAAAGCAAGCTTCTAAGAATTAAATTCCCATGTTGCTCGGCTTCGTATAGAAACCGTTCAACAGCTGACTGTACATCATCTGGAGAATGTTCGGGAAGTAGCTCGAAGCGGAAGTCTGCATTTCCTTGCTGTTCAAAAGGCTCGTGCAGGAATTCAACCAATCCGAGGAATTTCCGCCCATACCGGTAGCGCACCAAGCAGCAAGCCACTGCACCGGCACAGACTGGCCAGCGATATCGTCACCCACGCTCAAATTCCAAGAGTAGTTCACCGCCGGAATGGAAGACGGATCGCCATTCGACTTTTCCATAATGAACTTGTTCAACGTATTCAACACTTCGGCAGCACGTTCATCCGAGAACCAGTAATAGTCCCAAGCAATGCGCCACGGAATACGCACGGATTCCTTGTTAAAGGTCCAGTACGTCGTATGGGCACTGTTGTTCGGCGGATCCACCGCAACGCCTTCGCCATTGCTCCAGTCCGGGAATACTCCCGTACCGGCGTCCTGCACCTTCTTCATGTAAGTATACTGGGCATCAAGCACGGCCTTCCAATCGTGGCTCGGATCCACCAAAGCAAACAAACGGAGCGCCACCGGAGAGAAGTAGCTCAAGTTATACGTCGGATCTGCACCCTGCCAGGTACCCGGAGTATCGCCCGAATAAAGGAGATAGTTGGACTTATTGACTTCATGTTCCCACAAAGCGGAAATAAGCGTCAAAGCATCGCTCAAATAATCCTGCTTACCGGTCTTGTAATAGGCGAGGATCAAAGACGTAGCAATGTCCAAGTCGGCGTCCGTTGCGCTTGCGTCATCCGGAATATCCCAGCTAAAGGACGAAGTGAGCCACGGCATCAAACCGCGTCCGCTGGCATAAGGAGAATTACGGTAAGCCTTGCTGTAAATCCAAAGGCTGTTGTAAGCGTCCAAGTCCCCTTCAAAAAGGGTAATCAACATGCCGTAACCGATGCCTTCCGACACGGTGCAGCCGCGCTTGTACATATTCGAACCGGAAGCTTCCGTAATCTGGCAGCTGGCAGAATTATACGTGGACCAAATAATACGGGCAGCCTTTAAGCCCTGCGCCGTATAGGAACCGAAGACTTCACCAAATTCCGCACCCAAGTCGGGTAACGAGAAGCTTCGTCTTCGAGCGTAATATAATGGAAGTCCTTCCAAGTGGTGTAAAGGCTCGGCGGAAGCGCCGCATCCGCTG
>JAGDBD010000046.1 GCA_017959225.1 Fibrobacter sp. | reverse complement strand
CGGGAGCGCGCGACGAACGGATCGGAACGAGTTCAGCGATTTCGGAGGCGGATGAGCGAAGCGAATGAAAGCCGACAGGTTTAAAAAAGCTTTCGCTGAGCGAGCAACGCGAGCCGAGTGGAGAGACGGACGGCGCACACGACCTATGCGGTCGAGTTCCGTTCCGAGCTAGGACCTTTCGGGAGCGCGCGGCAAGAACTTTTATTCAGCAGGCGAAGCTTCCACTTCTTCCGGATTTGTCACCCGAACTTCGATGCGGCGGTTCTGCTTTCTACCTTCTTCGGTATCGTTCGAAGCCTTGGGACGTGAATAGCCGTAACCGACAGCAGTCACGCGGTCCTTGGAAATCCCCATTCGAATCATATAGTCTCGCACGCTATTTGCGCGGTCTTCAGAAAGCTTCTGGTTGTATTCTTCTCCGCCTTCAGAACTCGTATGGCCTTCAATTTCCACTTTAGCCTTCGCATTCTTTTTTAGGCCGGCAATCGTCTTGTCCAAAGTCGCAAGCGTAGACGGCACAAGTTCTGCGCTACCGGCTTTGAACGAAACTCCTTGAAGCTCGGCACGGGTATCGTCAAAAGCAACGTTTACCGAACCGTAACTAGCCCGTGGAGAAACATAAGGCGTTTCACCGCATTCAAAAGGACCCGTCAAACTTTCACAAAGAATCTTATAAGAATCTTCCCTCGGAATCAAAAAAGAAACTTCCCCGTAGGCATTCGTTTTAACCGTCACTTTATTCGTCGGATTCTTTTTACCGACAAAAGTCAAGGTTTTATTCTTCTGAGGCACATCGTCAAAATTCGTGTAGGCGATATTCAACACGGCATGAGTCTTATTTGGGGCAAGATCCTTAGCCGGTGCAACAGCAAATGCTGCGATAGCGGTCAAAGCAAACAAACGTTTCATTCGGATTCTCCAATTTTAATTCACCCGTAATCTAATAAAAAGACCCGGATTTTTGAAAATTGCAATCTATTAAACAGAAACTCAAAGGCAGAGATGGATTCTTTGCACTGAACAACCTTTTAAATAGCGATGGATTTTAATAAATTTTGCTCGCAATTTAAGGAGATGCTATGAAATTGAAATTCCTCAAGGCAACGATCGCCTTCACGGTCGCCCTTTCCGCAGCCTCTTTTGCCGCCGAAGACAACTTCGCTCTCAAGGGCAACATCCAGACGCAGGCAACCGCAAACAATGAAGACGACGGTCTCAAGTCTTTCTGGTTCCGCGCAAACATCGGCGGCATGTACAAGTCCGAAAACTTCGATGCACAGGTGATGTTCCGCATTTTTGGACCGCACTTCGGCAATACGATTGACGGCAAGAGCTACGACAAAATTCTCGCCGACCTTTACTGGGCAAATTACAAATACAACCTGGGCGAACACAATGTGAACCTCAAACTCGGTCACTGGAAAACGGACTGGTCCCAGTCTACCAACTTCGGTACCTACATCGACAAGCCGATCGAAACTCGGGGATTCATGATGCGCGATTATTCCCATGATGCATTTGAACTCGGCTGGAATTTCGGTCCTTCCGCATTCAAAGCCATGCTCGGAACAACCGACAACAAATTCAGCACGGGTTACGTCCGTGTAGAAGAACGCATCAAGTTCTGCTTCCCACTTGAACTCGCCGCAGCCTACCGCGTAAACGCTCTCGACGCCATGACCAAGTCTGCAACCCAAACCCACCGCGTCGCCGGTTACCTCTCCTATTCCTTCATTAAAAATCTTCGTCTCTATGGTGAAATCGCCTATCTCAAAACCACAACCGATAGCGATGTAAACGCAAAATCGATTGCCGCAGACGTTGCCGTAAAGCCGGAATATGCCCAAGGCTCTGAACATCTTCCGTTCTACGTGGGTGTAGAAATTCCGACCGCAGGCATTCTTGACAATTTGATGTTTGAACTGGAACATATCGGCAACCGCGACGAATTCAACGCTGACGCCGACGACTTCGCATGGACAGTCGCATTCGTCAAAGCCTATGGCCGCACCAAAGCGCAGCTTAACTTCTACAGCGAAAAGGAACTTGATGACGTCGGTGTAGCACTCCGCTTCACCACCACCATCAAGTAACATTCTCAAGTTTCAAAAGGAAGGCCCGCTCACTGCGGGTCTTTTTTAATGCGTTCCAAGAACGCGGTGAGGCACGCCATGGGCAATCAAATCCACTTCGCAACCATACATGCTCTGAACCATTTCTGGCGTGATCGTTGAACCGGAATGGAAGTGCACCGTCCGATTTACACAGGCAACGCTTTTCACATGGTTGGAAAGAACCATCAAATCGTGACTTACGATCACAATCGTCATTTTTTTATTCAACTCGGCAAGAAGCCCGTACAAATCTTCCTGCCCCTGCGCATCGATATTGCTAGAAGGTTCGTCCAAAAAAAGAATCTGGGGATCTGCAGCAAGGGCTCGTGCAATCAGAACTCGCTGACGTTCACCGCCCGAAAGTTCCCCAAGGCGCCTGTCCGCAAAAGATTCCATTTTAACCGTTTCAAGAGCTTCCTTCACTTTTAACGGATTGGACTTGTAAAGCGGAAGCCCCATCGAAACCGTTTCTGCAACGGTAATCGGAAACTCCAAATTCCGGTTTGTATTCTGCGGAACATAACCGACAGAAATCTTTTTCGAAGGAACCTTTTCGCCAAAAATGCGAACATCTCCCTGCGAAGGTTTTAAAAGCCCAACGATCAGTTTCATCAGCGTACTTTTTCCGCCGCCGTTCGGACCGATAATCGCAAGGAATTCCCCTGCGTCCACAGAAAAATTCACGTCCGAAAGTACAGGCGTTTTTTCGTACGCAAAACTCAAATTGCGAATTTCTATCGCCGGGAACGGATTCACTTCTTTTCCTCCGCAATGGCGTTCAACAAAGTCAGCAGTTCCGTTTCAAAATCGTAAGCCAGCGGATCAATAGAAACGATTTTCGCCTGGATTTCTCGGGAAAGAGATTCCGCAGCGCGACGGCTGAATTGAGGCTGCACAAACACCGTTTTCACATGATGTTCCTTAGCCGTGTGCACAAGCTTTTTCATATCCCGTGGCTTCGGTTCCTTGCCATGCATTTCGACAGCGATCTGCTTTAAGCCATAGTCCCGCGAAAGATATCCATAAGACGGATGGAATACGATAAACGTGCGGCGATCTTCCGAAAGCGCTTTCGTCGTTTCAATAAATTTTTTGTCTAGATCGGAAAGCCTTTGGGTAAAGCGTTCCAGATTAGTGCGGTAAACTCCCGCATTCACCGCGTCCACCTCCACAAGCGCGGAACAGACGTTGGCCGCAATGACAATAGCCATTCGCGGGGAATTCCAAATATGCGGATCCAGATCTTCATCTTCTGAATCTTCATGGTGATGCTCATGTTCATGAGCTTCTTCCTTCATCCAGGAAACGCCTTGGGAAATATCGACAATTCGAATATTCGGATTTACGCCTTGAAAACGCGGACGCCAAGCCTTGTCAAGGCCAGAGCCATCGCTAAAATAGAGAGAAGCTTTTGAAAAAGCCCGCAAGGTATTGGGCTTCGGTTCAAACACGTGGGGATTTGCACTAGGCGGCACAAGAGTCACCACGTTTGCATTTTCACCAGCGATTTCCTGGACAATTTTTGCATATGGCGCAAGGGTAACCGCAACCGAAAGCTTCGGCTCTGCAAAAAGAAATGCCGCACAGGCAAGAATCCAAAAGGAAAGCAGACGCATCAAAAAATCCTTGATCCAAATTTTTCCGCAATATAAAAAATGCAAACATCCGAAAAACTCCAAATCGTTTTCCGCAAGCCCAAAGTTCCCCGTTTTCGTTTCAAATTATTTATGCAAATATTTGCATTTATGCATTGACTTTTATCAAAAACTTGCTAATATTTGCCCATGAGTTTTAGAAAACCAAAAGAAATCGCACTGGAACTAGTGCCACGCACCCTCGACGGAATCCTTGCCGAAGCCAAGGAATCCCTTAGCACCTACCCGTTTGTCACATCGATCAACATCCCCGAAATCCGAAAGCTCCCGATTAAATCTTACGAACCGACAGAGCTTCTGCTGCAAAATAAAATCGCAGCGACTCCCCACTTTCGTGTTATCGACCGTACCGAAAAAGAGCTTCTCGAAAAAATTGCAAAGCTTGTAGAATCAGGGCTTAAACAGGTTTTGATCATCGGCGGAGATCCTCCAAAAGACGATCCCCACTTTACCCCTTCCGGACTTTCCACCCTGACTGCCGTCAAAGCCATCAAACGGGAATTTCCAAGTCTCAAAATTTACACCGGACTCGATCCCTACCGCAGCTCTTTCCGCGAAGAACTGGACTACGCCTACAGCAAGCAAGAAGCAGGCAGCGACGGATTTTATACACAGCCGATTTTTTCCATTGGACTTTTGGAACAGTGGCAAGAACAGCTTCCGGACGCCGAAATTTGGTTCGGAATCGCACCCATTTTTACGGAAAAGTCCAGACGCTATTGGGAAAGGGTCAACAAAGTGGTCCTCCCATCGAATTTCAGTTACGACATGGAATACAACGTTCGCCTGGCTAGGCAGCTTCTTGTGACCATCAACGAGATGCACCAACGCGGCTATCTCATGCCCATTTCAAACGGAGCTCTCAATTACCTTCAAAGCATCTTCGATTAAGACAAAAGCCAGCGATTCCGCTGGCTTTTGCTTTTAAGATTTTAGACAAATTAATTCTTCTGGATTTCCGCTTTATATTTTTCAGCGGCTTCGTTCATGCGCTTTTGCATATCGGCACTCTGGGCCCGCAGCATAAACTCCTGATTTTCTTCAGCAGACTTCTGCATGGCCGAAGCGAGTTTTGCCGGATCCATCGCCACAAGGACGTAAATTTTATACTGGCCGCTTTCTTCGTTAAACTGTGTAATGGTGCGCACCACATTTGCACCGACCAGTTCCTGCTGCGTATATTCGTTCGCCTTTTCTTCCCAAATTTTCAAAGCGTTGCCGTCTACATTCTTTCCGTACTGTTCCTTGTAACGGCTCACAAAGGTTTTTGTCGCTTCGGCAAGAGCTGCTCTCGCTTCGTCCGCAGCCTGAGTTCGGGCGATCATTTCATCGTTTGAAACCGCCATTCCAATCGCCGACGGAATATCCTTTTCCGCAAGGTCCGCCTTGACTTTTTCCAGTTCCGATGCCGGGGTTTCTACCGTTGCAAATCCGCCTTCGGCAGCCTTCTGCGCAGAACTTGCACAACCAGCAAACAACATGGCAAAGGCCCCAACCATCATCCAAGACAGCACTTTTTTCATAAACGCTCCTTTCCTACATGTGGAATATCTTGAAAATATAAAAAAAGAGCCGGATGAAATCACCCGACTCTTTTTTAAGCTTTGTCAGCCTTACGATTCCGGATAGACCGAAACCTTCTGACGACCAGCGTTCTGTTCGAACTTGACCTTGCCATCAACGAGAGAGAACAAGGTGAAATCCTTGCCCATGCTGACGTTGTTGCCCGGGTGGAAGTGAGAACCACGCTGACGAACGATGATGCCACCGGCCTTCACCGTTTCACCTGCATACTTCTTCACGCCGAGGTATTTCGCATTGGAATCGCGGCCGTTACGAACGGAGCCTTGACCTTTCTTGTGAGCCATTATTAAGCCTCCTTCGACTTGCGGATAGAATTCTTCTTAACCTTTGCCGGCTTCGGAAGACCCTGAGCGATCTTTTCCTTACGAGTCAGAGGAACGGTCTGAACCTTCTGAGCTGCAAGAGCCTTAATGCGAGCGCGGTTGCGTTCGACAATCTTCTGATCGACGACTTCGGATTCTGCACCGGAATGGAGTTCCGTGACGAGCACTTCCGTATAGCCCTGACGATGACCGTTACGACGAACGTAACGAGTACGACGCTTCTTCTTGAACACGATAACCGTGTCTTCCTTGTCGTGGGCGAGAACTTCGACCTTGACAGAAGCATCATTCAGGACAGGGGTGCCGACCTTAACTTCTTTTCCGTTGGAGAAAAGAAGGACGGACTTGAGCTCCAGAGTAGAACCGACAGCTGCATCGACAGACGGGACTTTGAGAGTCTTACCGACTTCGACTTTATACTGGAAACCACCTGTTTCAACAATAGAATACATAATATTCCTTTTTTTAGGTTTGCTGTGGGCCATCAAATATAGAAAAGGGGTCCTCTTTTTGGGAGGTCAAAAGGCAAAATTTTCATCTTTCTTTTTAAAATTTGCTAAATTTGCTTAAAATTTTCATTGTTTGGAATCAACAAGGAACGCGAATGAACTCTATCGTGAGCCTGAACGGCGACTGGGACCTTCTGTTTGACACAGAAGATATGGGCATCATCAACCGTTGGTACGCCACCTATCCGGATGGCACCCAAAAAATCCAAGTGCCGAGCGTGTGGGAAAAATATTTCGATAAAGTTTCCCTTTCTCAAGACGCAGCCTATTATTTTAAGCACTTCACAGTCGATGCAAAGCAGATTCCGAAGCGAATTTTCTTGCGTTTCGAACGCATTTCCATGCATGCGGTTTTCTGGTTGAACGGTAAGTATCTCGGTTCGCACTTCGGCGCCTATACGCCGTGCCTTCTCGACCTTTCCAAGGCCATCAAGCCGGGTGAAGACAACGTTCTTTGCGTTCGCGTGGCGAACATGGGTTCTGCCAACAGCCGTATCGACTTTGGCCGTGAAAGCAAGGAAGGCGCAGACGACCGTTTTGTGCGTCCGTCCGAAATGCCGGTAGGCCTTCCGTGGACGGAATATCCGTTCGGCGGCATCTACGGCAACGTGGACCTGATTCTCGGCGGTGCAGCATTCATCACGGGCGTCCAGCTCGAACCGGACCTCGACGAAGACCGCGTCGCGGTAGACGTTTCCTTTAACAATCCTCGCGGATTCTCCACACGCCTTCGCATTTTGATGCGCAATCCTCAGGGCGAAGTCAGCGAACTCGTCAAGGATATCAAGCTGGAAAAAGAAAACGCTTCCAGCCGTTTCATCTTGAAAATCAAGGACCTGAAGAAGGACAAGAACATTTGGACGCTTGAAAATCCAAAGCTCTTCACCATTGAACTTCAGTTAGAAGGCAAGTCCAAGTCTAAGCAGACCGCAGAACATTCCTTCTCCGTCGTCAAGAACTTTGCATTCCGCAAGTTCGACTGCATCAAGGGCGACTTCTACCTGAACGATTCCATTATCAAGATTCAGGGCGTTTCTTATTCGCAGCACTGGAGCGAAGGTGGCCTTTGGACTTCGGACACGGCGAAACTCCGCAAGGATCTGGAAGCGATCAAGAAGGCGGGCTTTAACACGATCCGTTCAAACGGCGCCCCGCTGTCTAACGCAGCTCTCGACATCTGCGACGAAATCGGTCTCCTTGTTTTCCAGGAACTTCCGATTCACACCATGCGTTCCACCCCCCGCGGTCTTGAAGCTGTTTACAAGCTCGTCGAAGAAGTCGTGATGGAACAGAAGCATCACCCGAGTATCGTTTCCTGGATTCTCGGTTCTGAAAATTGCCCGCTCGTTCTCGAAAACGGAAACAAGCTTTTGAATGCGGTTGACGGTTACGACAAGTGCCGCCCGGTCATCAGTAACTTGAACTGCGTTTACCTGTCGAACGAAGAAGAATTCCACAAGGACACAGGAAAACTCATGGGCGTGACGAACGAAAAGATTCTTCTTTACTCGTCCCAGCGTATGCACTTGCGCATGAGCCCGAACGCAGCTCTCACGGATTTTCTCGCCCACTACTGCGACAAGAATTCCATCGTCGAAGACGAAGTCAACATTCCGGACACGACCCTTGGAAATTCCCAGTTCCAAGACGAATACGAAGAATTTGTCGAAGAAACCAACGGAAAAATTCTCGTCACCCTCAAGAACCATGATCTTTTGCCGGCATCCCCGACCGATATCAAGGGTTCTAGAAGTCTCAAGAACAATAAAGCTGTCAAGCAGGCGTTCAAACAGTTGGAAGCCTTCATTGCGAACAAGGACCTTTCCATTTGGAGAGATCTGAGTTCCTTCAATGCCGATGCTCACCGTTTGGCTTTGCAGAGCAAGCTTACGCAGATCAACGCCATTCAAAGCAACCCGCTCGTTTCGGGCTTTATGCTCGACCAGTGGGCAGACTTTGGCGTTGACTTCAGCGGTCTTGTAGACGAAAACCGTAAAACGAAGGGCTTCGACGCCTTCATGAAAGCGGCAACGACACCGACCCGTTTGCTCATCACGGGCTTTGAACCGGTCAGCGCTCCGCAGACAGAAATTTCCTTCCAGCTCGCCCTGTTGAACCAGGCCCGCCTCGAAGATATCGAAATTGAAATTTCCATCGTGGACGAAAACGGAAAAACCGTTTCTAGCGAAAAGCACAAGGCCAAGGGCCAGACAAGCCTCACTCCGCTCGGAACATTTACCGTCATCGCACCGAAAACGGCAGGCACTTACAAGCTCGTTCTCACGCTTTCCGCACTGGGATCCGTGGTCAGCACCACGAACGAAAACCTTCTCGTTCTCGAAGACGCCGACGTGCAAAGCGCCATTTCCCAAGTTTGCTTCCTCGACAACAATGCAGAAACCACTGCCGACGCTTTGGCAGCTCTCGCCGGTCCGGAAAAGATCATCTTTACCGCAAGCCTCAGCTCTTGGAACGACGTCGTTCTGAACAAAATCGTGGAACTCACCCGCGACGGCGGAAAGACACTCCTCCTTTCGGACTTGAACCCGGAAGACCTGGAAGCGTTCAACTCCAGCCATCACTTTACGCAGACGATCGAATCCCACTTCACCACCGGTGCAAACGGTCTTTCCGTGCATTATCTGGTGAACGGTTCCGAACTGCTTCCGGAATTTGCAGGCCATCAGATTCTCGATGACCTGGCTTCTTCTGTGATTCCGAGCATTTCGCTTACCGAACTTCCGGATGCACAGGTCCTTGCGCGTTCCGTGACAATCGCCGACGGTGAAATCAAAACCGGTGTCGATCTTCAGATCGTTCCGTTCGGCAATGGACGTCTGGTGTTCAACCAGTTGAACCTGTTCGAAGGCCTGGAAACAAACCCGCTTGCAGACCGCGTGTTCACAAAGCTTGTGAAATTGCTTACACAGTATGCGATTCCATGCAAAGAGAAAAGCCCGGATAAATCCGGGCTTTTTTTAATTCATTCCACATCGAACATTTTCGCTGGAAGCACATGCCTTTGCTTCGCCCTCAGCACTTCAAGTACGACTGTACTTTCGCCGCCCTGGGGAACAGCAGTCTTTATCGTCACCTTTTTGAAGTTGCGCCATTTTCAAGAGAAGTTCCTGCATAATAGGCCTCGTTAGTGTATCCTTTTCGTCTAAAAAGCCCTCATCTTTACTATACGCACAATGAACCATCATCACATTATAATTCGTGATACTTTCCATCGGCTTAGGAATAGACCAGCATGCACTTGCAACAGCAATCAATAATATAATTATCTT
>JAGDBD010000045.1 GCA_017959225.1 Fibrobacter sp. | reverse complement strand
TTAGATGAACGCCTGCAACGTGCAATCGTTGATGCAGGTTATACCACCCCGACTCCGATTCAAGAGAAAGCGATTCCTCCGGTTTTGGAACACAAAGATTTGATGGGCATTGCCCAAACGGGTACCGGTAAAACCGCCGCATTTGCACTGCCGATTTTGCAAAACCTACTCCAGGGCGGCGAATCGAAAGGTCGAAAGGCGATCCGCGTTCTCGTTTTACTCCCGACCCGTGAACTCGCCATTCAAGTTTCGGATTGTTTTGAAAAGTACCAGAAGTATACCCGCCTAACGAGCGCCTGCATCTTTGGCGGTGTCAGTGACTTGCCGCAAAAAAAGGCCCTCTCTCACGGCGTAGACACCTTGATTGCAACGCCAGGGCGTCTTTTGGATTTAATCAATCAACGCGTCGTCAGTTTAAAAAAGCTTGAATATTTTGTTCTCGATGAAGCAGACCGTATGCTCGACATGGGCTTTATCCACGACATCAAAAAGGTCGTGGCACAGCTTCCGCAAAAGCGAGAGAACCTGTTCTTCAGCGCAACGATGCCGCCCGAAATCACAAAGCTTGCTGCAACCATTCTCCGCACAAATCCGGTTCGAGTCGAAGTTGCACCGCAAAGCACGCCCATTGAACGCATTCGCCAAGAGCTTTACCGCATCGACAAACGTCGCAAGGGAGCTCTGCTTAAAGAAATGCTTTTAGAGCATCCGGAAATGAAAAAGGTTCTTGTCTTTTCTCGTACAAAGCACGGTGCTGATAAAATCGTACGCGTTCTCGAAAAGGCAAAGGTTACCTGTGCTGCGATTCACGGCAACAAGAGTCAAAACCGCCGCCAAGAAGCTCTCGGAAATTTTAAAACGGAACAGATCCGCGTTCTCGTCGCCACGGACATTGCCGCCCGCGGAATCGACGTAGATAACGTGACTCACGTGTTTAACTACGACCTGCCCGATGTTCCAGAAACATTTGTGCATCGCATTGGACGCACAGCCCGAGCAGGCCGCGAAGGCGTCGCTATTTCGTTCTGCGCACCAGATGAAGAACAGGATTTGCGCGCCATCGAAAAACTGACCCGCATCCAAATTCCGGAAGGCGATCAGGCGATTTTTGAAAAGCTTCCCCCACCGCAAAAAGAAACTCCGGAAAGCGAAGCCCGAAATTCTCGTTGGCGCACCGGAAAGTTCGGTGGACGAAAAGCACCTGCCGCCCAAGCGCCAAAAGCCCCGACGCCCAAAACCCACACGGGTAAAAGACTCGGCAGTCGAGCCCGCAGACGCTTAAGAGAAGAACAGGCTAAACGAGCACAGGCACAAAACGGCTAAAGAAAGGATCGATTCGTGGCAAAGAAAATTCTCATCATGGTGGCAAGTCCCAAAAATGAACGCAGCGGAACGCTGATTCCGACAAAAGCCTTTGTGGAAGGGATGCTTGAAAGCGGCGACTATGAAGCGGAATATGTTTTTATTGACCGTTTAAACATCAAACCGTGCCGCGGATGCCTTACCTGCTGGGGTCGCCCCGACGGAAGCTGCTTCATTAAAGATGACGATGTTCCCGCCACCCGTAAAAAACTCGAAGAAGCGGACGTTGTCATTTGGAGTTTCCCGCTGTTCCTCTTTAGCATTCCGGGGCAGATGAAAGTTTTGATGGACCGTATCGTGGGAATGGTGCACCCTTACATGGGTCAAAAGCTCAAAGAAGACGGTCAAAACATGAACAAACCGATGCACGGTTTGCAAAATCAAAAGCCCGGTCAAAAAATCATTTTGCTTTCTAGCTGCGCCTGGATGGATCTGGACGTGGTTTACGAACCCATTGTCAAGCAGTTCGACATTATCCTTGGCAAAGGCAAATATTATCTGATCGCCTGTCCGCAAATGCGCGCACTGCACCACCGCGGTGGCGAACGTCGGCTGAACATGCTCCGCAAACGCTATGCAGAAGGCGGTGCAGAACTTGCCAAAACAAACGACATTTCCAAAGAAACCATCGATCTGATGCAAAAACCGATTTTTGGCGACGACGCTTACGTCACTCTCGTCACGGAATTTGTAACGCACATGTTCGACAGGGACGACAATTTCTAAAGATTTTCTTCAATCCATTGAAAGCGCTTTTCCATCCAAACGGTCATGGAATCCACCGCTTCGTCGTAAGAATCGTACGAATGCCGCAGCGCCCAAAGGAACGTGTTATCGAGAATCGGCCAGCGTTTTAAATCATTTGCCGCAGCCTTTTCAATTTGACTTTTGTAAAGAGGAATGCTGTCGATCAGTTCGTGGAAAGTTTCTCGGTGGAGATTCCAATATTCCGCAGCAAGAGTTCTCATTTGGCGGTCTGCCAAAATGAAACGGTTCCAACGGTAGTTGCGAATGAACCAGTTTTCGGGCATGGAAAAAATTTCACGGGACTCATTCCCAAATCCCAAGTCAAAATCCCACAGCGGTCCAAAGTGAATCGGTCCACCCTTTTCCCAGTAAAAGAACACGCTACGCGTAAATTTGCCATCTTCATTTTTAGCAAATTCCTGCACCCAATAATACTCCAAAAAATCCTGAACGTGCAGCCAGTTCCCAATGGAATCTTCTCCCCAAAAATCCTGTCCGTGCAAGTAAATTTCAAAGCTGTCCAAGTGGGATTTCGCCCTTTGAAGCGTAGCATCCGAAACCTTCTTAGGCTCTTGAATGTGAATCAAATTGCCGTCCCGCGTTTGAAAGTAAGGATCATCTATTTTTTTGGAATCCTCTTTTTCGCAAAGGAAATTAAAATCCGTTTTGGCAACGGGAACGCGGTTCTTTGCAAACTTGACCGTTTCTGCTAACAGGTACAAGCCTTTATATTCGCGGTTCAAATAAAGTTCCACATAACGCATTCGAGGCACGTAAGAAATTCCCAGGCGATTTGCAAGGCGATTCATCATAAAGTCCCGCAAAAGTGTTTTATCGCCGTAGTTTGATCGGAGCGCCCAATCTTTATCCGCAGGCATGCCAAGCAGAGATGTCTTTTGCGAAAATTCCAGTTTCAGTCCATATTTGGGAGCGTTGTAAGTGGAATTTCCACGCCCTCGCACAGTCAGTTCCAAAATTTCGGATGTCGGAGAGTCTTTGCCGTAAATTTGCAACCGGGCAGGCACTAAGGTTTCACGGTTTCGAATGTCTTTAAAATTTTCCGTTTCAATGACAAGGCGCGGAATTCCGGCATATGGGTATTCCGAATCGTTCAGCGGCAAATAGGAAGAATCTTCGAGAGAAGCATCTGTTCCCTCCCAAAGGCATCCCGAAAGTCCGAGCATGCACAGCAAAGCAACCGCATATTTGACCTTGAACATAAAGTAAGCTTTTAGAATATACCTTTTTATATTCCAAAAGCCTTTTGTTTAAGCGTTAAACACCCGCTTCTTTTTGCGCTGATGCAAAATGAATTTGGTTAGATAATTGTAGAAAGCTTCAGTTTTAGAATTATCCTGTTTGTTGCGGCGAAGGGACACCACAATGTCACGCTTAAAATCCGTATCGGTCACTTCTAAAAGGCGCACCCTTTTATGGTCCATTTTTCCCCAAGAAAGTTCTGGCCAAAATCCCACACCGATGCCTGCTGCCACAGCTTCTTTTACAGCCATCGCGTTGTCGCTTTCAAAAGTCACGTTCGCATTAAATCCCACCCGTTCACAAAGTTCGTTACAAATTTTACGGTACTGTTTGGATCCGTAAAGACGAATGAACTTTTCATCGCGCAAATCAAAAAGCGAAATGGAATTCATCTTTTTGTAACGGGCAATATTTGGAACGGCAAGAAAAATCTTTTCGGAATGGACAAAGGTTTCGTCGCTATTTGTATGATCAAGTTCCGGTCTGTAATTTGCATAAGTGCGAACGCAAATATCAAAGACGTTGGTTTCTTCGTTCTGGATCAAGTCCACATCAATATCGGAATGGGTCTTTTTATAATCGATGACCGCATTGGTAATTAACGTCGAAGCAGCGAGAACATTCAATTTAATGTTGTTGTTCTGATGCGCGATCATTTCTTGAAGCTGGGACGGAAGCACCATCATGCTTTCATAAAGGGGACGAAGCTTTTCATAAAAAAATCTTCCCGCTTCCGTCAATTTAATGTTACGGCCGACCGTTTTGAACAGAGGAACTCCCAGTTCACTTTCGAGTTTGTGAATGGCCTGGGTAAGTGCAGGTTGTACCACGTAAAGGTTTTTGGCACTCTGCGTCACATGCTCCGTTCGGGCGACTTCCAAAAAATATTTCAGCTGAGTCAATTCCATTGCGTCCAAATATAAGCAAAAACTTTTTTTGTTCCTAGGCTTTTATTCCATAACTTAAACTTATGATCATATCACCCTGAATTATAATATAACCTATAATTAATAATTTTTAATGATAGATTCATACAAACAAATTATTAGTCAAAATTGATGAGTTTCTCTACATTTAAGCCGTCTAAAAACGACAACATCTCATTAGGAGTCACTATGTCGATTAAATTCTTCGCACTCATCGCAACCGCAGCCATTACCCTTACCGCTTGCCAAAAAGCAAATACTTGCACGTACAATGCAGAATCCAGCGAACTCGTGTGCGTCGAAAAATCTTATAAAACAGTGAACACCGGAAACCACATTTGGATGGCCGAAAACCTCGCCCGTTTGGACCTCACCGGTACAAGCCATTGCTACGGAGACTCTGCAAGGAACTGCGAAATTTACGGTTCTCTTTACCCCTACGAAACCGCTACCAAAATCTGTCCGGAAGGTTGGACTCTCCCGACTCAAGCAGACTTTGAAAATGCAGACTTTAACGTTTTGAACGTAGCTAAAGCCGGATTCCGGTACTACGACGGCAAATCCGCTGACATGGGCGCAAGCGCAAGCTTCTGGACCGCAGATAATTTCGACGAATCCCGCGCCGTTCTCGTTCGCGTAACCGATTCTGTCGTTTATGAGCACTTCAACAAGAGCATTTCCGCTTCGCTCCGTTGCATTAAAAAGTAAATTCCATTTACAGTTACCAGGAACCTTCACTTAAACCCATAAATACGTATGCAATGGTTCATTGATTTATTCACCGGAACGTCGGTCGCTCAGCAAGTTGTCGTTCTTTCGTTTACGGCAGCCATCGGCCTTATGATCGGACGCATCAAGGTTAAAGGAGTAAGCCTCGGCGGAGCAGGTGCGCTCTTTGTCGGAATTCTCTTTGGGCATTTCGGCCTTCGCATGGATCCAAACGTTCTGCACTTTATGCAGGAATTCGGTCTGATTCTTTTTGTGTATACGATCGGTATGCAAGTGGGACCGGGATTTATCGATTCCATCCGTCGTCATGGACTTGTGCTGAACATTCTTGCGGTAAGCATTGTGCTCATGGGCGTTCTGATTACCGTCGGCATTTATTTCTTTACCGATTTAAGCAAGAACGTTCCGATTCTAATTGGAATGCTCTGTGGCGCTGTCACGAATACGCCTTCCCTGGGCGCAGCGAACTCGGCCCTTGCAGCAGCCGGTGCCGATACATCGCTCACCGGAATCGGTTATGCGGTAGCGTATCCATTCGGTGTAATGGGCATCATTCTTGTGATGATTCTTGTGCGCTTGATCTTTAGGAAAAAGCCGGACATCGCCGCTGAAGAATATGCGACAGAACTCGGCAAAACCCGTCAAGATATTGTATCGTGCAGCCTAGCTCTCGAAAACAAGAACCTTTTCAACGTGCGCATCAAAGACATTCCGGGTATCCGCACCAGCGGCATTGTGATTACCCGTTTACAGCGCGGCGAAGACATTTCCATGCCAGACGGAAAAGTCATTTTGCAAGAAGGCGACAAACTGCACATTGTGGGATTCCCCAAAGATGTAGAGCTGATGGAAAAGCTAATCGGTTCGCGCCTGGAAAAGCCCATTACAAACATTCATTCCCAGCTTGAAACCCGCAGCGTTCTGGTGACGAACAAAAAGGTTCTGGGCAAAACTCTTGGCGAACTCGCTTTGGAACGTTACGGAGTGACAGCTAGCCGAGTTGTACGTGGAGAATTCAAGTTCACCGGACGTCTCGATTTGCGTTTGAAATTTGCCGATAAGGTTTTAATTGTCGGCCCAAGCGAAGGCATTGCCGCCGTTTCGAAAACGCTCGGAGATTCTCTCAAAGCACTTGACCATCCTGAAATTATCCCGGCATTCGTCGGCATTTTCCTCGGCATTATTCTCGGATCCATTCCTATTGCCATTCCGGGCATGCCGACACCGTTAAAGCTTGGACTTGCCGGTGGCCCGCTGATCGTCGCCATTCTGCTTTCCCGCAAGCGAAAGATTGGACCGTTGAACTTTTTCATGGCTGCGAGCGCAAACCTGATGCTCCGTGAACTTGGCATTACACTGTTCTTAACGTGCGTCGGTTTGAATGCAGGCATTAAATTCTTTGACGTTCTTTTGAACGGAGACGGATTCTATTACATGGGACTCGCCGCTTTGATTACATTCATTCCGTTGATGATTGCAGGTATCGTCGGAACTCTCGTTTTCAAAGTCAACTATTTGAGTCTCTGCGGTATGATCGCAGGTTCCATGACAGACCCTCCGGCTCTCGCCTTTGCTAACGGCATGACAAGCAGCGAAGCGACCAACGTGGGATATGCTTCCGTTTATCCCCTAACCATGTTACTGCGCATTTTAAGCGGGCAAGTTCTAGCGATACTCCTACTCGCTTAAATCACAAAATCATTGCGAGCGGAAAACGAAGTATCCAGGTTTGCTTCGTCCCGCTCGTAATGACATTTTAAATTTCTAGTCCAATGGGGCAATGGTCACTGCCAAAGACATCGTCGTAAATAGACGATTCTTTGACTTTCGAAAAGAGACTTTCCGACACCACAAAGTAATCCAAACGCCACCCGATATTGTTATCACGGGCATGCCCAATGTAACTCCACCAGCTATAACGAACCGTATCCGGGTGCAGTTTTCGGAAGGTGTCCACAAATCCATCTGCAAGAAGATCTGTGAACTTGGCCCGTTCTTCATCGGTAAAACCTGCATGTCCACGGTTTGCACGGGCGTTATAAATATCGATTTCATTGTGCGCCACGTTCAAATCCCCGCAAAGGATGACAGGCTTTTTCTCTTCCAATTTCTTTAAGTAAGCCTTGAACGTGTCTTCAAAGCGCATGCGGGATTCCAAGCGGGAAAGATCCCGTTTCACATTTGGAACGTAAGTTGTGACCAAGTAAAAGTTTTCGAATTCCGCAGTGATGCTTCTTCCTTCGTCGTCATATTCGGATTCGCCGTAACCATACTGGACGCTCAGCGGTTCCGTTTTGCTATAGATCATCGTTCCCGAATAGCCTTTGCGCTTTGCCGAGTAAAGATATTCATGATACCCTTCTGGATGAAAGTCGATCTGGTTCATTTCTGCTTTGACTTCCTGCATGCAAAAAACATCCGCATCTATTTTCTTTAGAAAGTCCGGAAGACCTTTTTTGATACAAGCGCGAATTCCTGCCACATTCCAAGAAACGATTCTCATAACAACTCCTCATTCTTTTTTCAACCGGTAAAATATAGCTACAGCCAAAAGGGTATCGACAAAGGCTATTACTGGTTATAGGAATTAACAAAAATGCTATGTTTTCAAGGTAAATAATTTAGGAGACCGCCATGAGCGAAGAAATTCCGTACAAGATTTATCTTTCCGAAAAAGAAATTCCGACGAGTTGGTACAACGTCCGTGCCGATATGAAAAACAAGCCGGCTCCGCTGCTCCACCCGGAAACCCATCAACCGCTCAAGTTCGAAGAACTCACTCCGATTTTCTGCGATGAACTCGCCAAGCAAGAACTAGACGACACAACGCGCTGGATTCCTATTCCAGAAGAAGTCCGCAACTTTTACAAAATGTATCGTCCATCTCCCCTTGTGCGTGCTTATTGCCTAGAAAAAGCTCTTGGCACACCGGCAAAAATCTATTACAAATTTGAAGGCAACAATACGAGCGGAAGCCACAAGCTGAATTCCGCCATCGCTCAAGCTTATTATGCAAAAAAGCAGGGCTTGAAAGGCGTAACAACTGAAACCGGCGCAGGCCAATGGGGAACGGCCCTTTCGATGGCATGCGCTTACTTTGGACTGGATTGCCGAGTTTACATGGTGAAGGTTTCTTTTGAACAGAAACCCTTCCGCCGTGAAGTCATGCGCACTTATGGCGCAAGCGTCACCCCGTCTCCTTCCATGACCACGGAAGTGGGCCGCAAAATCAACACCGAATATCCGGGAACCACCGGAAGCCTCGGCTGCGCCATTTCCGAAGCTGTCGAAGCAGCCACCCACATGGAAGGTTACCGTTACGAACTAGGTTCCGTTTTGAACCAGGTTCTTTTGCACCAGACGGTGATCGGTCTTGAAACCAAAGCGGCTCTGGATAAATACGGCATTGTTCCCGACATGATCATCGCTTGCGCAGGTGGCGGTTCTAACCTCGGCGGCCTCGTTTCTCCGTTCCTCGGCGAAAAGATGCGTGGCGAAAAAGACTACCGGATTATTGCAGTAGAACCGGCATCGTGCCCGACCCTTACCCGCGGCGTATTTGCATACGACTTCTGCGACACCGGTCACGTTTGCCCCCTTGCTAAAATGTACACCCTCGGTTCCGAATTCATGCCGTCTGCAAACCATGCCGGCGGTCTCCGTTACCACGGCATGACTCCGATTCTTTCCCAGGCTTACCACGATGGATTTATGGAAGCCCGAGCCGTGGAACAGACCCGAGTTTTCGAAGCAGCAACGCAATTCGCCCGTGTAGAAGGCATTCTCCCGGCCCCGGAATCGAGCCACGCCATTCGCGTCGCAATCGACGAAGCCCTTAAATGCAAGGAAACCGGTGAATCGAAGACTATCGTCTTCGGCTTAACGGGAACCGGCTATTTTGATTTGAAGGCTTATGCCGCATACAATGACGGTGACATGGCCGATTCTATTCCCACGGACGAAGATCTCAGAAAGAGCATCAGCAAGATTCCGCACTTCCCCGGAAACTTGGCATAAATTTGCTGTCAAAGCAAAAACTCCTCGGCAAATGCCGAGGAGTTTTTCATTTCTCAAGAGAACTTTACTTAACCCGGAAACGGATCACCTGCAAACCGCTCTTTGCAATATAAACGCCTTGCTGCATATTCAAAATCGAAAGAATTGCAGAAGAACCGTTTGCATGCACACGGCGCAACAGATTGCCGTTCACATCGAACAAGGCAATGTCCTTGTCCGAAGTCAGCAAGTTATTTTCCAAGCGCAAAGACATGTTCATCGTTACCTTTGCATCGATCGCTGTTACATCACCGCTGCTAGAAAATGCGATTCCGTTGTTCACATAATCGCCCATGCCGTATGCATGGCGAAGGGCATTGATCACGTCAACGTCCACCACTTTTCCTGCTGTAGAAGCGTCTTTTCCGGAATGGCGAATGTAACACATGTTGTCAAGCTGATTCGATTCGTTTCCCATGTCCCAAAGGATCGGGGTGAGACCGTAATTTTTTGCAGCCGTGGCAACGTCTTTGTGCCACTGGACTCGACCATTTTTGTGCTGCGTTAAAGCGGATCCGCTCAAAACATCCGAATGGAGATTTGCGCCATATTCACCGATGATCACCGGGTAACCTTTATCGATAAAGTTCCGTTTCATCTTGGCGAATTGTCCATTCGCATGTTTAATGGTTGCAAGGGAATCGTCAACGGTTTTACTCCAAGCGTTATAACCTGCGTTGCGCTTGATTTCTGTCGTGCTCAAATAATCGCCGTAGTAATACTGAGGTAGAATGCTTTCGGAAGCGCCCCAGTTCTGTTCACTCGTCATCAACGTGTACTGATAAGGATCGTAATAGTGCACTTCTACCATCAAACGGCCCGAGACATTGTCTGTAGGCATTGTGGTATAATAATTGCACGTCACATCGATATCGGTTTTCGGTCCAGAAACGATCAGTGTACGAGTCGCATTGTTACCGCCCGTTGCTCGGACTGCATCGATGAACGCCTGTTGATACGATACAAGTGCCGGAATCAGCGACGCATTCCAGCTTAAATCCAGGCCCGGTTCGTTCATGCCCGAAAAGAGCAAATGCTCATCGTAATTTGCAAAACGGTTTGCAATCTGCGTCCAGTACGCTTTTTGCTTTTCCACAATATTGGATTTTGCACTGGTAAAATCGTCATCTTGCAACCAGCCACCGTCCCAGTGAATATTCAAAATCGTATAGAGGCCCGCATTCATCGCATAGTCTACCACGGTCTGCACGGAATCTAGCCAACCCGAATTGATCACGTTGTTACTTGCGTGGCTATCCCAAGCGCAGGGAATTCGAACCGTATTGAATCCTGCCGCCTTGATGGAATCCAAATAGGTTTGAGTTGGGAAAATGTTTCCCCATGCAGTCGGGCCACCGTAATTCGCCGGAACTTCCATGGTGTTTCCGATGTTATAGCCCATGCCCATATTTGCCTGCACTTGAGCTGCTGTAGGCAAATCGGCAAACAAAGAGGTTGCCCCCACAAGCGAGGCAGCCAATACCAAACGTTTCATAACGGAACTCCTTTTTTTCTCTAAAGTAAATTCCATCATAGGCTCTCGCTAGTTATAAAAAATTTATCGTCGTCTGCTAAAAACAAAAGTTTCGATTTCTTTCCGAATTCGCCGATATGAATTCTAATGGAATTTCTTTTGCCGCAGAATTTTCTTGCAAAAAAGATTGCAATCGACAAAAAAATAGCGACGCAAAGCGTCGCCTTGTACAATTCAAATCAGCACTTTTTTAACGGTAGCTCACGTTGCACTTCACACCGATTAAACTTGCATTCCATTCCTTGGAACCGTCTTCCACCGCTGCGTGCTGGTAGTAAACTTCTACACCGATTCCGCCACGGGTTCCCAAGTTCCAATCCTTACCTGCCGAAACGCGGAACGAAAAGCTAAAGTCTTCGGTGTAAGCGTCTTCAAACGTAAAACGCCCTGCGCCCAAAGATCCACCCACGTAGAAGTTCATGGGTAGCCAATAAGATGCGCCTCCGCCCAAATAAAGGAACGTAATGTTGTCATCCGATAAGCTATACATTTCCACAGATGTTGCACCTGTCGCATAAATCGCAAGATTCGAAATCAAAGAATAGCCTAGTTTTAAATCGAAGGAATAGCCAAACAGCCCTTCACTTTCCACTTCACTTGACGAAGCGGATTCTCCGAGATAATCCGTTTTCCCATGAACGCTTCCAAAATCCAAACCCATACCGGCGCTTCCATAAAAACCCACGCGTTCCCCAGCAAACGCAACAGATGACAAAAGAAGCATTCCAATGACCAAACAAGTTTTTTTCATTTTTCCCTTTCTTTAAAGCAAGGGCTTCATTGCCCCCGCTATAAATAAATTAGAAAGGATTTTTCTATTTGGAAAAAGTCAGTTCCGAAAGTTGCGACCGAAACGCGTTAATTCTTGCAGCAGAATCTTCTCTTTTAGGATAAGTGAAGTTGCTAAGCAGTACCACGGCCTTCTTTTGTTCGGAATCGGCGACAATGCTTGCGCCTGTAAAACCTGTTTTTCCAAACATGTGCGGGCTATGAACCGCTCCCATGAATTTTTCGGCATCCAGCTCCCAGCCAAGAGCCGTACAAGCGTTTTCCACGCGCCCTTCCAAAGCATTTGTCGATACAAGCTTTAATATTCCCGAAGGCATTATACGTTTGCCGTCAAATTCCCCGTCGTTTAAAATCATCGTGATGAATTTTAAAAGATCCGGAACTGTAGAAAACATTCCTGCGCTACCGACCGGAAAGAACTTGCGCAAAACAAAAGCGCTTTCGTCGTGGATTTCGCCTTGGATCATTCGACCGCGCCAATTGTCTTCTTCCGTTGCCACGATTTCTTCTTTAGAAACTCGGGTCAAAGGATCCCAACCGGAGCGCGTCATGCCAAGAGGTTTAAAAAATTCTTCTTCGCCCAGCTGCTGCAGCGTTTTACCGCCCGAAATCCGCATTAACACCAGCCCAAGTAAAATACTTGCCGGATTTCCGTAATTAAAAACGGTTCCCGGCTGCTGTTTAAAACGGTATTGGAAAAGCGAATCCAGAATTTGTTCCGGAGGAAGCCTTTTTAAGGAACTCATGGGAACGCGATAATCAAGGCTGTGCGTCAAAAGGTGACGGATTAGAATTTCGTTCCGATAATTTGTACGTAATTCCGGAAGAAACTCGATTACTCTGGCGTCTAAATCCAATTCTCCGTTCAGAACTCGTTTTAAAGCCAACGTCGATGTAGGGCATACTTTTGTGACCGAAGCAATGTCGAATACAGAATTTTCCGGAGTTCCAAATGCCCGGACTTCCATTCCATTTTCCGATGAGAATCCCACAACCGCCTTGGAAAAAACTCCATCAGCCATGGCTCGTTCAAACAGGGTATTTAAAGATTTTTCAAACGCTTCGTTCATGTAAAAAAAATAGATTTTCATTCATGGGAAATCATGGGAGTGTTCGCATGGAAGAACTAATCGACGTTTTAGATAGCAACGGACAAAAGACCGGAGAAGTTTGCGCCCGCAGCGAAGTCCACAAGCGAGGCCTTTGGCATCGCACGGTCCACATTTGGCTAATCGACAAGTCTGGAAAGATCCTCTTTCAGCTTCGCGCCCATGACAAAGAAAACAATCCGGGCCTTTACGATACCAGTTGTGCAGGGCATATTTCCGCAGGCGATTCTAGCATCGAATCCGCCATCCGAGAAATTCGCGAAGAACTTGGCATTCAAAAAAAGCCCGAAGAATTAAAGTTCCTTTTTGAAACGGTCCATTCCAGCATTCTGAACGGCGGTTCGTACGTAGACAACGAATATTACGACACGTACAAAGCGTTTATTTCCGAAGAAGAAAAATCACAGCTCGTACCGCAACCACATGAAGTCGATGACTTCAAATTTTTCTCTGTGAAAGAGCTTAAAGAAGCGTTAGAAAAAACGCCGCAAAAATTCGTCTGCCACCCGAAAGATTTCGAGTATCTGCTGCACTAAACGTCTAAGCGATCCACAGAAAAGCGGGCCAGAATGTGCCCGCTTTTTCATTATTCCGCATAAATCTTACTTACGGTCGCCACCGCTTGCGAAGCGATGCCTTCTCCGCGACCGGTGAATCCCAGCTTTTCACTGGTACTTGCTTTAACACCGACTCGTTCCACAGGAATCTGCAATACACGTGCAATGTTCGCCTTCATTTCTTCGCGATGCGGATTTACCTTCGGACGTTCGCAAATCACTACGCTGTCGAGGCTTTCAATTTTGCAGCCCGCTTTGACGACTTCTTCACGAACGCGTCCGAGGAGAACCATGCTGTCTGCGTTTTTGAAAGCGGGATCGGTATCGGGGAAGTACGTGCCGATGTCACCGAGGCCTGCGGCTCCGAGCAATGCATCGCTAATCGCATGGAGCAGAACGTCCGCGTCGCTGTGGCCAAGGAGTCCCTTTTCATAAGGAATATCCACGCCGCCGATAATGCACTTGCGACCTTCCACAAGTTTGTGAACATCAAATCCGATACCGGTGCGGAAAATCTTTTCCATATTCAATCCTTTATTTTTGACTTTTTAAAGCCAATATAAAATATTCGTCCAAACAAAAAGCGCCTCCTAAGAGCCATCGTGAGCCCCAAAGGGTCGAAGCAATCCAATCACTTCAACAGGAATTGCGCTCCATTTTCAAGCCTCAAAATCGCCGGATGCGTCGAAGCATTCACCACTCCTCCGCTTTTCAACGTTCCCGATTTCAAGACCTTGCCGTTCAAATCAAAAAGTTGGAAAGACGTTTCGGAATCAAGACCGGAAATCGAATATTGGGACGGCGAAATTTTAGAGACTTGAATCGAAGGAATGGCATATGTCTTGGGCGTTGAAACAAAAGATCCGTCACAACTTCCATACGACCCGAACTTGGTCAACTTAAAACTACCCGTAGCTGCGGAATCGCTCCAAAATACAAGTAGCACAGCAGTGTTATTTTGAAGCGCTTCATCCCTCGTTTCAAAAGGATGGAAGAAGGATCCATACCAAGAAAAATTTTCCCATGGAATATCAATGACAGAAAGCGAATCCGAAGCAGGCACAAAAGCAAACAAATCTAGAGTTTCACGGGAAAAAATGTATTGCTTCAACCGAATATCAAAACGCATCGTAGAGGAATATTCCAAGCAAAAGCCATTCCAAGCGGAAATGTCCACACTCTCTTGATCCCAATTCCAGGTGTTAAAACCGATGCCTACGCTATACCGCGAGCAACCGCTCATTCCACTTGTGTCGCCCTCAATCTGTTTTCCCAATATAAATTCTCCCACAATGCCTCCGTAAGCCCGCGTCAACGGCCCAAAGAAATCTCCATAAATATCTTCTTTGACATCAGAAGGCCAAATCAAATCTGATTTTTCAACTTCAGTGCAATCGTCATACGAACCTTTGCCAAGTTCATGCCAATACCCAGAGCTTTCATCCGTTGATCCGGTTATCACACGGCCGGTTGTATCAACGGTAGCGTCCCAAAGAAATGTAGAATTCACTTCACGGGCATACAAAACAGAAAAGGCAACAAACAAAGCGATCGCTACAAATTTCATTTTTCCTCCATGCTAAAATGCGCAATGGCCGTTCAAAGTTTTTGACCGTGTCATCGCGAACGAAGTGAAGCGATCGATTACTTCAGCAGGAATTGCGCTCCATTTTCAAGTTTTAGAATCACCGGCTGCGTTGGCGTGTTCACCACGCCCCCATTTTTCAACGTTCCCGATTTCAAGACCTTGCCGTTCAAATCAAAAAGTTGGAAAGACGTTTCGGAAGCAAGGCCGACAACAGCGAATTTACCGGGCACGAGCTTATGCACTTGTGGCGTAGTTAAAGCGACGGCGTTAGTGCGAGGAATCGAAACCGATTCCATCAACTCAATGACATTACTTGGCAAAGTCAATTTCCAATCAGGAAGCCCAATTTCCATCGGATTCTTCCTTTCTTCGCCAGGGACTACAAAGCTTGCTTTCATTTCAAGCCCTGTGGCATTGTAATAATCCCCGTCTTCCCAATCCGCAGTGGTATCCCCGTCAAGCATGAAATCAAAAACAATATGTCTGATAATCGAATCCGCCTGAGCCCAGGGCATCTTTAAAAAGCCGCATTCATGGTACATTTTGAATTCGTCGATAATGATACTCGTCATCGGGTACTTTTTCTTGTCTCCAACCCGCCAGAACTGCCAGCAAGGATAATACTCAGCATCGGTCCAACCCTCAACTGCCACATGAGCCACAGCGACCGAAGAATCGATACGTGAAAAAACTAGCCTAACTCCATCAAATCGATCCATGCAGATTACATTCCAATCGGGGTCATAAGCCAGCACATTCTCTATTTCAGCCCACTCCGGCAAGGAATCGTAATCTTCCCCTTCAAAACGCGGATAGTGTTCCGAAAAGGTGATGGCGTTGAAGGTAAACGTGGTATCCGTTTTCGCAAGGACAGCCGAAAATACTCCTAACAAAGCGATCGTTACAAATTTCATTTTTCCTCCATATTAAAATACGCAATGGCTGTTTTCGTTTGTGGATCAAAATGGACAACATGAAGAGTCGCATACTGATGAACCGTGATGCCATTTCCCACAAAACGTCCATACAGGGACTTTGTTGCTTGACCGAGAACAAGTTTCGCCTTGGGTGCGAATAGGGTTCCAGACCAATCGCCTTCAATAAACAGTGTTTCATTGCCATGATAAATCAATTTAAAACCGCAGGCAATCGAATACAATCGTTCGAGGATTCCATCGCCGCGCAATCCGTTTAGGTTGACGCCTCCCCGCCAAATCACCGTCTCATTCACATGCAAAACCGTCGCATACCCATATTCGGTAAAATCGACAACACTCCCCGATTCCAGTTGCAAGGACCCAACGTACATTTCGCCTGTACCCATCAACAAGGTGCCGCCGGCCTCCACTTTCAATGTCCGGATTTTTGCCCCGTCAAGCAGCAAAAAGACCTCTCCAGAACGGACTATCTTTTCTTGATTCCCCACATCAATGGGCTCCAAGTTGGAATTCACCGACCAAACCCAATTTTGTTCAGGCAAGTAGGCATACCCTATCACCGACGCCCCTTTTTGCACGTTCAGTGTCGGTTTAACTTCCTTGTCGGAATATATATTGACCGTATTTACCGAATCCCGATTCCGCACCAAAACGCCGCCCTTGGAATGCACCACGCTTTGCTTACCACCAGCAAGCGACACGGCGAAATACTCCGCCGAACTTTCCGAAGCAAGTGCACACTCTGAATTTGAAGAATTTAGATTCGCTTTATATCTACACTCACTCCCGTCATTCAACGAAAGCTTTCCCAATGAATACAACGCAAAATCACCGGGAACATCGTCTTCTGCGTGGACAGGAAGTCCGCCACCATTCGCAATGTAGGGATCCGTTTCCCCTTCTTCCACAATGCCATTCCCGTTCAAGTCCTCATCCCCATCGCGTATACCATCTCCGTCCGAATCAATATCCAGTTCCGCACACATTCCATCCCCATCGGAATCCGAAAACAGTTCCTTTTCGACGCCGACAATCAACGCGCCATTCAACATATCAACCGGATTCTGGCTCGAATCGTCGGATGCAGCCATCCAGCGGACCGATTCCCGTATCGTATGGGACCAGATTTCTGTCTTGTCCGGAATGCCATCCCCGTCCGAATCCGCCTTGTACGGGTCCGTCCCGAAGCGATCGGTTTCGTCATAGTCCATAAGTCCGTCCCCGTCCGAATCCAAATGGATGAGCGAATCCGTATTTAAAACCCGGGTCGGCCTTTCATACGTAAAATACGATACTATCCCTGCGGATGAAAACACCTGCCATTCGCTCCCCCCATCGTTATGCGGATTCAAAAAACGGGTTTCCATCCGCCCGTCACTCCGGACCCGGTACGCATCGATAACCATCGCATGCTGTGTGGTCGCGACATACAGAGGCAAGCCTTCATCTATCGACTGTCGAATCCATTCTTCCGTCGGAGTCGAGTCATGATATACCACCGAAGTTCCTCCAAGAATATCTGGCAATATTTCCCGAACGGCAGTATATTCGGCACCTCCATTACGCCACATCGCATACTCTTTATGGATTATTTTACCTGCAGCCTTTTTATCCATCCCTCTGAACTTGATTTCGTCCTGCGTCAGGTTCCCTCCAAAGTAACGGTTCAATTCCTGGATGGCCACTGCCCAGCAACGCCAGCTTTCTTCCTCGTCCCAGTGGGCATGCCCTACATGGCTTTCGTCCCAGCCGCGGATATCCGCAAACATGCCCCAATTGGTGACAAGCAGACGCGTATCCTTGCGCGCCGCAATCGGTTCCACATCCAGGGAACACTGATCCTGGTAGGATAAGCTTGCTGACAATTTTTCCACTTCATAAAGTCGGCCTTCAGAAGCAGGCGTCGCGCCCCAAGTAGCCTCATCGGAAGAGCTTTCGACTTTCCACAAATACTTTCCATCCGGAAGAGCCGCATCCGCGGACAGTTCCGAAGTAATTTGCCGATAAACCAGAGACGTGTCCCCGGAATATACATTTAGCCGGTACGACTTTGAACCCGGAACGGGCATCCAGGCAAAATGCATCGTCGCGTTTTCCGGCAAGACTATCTTTGATCCGTCATTCCAAGAAAACGGCGCCGAATTGGGAAGTTCTCCGTCCGCTTTATGGATTTCATCCTGCGAATAAAGCATCCAAGCAAATGACGAAAACTGCTGCAAGTCTGCTCGGCGGAAAAAGCTTCCTTTCGCATAAGGGAGCGACGGGCCTAGGCTCTTGCCTGTCTGCAAAAAGTCTTCCGAATTCGACCATAGATTCTTCGAAACCGCTTCCGAAGAACTACCGCCGGATTTTCCCCAGGCAACGTAATCCGTCAAAATCGCTCCGTATGCAACGGTCAATTCCCCCGCATTCCCTAAGGACAGGTTCGGCAATTCAAGGTCTCCATCACAAGGCGAAGAGACGCAGACAAGCAGGGTATCGCCCGGAACAAGCGTTCGATTTCCAACCGATTCTCCTAGGGTGTGACGATCCAATGAATCCGAAACGGACAGGTATTTCAAATCTACCGACCGCTCGCCCACGTTTTTCAATTTCACCCATTGGCCCCGGGCAGCTTTTTCCGGTTGAAACGCCGAAATACGGATTTGCGGGACGTCCCTATCCGTAGGACTCTCTCCGGCAATCAGCACGCCCTCCAGATATACGGCGATGCGTTTTGCATCCACGAAAGAATCCGTTCCCGGGTAGCTGAAATTTTCATCCTTGTCGAAAGGCCCGTAATCCGAGTAATACAATCCGAGGCTCATGCCGGCGTCATTCGGGAACACCCCCGGGGCAAGTTTCGAAAAATTGATATTGACCGCTAGGCAAAAATCCAGGGTATCTATCGATAACGTCGCCCCTGGAAGGTAATAAGGGGACAACGTCAAGTCCCGGCCTTTTTCGTAATCTAAAAAATATCGGAGACGTACATTCTGTAAAGTATCTTCCGTATGATTGGTCAGTCGTATGCGGAGGGTGACCTGGTTCGGGTCGCTTGCCTGTTCATCGTAAGCTTCTACAGCGACAGGGGCTTCTGCAAACAGCAGCGTCGCAAAAATAAGAACGGCTAAGCAAAGCTTCCTCAGCATACCAGACCTCGCCAAATGCAACAAAATTATAAGTTGTTTTTTTAATATAACACTTTTATTTGGCTAAACCTCGGCGGCAAACGTAAAAAAAGAAGCCGATATTACAACGATTATACAAACGTTTTAAAATTTCGGGAAAAATTTTCCCGAAAACTTTTTTATAGGAGGATTGTTCTGATAGCTTCTCCCCATTGGGGATAACAAGACTCTGCAACAAGTTGCAGAGTCTTGTAAAGCCTTCGCCTCGCAATGACAGCAGGCGTGGTCATCCCATGTTTTTTAGAATGTCTTCACCTGTAAAAGGATCGGTATCAAAGCGAGAAGCACGAGAACGATGGACGTCACTGTAACGCCAAAGCGAAGCAAGAAGTACGTCGAAGAGCTCAAAGCGGTTTCTTTCTTTGCGTCATCCGTCTTTTCTGCCGGAGCAAAGATCGAAATCGCCACGCGCAAGTAATAGTAAATGGCGATGATCGAGAACACAACGCCGAATGCTGCGAGAGCGACAAAGCCCGTGCTCACAACGCCCGAGAACAAGACGAACTTGGCAAGGAATCCAGACAGCGGCGGAAGACCGGCAAGGCTTGCAAGGCAAACCACGGCAGCAATGCCTTCGAGCGGATGACGACGGCCAAGACCGCGAATGTCCACCAGGGTTTCCTTTTCATCATTCTTGCCGCTAAAGGCAGAAATCGCAGCGAGAGCTCCGGCAGAAGCCAAAGCATACGTCACAAGGAAATAATACATTGCGCCCAAATCCTTGCTCACAAGGCCAAGCACCATAAAGCCTGCGTTCATCACCGCAGAGAATGCGATAATGCGACGAATCGACTTCTGGGCAATTCCCGAAAGCGAACCGATCACAATCGAAAGGATGGCAACGATGATCATCACCGGGGCAAGTTTTTCGACGCCCGAACGGATCCAAAGCGAACCCAAAGCGGCAAGAGCGCCGACCTTCACGACAGCAGCCATAAAGCCCGTCACCGCAACGGAAGCGCCCGAATAAACGTCAGCAACCCAGAAGTGAATCGGAGCAGCACCGGCTTTGAAAAGGAGCGCAAAAGCCGAAAGCAGAACACCTGCGGAATAGAGAAGTTCACGACCAGCGAGAATTTTTCCACCGAAGTGCGTCGTACCCGTCGCACCGTAAATCAAAGACATACCGTACAAGAAAACCACGCTAAAGACCGCGCCTGTTACAAAGTACTTGAAAGTAGCTTCGTTCGCATTGCGATCCTTGCGGCGCAAACCGACAAGACCGTAGATCGGATAAGCAGCCAGTTCCATACCAATGAAAAGCGGAAGGAAATCCACCGACTGCACCATGATCAATACGCCTACCGTGGCGAGAAGAGCAAGTCCGTAGGGTTCACCAGCCGGATACTTTTCACGGGCAAGGGTCACCTGCAAACCGCCAATGCCGAGGAATGCGCAAAGCAACACGGCAAGGGAAAGCACAATGCGGATCGTGTCCATTTCAAAGAATCCGTAAAGCGGAGCTGCGTCCACCTTCACGAATACAAAGGAAATCGCCGAAAGCAAAAGGAACGCGCTTGCAACCCAAGGGAGCACCTTCTGTTTGTTCTTATCGGCAACGAACGGTTCCGTCGCGATGCTGACCATTGCGCCAAGCGCAACGAAAATCATCGGAAGGAGATTTACAAAACTAGCGGACATCTTCAGCCTCCACTTGTTTTACTTCTTGTTCAAAAGACTGCTTCACCTGCAGAGAATCTTCTGCAGAAAGGGCTTCCGGTTCCGCCGCGGCAATCGCCGCTTCGATTTCAGCCTGCTGTTCTTCCGTCACCTGGGTATAATCCAGCGTATTCGTAATCGGATGCGGATGCACACCGAAGACAACGAGAAGAATCAAAAGAGGAGCTACAGCCACAGCATCCGCAATGGGGAAACGAAGCTTTTTCTGATCTTCCGAAATTTCGCCCGGTTCGCCAAAGAGCACTTTCTGAATCAGGCGCAGCATATAAACGCCGGTCAAAATAATGCAAAGGCCAGCCAGCAAGGCAATGAACCAGCTCACTTTCCAAAGGCCGAGAAGCACAAGGAATTCACTGACAAAGCCTGCGGTACCCGGAATAGCGATCGCAAGGACGCTCGCCACACCAAAGAAGAATCCGAACACCGGATAACGGCTAGCAAAGCCGCCCATTTTGTCGAGAATACGGTGGCCAGCAAGGCGTTCCGCAGAACCCGCAAGAATGTAGAGTGCCGAAGCAGAAAGTCCGTGGCCAACGAGAAGCACGAGCACCGCCGGGAACACTTCCACGTTCAACGTAAAGATACCGGCAATGGCAAGGCCTAAGTGGCTCATGGAGCTAAATGCGAGAAGCTTCTTGATGTCTTTAGCGCGCATGGCCATGAAAGCTCCGTAAACCGCTGTCAAAACGCCGAATCCAAGAAGAATCATGCCATTTTTGAAAGCGATGTCCGGGAAAATAGCAAGGACCCAGAAATAGAATCCATAAACGCCAGCCTTCGACATGGAACCCGTCAAAACGGCGCTCAGGCTAGCCGGAGCTTCTGCATAAGTCTGAGCCTGCCAACCGTGCAACGGGAAGAGCGGAGTCTTAACCCAGAATGCCGCCGCAAAGCACCAGAAGAGAATCGTCTGTGTGGATTCCGGAAGGGCTTGGGCCGCCTGGGCAACCGGAAGCACATAAGAAGATCCTGCAATGGAGATCAAGTACCAGAGAGCCACTGCCATCGGAGCAGAACCGATGAGCGTGTAAAGGGCAAAATTCACAGCCGCTTCACGACGTTCCGGTCCACCATAAGAACCGATGAGAATTGCCGCTGGCAACACAAGAGCTTCAAAGAAGAAGAAGAAGAGCACCGCGTCGGAGGCAAGGAACGTACCGTTCAAAGCGCCAAGGAGAGCAAACAGTCCAATGGCGAAATTGCGGTAGTTGCCGCCTGTCGTCTTGCGAGCGCTAATCAACGCGGCAAGGGTGATGATATTGGCCAAAAAGACCATCCAAGCGGAGAATCCGTTCACCGCAAAAGAGAGGGTCACCGTGATGCCAGCTCCCGGGATCGTAAACCATCCAGCAGGCGTCGTATTGTAATCACCCGAGAACAGGAGCACAACGCTTGCAAGCAAGTGAATCGCCGAAAGAATCACCGCAAGGCGAGAAGCCGAACGGGCATCCTTGCCGGAAGCGGCAACCATCAAAAGGGCGGCGAGGAACGGAGCAAAAACCAGTGCGTATAACATTAGGAAAGCCCTCCGCAGAGATAGACCACAATGCCGATGATCGCCATGCCAGCAATGCTCAAGGCCACTTGCAAGCGAACCTTGCGAACCTGGAGAGAACGAAGACCGTCACCCACAATGAAGACGATGGAGCAAACCATCCATTGCAGAATCTGAACGAACTTGTCAATGACCACGTCCGTCACCCAAGCGAGAATTTCAAACGCTTTGATGACAATGTTGTGAACATAATCAAAGAAGAATGTCCAATCACGAGCGCCACCGACCGGAGCCGAATCCGCATTTTTCTTGAGCTGCGGAATGCGCTTGCGAGTAAAGATCATATAGCCGACACAAACGCCCACGAGGGCCGCAATCGTTCCGAGAATCGCAAACGTCAGCGGCGAAGGCATTGCCTTTTCCACCGTCAAGAAGTGCGCCATCTTCTGGGCCGTCTGCACCACCGGAGCAAGCCACTGTTCAAACCAGTTGGCACCATGGACAAATACGTTCCAGAAGTAACCGGAGAAAGCCGATCCGATAGCAAGAATGCACATCGGGAAGGTCATCGAGAACGGAGCTTCATGAATCTGATCGTCACGAAGTTCGCCGCGGTACTTGCCGAGGAAAACGAGAACCATCAAACGGGTCATGTAAACGGCTGTAATTACAGCGGTAGCAAGGCCGACGCAGTAAAGGACCGGGCCAAGAATTCGAGAGAAGTCAAACACATGTTCGAGGATCAAATCCTTCGAGAAGAAGCCCGAAAATCCCGGGAAGCCGATAATGGCGAGATATGCAAAGAGCATCGTAATCGCCGTAATCGGAGTCTTCTTCAAAAGACCGCCCATTTTGCGCATATCCTGTTCACCGGCAAGAGCGTGCATCACAGCACCTGCGCCAAGGAAGAGCGTTGCCTTAAAGAAGGCGTGGGTGAACACGTGGAAAATCGAAACGTCAAAAGCAGAAACGCCAGCCGCCATGAACATATAGCCGAGCTGCGAAATCGTCGAGTAAGCGAGCACCTTTTTAATATCGTTCTGAAGAAGGCCAGCGACAGCTGCCCAGAAGGCGGTCGCCATACCAACGAGAGCGATAATCGGAAGCACGCCCGGAAGAATCACAAACAGCGGAGAAAGGCGAGCAACGAGATAGACACCCGCAGTGACCATCGTCGCCGCATGGATCAACGCAGAAACCGGAGTCGGACCGGCCATTGCATCCGGAAGCCAGGTGAGGAGCGGAATCTGAGCGCTCTTTGCCGTGCAAGCCCAGAAGAAGAGAAGTCCTGCCGCCGTCAAAAGCGGAATTCCCACCACGATCATTTCGGCAGATGCCGGATTCAAAATCCAAGCAATGAGATCCGAATAGTTCAAAAGGCTCGAACCGCCGACAGCCACCAAAGCAGCCATACCGAGGAGGAATCCCACGTCACCGACACGGTTCACGAGGAACGCCTTGTTCGCCGCTTTGCAGTTCTTCAAATCCTTGTTCCAGAAACCGATAAGGAGGTAAGAGCAAAGGCCCACGCCTTCCCAACCGAGGAACGTCAGAACCAAAGAATCCGAAAGGACGAGCACCACCATGCTGAACACGAACAGGTTGATGTAAGCAAAGAACTTGGCATAGCCACGGTCCTTGTGCATATAACCCGTCGAATACATCGTGATGAGAGTTGCAATGCCCGTGATAAAGAGGAGCATTGTACGGGAAAGTCCGTCAAAAAGGAATCCGAAACTTACCGAGAGCAGCGGAGTATCAATCCAGTTGCCCAAAGTTTCGTGAATACCGTGCACCGGCATGTTCCAGCCGATAAACGCAGTTGCCACAAAGGCGAGAAGCGGGAACACCACCGCAATCGCGCCAACCAAACCTTCGTCCGGACCCTTTTCGCTTTCAGAAGACGCAAGGGCGATGAGCGCAAGCACCACCACGCCAACGAGAGGGAAAAGAGGGATTAACCAAAGAGGAATCATTTTCTGTTACCCCCTCATATTGGAATAGTTATCGACATCCGCACTATCCTGGTTTCTAAAAATCAGGATGATGATTGCAAGGCCGACGCAAGCTTCTGCAGCGGCAACCGCAATCGTAAAGAGCGGAATAATCTGGCCAGTAACGCTCGCCGTATCGGCAAGGGTCTTGGAGAATCCCACAATGCTCAGGTTCACCGCATTCAACGCCAGTTCTACGCCCATCAAAACGAAGAACACGTTGCGACGGCAAAGAGCCGTAGCGATGCCCAGAGACAAGAGGATCAACGCCAAAATTTGAACGTAAATCGCTTGCATTAGTGAACCTCCTCAGGCAAGACCTTCTCCGGATCCGAAGCGATACGCTTACGGGCGAGAATGACCGCCGTCGCCATTGCAGAAAGAAGCACAAGGCCAATCGCAAGGACAATCAGATAATAACCGTTACCGCCTGCGCTCACATTGAAAAGCGTATGCGCTGTCACGTCCACACCGCCGCGGACCGTTGCCGGGTCAAAGGCAAAAGTCGAGTGGCAAAGAACGATCGAAGTGAGGCATGCGACAGCGATTACGGAAAGCAGAACAAAGATCGAAACCTTGTCGAACCGCTTTGTCGTATTGTCACGGGATCCGTTCAGCACAAGAATGATGAACATGAGAAGCGTCATGACTGCGCCTGCATAGACCATGATCTGAACAGCGCCGACGAAGGGACTTCCCAAAAGGCCGTAAATACCGGCCAAAGAAAGCATCGTCGTAACCATCGCGATGGAAGCATAAAGCGGATGCTTGGTGAAGAAGATGCAAAGGGAGCATCCCACAGCGATCACCGCCAAAATAATGAAGTAGATGAGAGCTAGCATTTGACTTCTCCCCAGACTTCGAGAGCCTGCTTATTTTTTGTTCCGCCCGGAGCAACTTGGCTCTGCGGATCATCCGGATAATCCTTCGGATTCCAACTTGTCAAATCCGTGAGATTGACAATGAAGTCTTTGCGCTTCGGATGGACAAAGCTCGTTTCGCAAGTATCCATGCGAAGAGCGTCAACCGGGCAAGCTTCCACGCAAAGGCCGCAGAAAATGCAGACGGAATGATCGATTTCAAAACGGGCCGCCTTCTTTTCGATTCGACCGTCCGCGGACTGAGCCGATTCGATAAAGATGCAGTGAGCCGGGCAAGCCGATGCGCACATAAAGCACGCGACGCAACGCGGAGAACCGTCCGGACGCACCATCATACGGTGCTTGGAACGGTAATCCCGCGGAATGTAAGGCTTGACTTCCGGATATCCGGTCGTCGGCAGCGTTTCATAGCGGAAGAAACCGCGTAAAAAGTGCTTGATCGTCGTGTAGAGACCGCGGAACGCTTCAAAAATATAGAGGCGTTCGATCAAGTTCATTTCTTTGTGTTTAACAACGCGAACCATTAGTTGCCTCCCATGACGAGTTTAGCGATAACGGCAGTCACCACCAAGTTCAACAGGGCAATGTTCAAGAGGATCTTCCAACCGAGATGCATAATCTGGTCATAGCGGAAGCGCGGAAGCGTCCAGCGAACCCAAATCCAGATCCAGCAGAAGAACACCGTTTTAATCATCAAAACGAGGAACTGTACCGCAGCCGTACCGAGAGCGGTACCGATACCGTAGACCGGAATACCGTTCACAATAGTCGATTCCGGATGCACAAAGAGTCCGGAAACCACCGCAAGAGCGATGAACACAGGGACTGCCAACCAAGCGATAATCTTGTAAAGGAGATATTCCTTATTGATTTCGTCCTTGTTGGAAGCTTTGCCCTTGTTGAATTCACGGAGCCAGCGGAAAACCATGTGGAGGAATGCGAGAGCGAGGAAGGCGCAGATGCCGAAGAGAACGGCAAGGACCGTGCCAAAGTTCGCCTGCACATCGGCGGTCGTCATGAACGGAATGGAGTAGCCACCGAGGAAGAGGGTCGCCATGAGAATACTGTTGATTCCCACGTGGCCATATTCGCCCATGTAGAACATACCGAACTGCATAGCGCCATATTCCGTGTGGTAACCGGCCACAAGTTCCGGGTCACCTTCCGAAACGTCAAAGGGAGGACGTCCCGTTTCTGCGATTGCAGCAAGAAGGAAGCAGAAGAAAGCCACCGGTTGAACAAAAATACCCCACGTATGGGTTTCTTGCCAGTTCACAATGCCTTCCACGTTGAACGTACCTGCAAGCAGGACCATGCCCATCATGGAAAGGCCCAGGCAGACTTCATAACTGATGCTCGTTGCCGTTGCACGGAGAGCGCCCAAAAGCGGGAACTTCGATTTAGAAGCCCAGCCCGAAAGCACCGTACCGAAAACCGAGAGCGAAGAAAGACCGAACATCAACAAAATGCCGATATCCGTATCCACATTCGCCGCCGGAATGTGCACCACCGTATCGCCGAACGTAAAGTTCAAAGAAGCGAAATACGGAAGAACGCACGGCGTAAGAAGCGTAAGGCCGAAGGGAATTGCCGGAGCGAGGGAGAAGATTACCTTATGAACGCTCTTCGGTTCATAGATTTCTTTGAAGAAGAGCTTCAAGCCGTCGCAGCAGTTCTGGATCCAACCAAAAGCGCGGATCTTTCCGAAGACCGGAATCTTGATGTAGGAGCGGTTCGGACCTTGACGGTCCTGAATGAAACCTGCACCACGGCGTTCCATCGGAATCAAGAGAAGAATGAAAAGCACCGGGATAAATGCAAGAGCGAGCTTTGCAATTACCAGAAGCCATTCAATCCAAGTTTTGGATTCAATAAATTCCATCATACTGCAGCATCTCCATCGAGCAATTCGCCCGTGCTATGGATGGCGTCAAAAGAGAGCTTCGCAAGCTTCGGAGCGAATTCGCCAGCTTTCTTGAAAGCGATCGCTGCGCTCGTCACTTCTTCACCGGCAAGGGCAAAGAGAACGGAGAACAGCGGAGCGAGTTCTGCATCCGGAGAAGTCGGAGCTGCATTCAACTTTTGAAGGATCGAGTTCACGTTCACCATGGAGCCGCTCACTTCAGACCAGTGATTGACACCATAGACCGTCGAAGACTTCTTTGCCGTCGCATCGTTCTTTGCAGAAATCGAAATGCGGTTCGGAATCACTTCAAGAGCCTTAGCCTTGGAAGCATCGCTGCCCCACAAGTCTGCGGAAAGCGAAACCAGCGTTTTGAATTCGGAAGCCCGTTTTGCAAGATCTTCCGCCGTAGCCGTAAAGCCGAACAGGGCAAAGCCCGCACGGTTCGCCACCGGGTCACCGCTCTTCGAAATTCCGTCCGGAGTTCCTACCGGAGCAAACGTTCCGACAAAGACTTCTGCGCGGGCGCCAAGCTTGTTCACAAGCGTTTTGAGGGCGGCAGCATCTTCGTTCGTTGCGCTTCCACCGAGAACAAATGCGATTTTACCTTCAGCGGCCAAAGCCTTCTTCAGCGCGTCCAAACTTCCCACCGGCAAACGGTCCTTTGCAAACTGTTGGAAAGCAAGACGGCTCGTGTTCGAAATCCAGGTGCGGTTCACTTCCGGATTGCAACGCGGCATCACACGCCAAATGTACCCGTTGTTATGTTCGAGCCAGATGTTTGCGCCAAGGGAATCATCCATGGAGATGGTTGCCGTGCGAGAAAGCATCCAAACGCGCTGCTGGAAGCGGAAATACTTCGCAGTCATAGCGCCTGTGGGGCAAACATCCGTAACGCAAAGATCGTATTCGTGATCGAGTTTGCGGCCCGGGAAGGTTGTGATGTAGGTTTTGTCGGCACGGAGCGCAAGCTGTAACTGTTCATCGCCTGCCACATCGCGCATAAAACGGACGCAACGGTCGCACTGTACGCAGCGTTCTTCGTCGAGGAAGATACGCGGGCCAATGTCCACACGCTTACCGCCGCGGAGCTGACCCTTGGTGTCGTAGAACTGGTGATCCGGATTGCCGTGATAATTTTTACCGACTTCCGGGAAGAGACGGCTCGTGTCCTTGCCCGCTTCCACGTAATTTTCTTGGAGCGTGCATTCACCCGCCTTGTCGCAGATCGGACAGTCTAACGGATGGTTCAGCAGCATGAATTCAGAAACTGCTGCACGAGCGTTCTTCACACGTTCACTGGAACGCGGAGTCGAAATTTTCATGCCTTCCTTCACCGGGGTGAAGCAAGAAATGATCAAAGCCTTTCCGCGCGGGCCTTCCGTTTCCACGAGGCACTGGCGACAATTACCAGAAACCGGAAGATACGGATGGTAGCAGACGTGCGGAGTTTCAATGCCGACAGCTTTCAAAGCTTCGAGCAGGTTAGTATCGCCCGGCACTTCCACGTTCTGGCCATCGACCTCGATTGTAACTCGAGGACTCTTGGCAGTCGGAAGATGAGGCATGTTGTAATGATTGCTCATAAGATTACCAGTAGGCTCCCAGACGAACGGTCGGTCTCAAGCGGGGTTCCGCATGATTCGGGTTCTTTGCGATATATTCTTCAAAGTCAGCACGATACTTTCTCGTGTAAACGTTCAGCGGTCCGCCGAGGGAAATCGACAGCGGGCAGATCGTCGTTCCACCGAAACCGGCAGAGATTCCCTGCAACAGTTCAATATCCCCATCGTGACCTTCGCCACGCAGAATCGAATCGAGAACGCGTTTTGCAAAGCCTGTACCTTCACGGCAAGGCGTGCACTGACCGCAGGATTCATGAGAATAGAAGTGGCCGAGAACATCCAAAATGTCCACCGCATTGTGCGTATCGTTAAAGACGATAATTGCACCCGAACCGAACATGGTCTTTAAGGAAGCCATGCATTCGTAATCGAGCGTTGCATTTTCACATTCTTCGGGAAGGAGCGGCGGGCAAGAAGAACCACCCGGAATCACACCCTTCAAATTACCGATAATACCCTGGCAGTATTCTTCGCTGGTGAGCATTTCCATGAGAGGCGTACCGAGAGGCGCTTCATAAAGGCCCGGACGCTTCACGTCACCAGAAACGCAGAACACCTTTGTACCGTGTGCACGGGGAGTGCCCATCTTCGTGTATTCTTCCACCGGATGGGAGAAGATCCACGGAAGAGACATGATCGTTTCCACGTTGTTCACGCAGGTCGGAGAAGCCCAAGCGCCTGCCACAGCAGGGAAAGGCGGTTTCAAACGGGGCTGACCCTTTTGACCTTCCAGCGAGTTGATCAAAGCGGTTTCTTCACCGCAAATGTAAGCGCCAGCGCCACGGTGCACAAAGATATCGAAGCTGAACTTCGTACCCATGATATTTTCACCGAGATAACCGGCAGCGTAAGCTTCGTTCAAAGCCTTGTTCACGCTTTCAATGCACGGGAGGAATTCCCCACGGGCGTAGATGTAAGCCGTACGAGCGCCGAGAGCCCAGCCAGCAATGATCAAACCTTCGATCAAACGGTGGGGATCTTCGAGCAAAAGGAAGTGATCCTTGTACGTACCGCCTTCGCCTTCATCTGCGTTCACAACGATATACACAGGCTTGCCTGTGTTACGCGGAACGAAGCTCCACTTCATGCCGGTGGGGAAGCCCGCACCGCCACGTCCGCGGAGACCGGCGCGCTGCACGCGATCGATCACTTCGAACTGGGACATTTCGAACAGAGACTTGGAAATGGTGGAATAGCCGCCGAGCTTCTTGTAAGCTTCGATGCTCTGAGCGTGCTTTCCAAAGTTTCCTGTGCAAACCTTCATTGAATCTTGCATAGTTAACCCACCTTCTTTGCTGTTGCAGGAGCAGCTGCAGGGGCTTCAGGAGGAGGAGGGGGAGCAGCCTTCGCCTTGCAAACCTGGGAAGGCTTTGCCGTGCGAGTTCCGCTGACCGCGATCATGCGGTATTCATCCCCGATCTTACCTTCGGGATCCACGAACTGTTTGTCTTTGACACCCGGCTTACCCACTTCGGTCCAGGTTCCGTTCGCATTCTTTTCTACGGTGAGTTCCGTAAATTCCGGAGCGCCTTTCCACGTCAAAGTGGCACCGTTTTCATCAACAAGAGCGTTCACGCCCAAAACCGGGCAAGGCGGCGCATAGTCAGAAACCTGCGGCTTAGCAGTTGCGCCCGGTGCGCCCGGGTGTCCGCCGTGACCCTTCACGATTCCGCCGAGAACTTCGCGCGGAGGTTCTTTCGGATACTTGGCTGCACGATCTCTGCACCACTGAAGAATCTTGTCGAGACGTTCCGGGGTGAGGCATTCACCCGGTTTCAGCGTCAGTTCGCCGTTTTCCACGTTCGTCGCAAAGTCGTCGTTCACGATCATGGCCGGAGCGTTACCGCAAGCGGCAAGGCATTCGACTTCGACAATCGTAAAGAGACCGTCCTTCGTCGTTTCACCCGGTTTCAAATCGAGTACGCGGCGTGCGTATTCGAGCATGCTTTCCGCACCGCGCAAATGGCAGCTGATGTTGTGGCAGAACTGCAAAAGGAATCTGCCCGTCGGAACATGCTTGTACATGGTATAAAAAGTCGAAACGCCGTATGCATGGGGAGCAGAGCATTCGCAAACGTCTGCCGCCCAACGGATCGCTTCATGAGGAAGCCAACCGATTGCATCCTGAGCAATCCAGAGCACTTCCAAAAGAGCGCCCTGAGCTACCGGGTAACGGGAAAGCAAATCGGCGACACGAGCCTTGACTTCTGCCGTTTCCAAAAGCGGAGCGATTTCGCCCCAAGTCGGCTGCTTCTGAATCGGATTTGCATGACCGAACTGATCCGCCGGAGACGGAAGAACTTCGACCGGAGACGGGCCTTTGGAATAGGAAAGGATGTTGTTTGCAACGTCCTGAATTGCACCGGTAATGTGACTCATCTGTCCAATTCTCCCGCGATAATGTTAATGCTCGAAAGGCAAGCGATCGAGTCTGCGATAAGGCCGCCTTCCACCAGTTCATGGAAAGCTGCAAACTGCGTAAAGCAAGGCGGACGGACTTTGACGCGCCAAGGATGACCGGAGCCATCCGACACAAGCGTAAAGCCGAGTTCACCGTTAGCCGTTTCCGTTCCGCAGTAATATTCACCTGCCGGAACGCGAATGCCTTCAAACACGCTCTTGAAGCGGCCTGCCAAAGCTTCCATGTCTTGATAAACACGTTCATGAGACGGAACGCGGACGCGGGGATCTTCCACACTCACAGGGCCCGGAGCAAGGCGCTTCAAAGCCTGACGAATGATCTTCAAGGATTCTTCCGCTTCAGCAAGACGGACCATGAGACGGTCAAAAACGTCGCCACGTGTTCCGGTTACCACATTCCAATCGTAGGTTTCGTAATCCCAATAGGGTTCGTCCTTGCGAACGTCGCTTGCAACGCCCGTTGCACGGAGGCCAGGGCCTGTCCAGCCGTAGCTGATCGCCTTTTCCGGTGTCATGCTGCCGACGTTCACCGTACGATCGAGGAAGATACGGTTGCGGTCAAAGCAAGCGTGCACATCCCGCAAATTCTTTTCCACCGTTTTGCAAACAGCAAGAACGTCTTCTTCAAAGCCTTCGTAAGTGTCGCGATAAAGTCCGCCGATACGGCCGTAGCTGTTCGTTAAACGAGCGCCGGTCAGCTTTTCCCAAATGCGCATGGTCTGTTCACGGGAATCGAAGAGGTAGAAGAAGCCGGTGGTAGAACCCAAGTCCTGAGCCGCAGCAGCGTCACAGATGAAGTGGTCCGCAATTCTAGAAAGCTCGTTCACGATCACACGAATGACCTTGGCGCGTTCCGGAATTTCAATGCCGAGCATCTTTTCGACAGCGCGGCAATATGCGAAGTTGTTCATCATGGCGGAACAGTAGTCCAAGCGGTCGGTCAACGGCAAAACCTGCTGCCAGGTGCCACGTTCCGCAGTCTTTTCAAAACCGCGGTGCAAGTAACCGATTTCGCCCACAGAGGCTGCAATGTTTTCGCCGTCCAAGGCTGTAATGTAGCGCAAGCATCCGTGAGTCGCACCATGCGACGGACCGATGTTCAACACCATCAAATTCTTTTCTTCGCCTTCAGGAGTCAGAACTTTCATTTTTTAACACTCCCTTGCAGATATTCTTCGTCAGACGGATTGATTTCTTCCGGACGTTCGAGAATGCGATAGCCCTTGGATTCGAGACGCTTTTCAAGCGCCGGATACAGGTAATCATTCGTCGAGAGCCACTGACGACGATGAGCCGGGTAATCCTTGCGAAGCGGATGCCCCACAAATTCCACATGGTTCAAAATGCGGCGAAGATCCGGGTGACCTTCAAAAATCACGCCGTACTGGTCATAGACTTCACGTTCCTGCCAGTTCGCAATGCCGTAAAGATCCGAAATAGTCGGGATCTTCGCATCGGCTTCTTCCACAAGAACCTTCACCATCAAACGCTTGGCCGGTTCGTACACGCTCTTAAAAACGTATTCGACCGCAAAGCGTGGTCCGGCGTAATCCTTAAAACCTAAATAGTCGATACCGACGATATCGAGCAACATGTCCAAGCCGAGTTCGTCGCGGATGGCTTGTACCGTCGCACGCAAATTGCAACGGCAGACTTCCACCATCAGTTCCCACGAATTCTTTTCAGACCGAACGGCTCCGAACTTTTCAAGAGTCTTGAGCGCGGTTTCTTCGAAAGCCTTGCGAGCTTCCGGAGTGGCCACGACGGGCTCTCTCACATTGTCTAGAGATGTAGCCATTACGGGTTCTCCTTCCAAAATTCAGCTTTGCGGATAGCGGTGTTCTTAAGGGATTCCGCTTTTTCCTTCAGCTCCTGTGCCTTTTCACGGGAGTATTCCGCAAAATCGTGCTTCGCCTGCGCAGTCTTCGCCTGGAGCATTTCCCACTGTTCTTTCAAGCGTTCCTTGCGCTGCTGCATGTAAGATTCGTCAGACACCTTCTTCTGGATTTCGAACATTGCATCAAAGAAGGCTTCCGGACGGCTGGGGCAGCCGCCGATATAGACGTCCACCGGAATAATATTGTCGACGCCCGGGACTGTGCAATAGCAGTCGTAAACACCGCCAGACGTGGCGCAAGCGCCCATGGCGATCACCCATTTCGGTTCCGAAAGCTGTTCGTAAATACGCTTTAAGATCGGAGCCTGCTTGTAAGTGATTGTCCCTTGGACGGCCAAAACGTCGGACTGACGCGGCGTAAAGCGGACGTATTCAGAGCCGATACGCGAAAGGTCGTACGGGCTGGTTTCTGTACTCATGAATTCAATAGCGCAACACGCCGTTCCGTACGGAAACGGCCATAGGGAATTTTTACGTCCCCAGTTGACTATGAAGTCAAGTTTCGTTGTGAAGAAATTGGCTTCTTGGGCTTCAACTGCCATAGAACGATACCTCGTAAATGTCGCGGAGAAAGATAGAAATAGAAACTATGGCTAGCACCAATCCGAACCTATTTAATCGGGTCAGAACCACCCGTTCAAGTCCGATTTCGCCCCAAAAGGGCAAGTTTTTTAGTCGGAATTAGGCAAATATTCCAAAAATCCTCAAAAAAAATTCCCATTTTTCTTGACATTTTAATTAGACTTATCTAACTTTTGTTTAGGCTCGACTAACTTTTATCCTCGTAAATGTCTGTCGGGTATATCAATGTAAGGCATCCAGAAAGCAGGCTCCGGATTTATCCGGGGTCTGTTTTTTGTTATTTTCGCCAAAAACGGAAGGAGAGTGGAATGACGGACAAGACTTTTCGGACAGGACTTTCGGTTTGCGGCGGAGGCATGCTAGGCATCGGGCCTCTTACCCTGTTAAAGAACCTGGAAAAAGATCTGCAAGACGAATTTGGCGATAATCAAATCCAGATTCAAAATTTTTTCGACTGCTATGCGGGGACTTCCACCGGATCCATTATCACAGCCCTGTTGGTGACCGGTCACAGCGCTCAAAAGACTTTTGACCTTTTTAAAACAAACGTCAAAAGCATCTTTACCAAATATCCGTTGTACAAACGAATTAAACCCAAATGCCCGACCTACGACCACACGAACCTGTTCCGTTTGCTAAAGGTTTATCTGGGCAACGTCAAAATGAACGAGCTTCCCTGCCCCATTTTCATTCCGACGACCCGTATGAACGGAAAAAAGGCCGTGGAAAAAGTCTGGGATAACCGTGATGACGAACTGCTCCGTTTTGCAGTGGAAACTTCCGCAGCAGCGCCGACCTACTTTGACGTCATCGAAAAAGACGGTCAAAGCTACTGCGACGGAGGACTTTGGGCAAACGACGCAACGATGGTTTTGGAATCCGGCATGAAGATTCGGTTTCCGGAATCCAAACTCCGCGTGCTGGTTTTAAATACCGGCATGAGCGTTCCCAACACCGCCTACGGCAACAAGAGCCTTCTCGGCTGGGCCAAATACCTGATAAACGATTGGGTGGCAAGAACCGGAAACTCCAATTGTTTTGAAGCCATGGCGAACCTTGGCAAAGAAAACGTGCTCCGCATTTCGCCGTCCATTGACGAGCCGATTGGACTCGACAAAGTGGATCGTTTAGACGAAGTCATCGAAATTTGGGAAACCCATTATGCGGAAGTCAAAAAGGACCTTCTCGCCTTTGTGAAAAAGAGAAACAACATTTAAAACGCTTTACCGCGGCGGATTATACGGAAAATCTTCTGAAATTTCCTGATGTTCGATCAAGGACGCTTTGATGCGTCCTTTTTCTTTAGCGGTATAACGGAATTCCGGTCCGCGGAAAACGAGATTTTGTACCGTCGCGATTCCCGAATTTTCCACTTGCAAATGTTTGAACGTTTTCTCGTCATAGCGGCTCGTGTCGGTACTTACAAGAATCGAATTGCTCAGTTGTAAAATTCCGCGGACCGTAAAAACCCTTCCGTACCACATGGGAACATCGACCGGAAAGTTCAGCACTTCGGAATTCACGATCTGAAGAGTAGCCCGTTTTCCCACAACGAACTGGTCGTTTAAAGAATCTGGGGCTGAAATTCCATAGCTGAAAAAAGCATTGGAAAAGCGGAGCGATCCGTAGCAGCTATCTCCGAGAATCACCCGTCCAAGAAGATTGCTGTTTGAAAAATTCACGCCCACACCTGTATTCACAAAATTCGCTTCCACAGCGGTTAAACAAAGGTCGCAGCCGCTGTTCGAAATATCTAAAGAAGGAAGCGCCCGAGTTCCTAGTTCCCACTGAGAAGAATCCGCTGCATTCATGGATTTTTCAAAAACAAATCCTTTGTTTGCAAAAATAATGAACACCTGATTCAGCCAGCCCCAATCTGCACGGTGAAATTCGATTCCCACCAAATTTTTCAAATTTTCTTTTGCCAACCGATTCGTCTTTTCATGGTCCGAAGCGAGAATTCCATAAAAGGGCCAGCAGTACTGATTGTGGATGTTCACATTTTGAATCACCCCCAGAGAGGTGATCCCGTCCAGAACCATTCCCTTTTTAAATACAGACATGTTGACGCCGCTGATCCAGTGATCGTTTGCTCCCCAACGCATAAAAATGCCTGCGTAGGAATTGACCAAAGTGGTGTTCACCACCCCGCAACGGGAAGATTCCTTGAACCTTTGATTTTCATCGTAATCGCTGTTGCAAAAAATCGTCCAAGAATATGGCACAGGATTCCAAACATCCGTCTGTTCCGGATAAACAAGGTTCACCCCTTCCAAGGAAGCCGTACCATGGATGTTCACGCAAGACGGATACTTCCAGGGTTCTATCTCGATATCGGCATTTCGCCCTACGTAACATTCGATGGTCGTCCCAGCGCCTTCCAAGTCCGAACGTTCTGCAACGTGGGGGCGGGAATACGTTCCTTTTAGCGTAAAACCCCGGGGAATTTCGATTGAAGAATCAAATTGCCAACGTCCTGCCGGTAAAAAGACCCCTTGCGCATTTTGCTTTTTCGCTTCTTCAAAAGCACTTCGCAATGCGGCATCGTCCGGCATTCCATCGTTTGGAATTCCTCCAAAATCAAGCACGTTCAAAAACGCTTGAGCGGAGGCGTTCGAAGCCATGAAAAAACTCAGACAAATGATTCCAAGGATGCGCATAACTTTCCTAGAAGGGTTTTAAATAAATGTATATTAATGAACGATGAACGATCCGAATACAAGACCGCTTGCAGAACGTCTGCGCCCCACATCCCTCGAAGAATTCCTGGGTCAAAACAAAATTTTGGGCGAAAGCAGCATGCTCCGTCAGAGCATCGAAGCGGACACCGTTCCGAGCATGATCTTTTGGGGACCTCCGGGCTGCGGAAAGACAAGCCTTGCAAACGTGATTCATTTGCACACCCAAAAGCGGTTCGTTGCCCTTTCCGCTGTAGAATCCGGCGTGAAAGACGTGAAAGCGGTCCTTGCCGAAGCAAAAACGTACCAGGACCTCGGCAAAGGAACTATTCTTTTTATTGACGAAATTCACCGTTTTAATAAAAGCCAACAAGACGCTTTGCTAAAAGCCGTCGAAGATGGCACGGTAACGCTCATCGGTGCCACCACGGAAAATCCGGGTTTTGAAGTGAATTCCGCACTGCTTTCCCGTTGCCAACTGATTCTTTTTGGACCTCTTTCCACCGAAGATCTTTCGCGCTTAGCAAAGCTCGCCTTAAAGGAGCACCCCCGCGGACTTCAACTTTTGGACGTGGAAATTTCGGACGAAACTCTTTTAAAACTCGTCGCCCAAGCCGATGGAGACGCTCGGTTCCTTTTAAATCAGGTGGAATGGATCGCCAAGAACCTGAACGGTAAAAAAGTCATCGACGACAAGCTTTTAGAAACGATCCAGTACAAAAAGCCTCTCCGTTACGACAAATCGAACGAAGAGCATTACAACCTGATTTCTGCGCTGCACAAGTCGGTCCGCGGAAGCGATCCCGATGCCGCCGTGTACTGGTTGCACCGCATGCTCCAAGGCGGCGAAGATCCCCGGTTTATCATTCGCCGTTTGATGCGCATGGCGATGGAAGACATTGGACTTGCCGATCCGAATGCCCTGCTCCTTGCAACGGCAGCCCGCCAAGCCTTTGACTTTATGGGTGTCCCAGAAGGATTGATCGGACTCGACGAAGTAGCGATTTACCTCGCCCTCGCTCCCAAAAGCAACAGCGTCGAACTCGCCGGAATGAAAGCAGACCAAATTATTAAACGGACAGGCACATTGCCTGTTCCCCGCGCATTCCGAAATTCTGTCACCCGGGTCGGCGAACAATTGGGCTACGGGAACGGTTACAGGTACGATCACGATAGCCCAGGCGCTTATTCCGCCCAAGAACATTTGCCAAAAGAACTGGCCGGAACCCAAATTTACACCCCCACCGAATATGGCAGGGAAAAGAAGCTCGCCGAGCGCCTTGCAGAACTCAAAGCCATCAAAGCCGCACAAAACGAGTCTAATCCGCGCTAAAACTTACATTTTACTTTCGAAATGTCAGATTTTGCCTGAAAATTCATTTGTACAGAAGATATGGGTGGCCATTTTCTGCGGAACTTACGGCTCTTTGGGAAGATCCATGTAAAAAAATATATCCGTTTTTATCCATTTTAATATAGTTTGGGGGAAAACTGAAGGAGTCCTTGCATGAATTTTAAACTGCTCGCCGCTGCGGCTGCATTGTGCATTTCGCCGTCTTTTGCTATTCTCGGAATTGGCGTCCACTATGCCCCCAATTTCGGAACAAGCCTTGACAAGACTTCCAACGAAGAAATCTCCGGTTTGAACTCCGGCGATCTTCAGCTCGGTAAAGTGGAATATCGCCACGGTTCTTTCAGCGGCATGCAGGGCTTTGGTCTTAAGCTCTGGATCGACATTCTTCCGATCATTGACGTGGAAGCGACTTACAATCTCCAGTGGGGTTCTTACTCTTCGACTTTGACCGTCACAGGTCTTGACGGCAAAGCCATTGAACGGGATATTGAACTGGAATTCAACGGAGTGCCGTTCGGCAAAACCACGCCGAAGTTCGTCGCAATGAACGGCGACCTTTCGATCACTTACCCGATTACTTCCCTTCCGATCATTCGCCCGTACATTGGCGGCGGTCTCACTTATTACTTGAGCACCCCGGTCATGAGCGCAAAGTTCATTAACGGCTACATGGAAGTTCTCGAAGGCGAACTGAAAGAAGCTCTCATTTCGGGAACGATGACCGAAGCCCAGGCAAAGGAACTGGCAAACAAGCTTTCTGACAAGTTGCAGGATGACGGTTTGAACACAAGCATCGGCGGCCATATTCTGTTGGGCGTCCGCGCTAAACTCCCGATTATCCCCATCGCTGCCTACGTGAACGGCAAATATTACTTCGGCATCGATTACGATGATGAAATCGACGCTTCTGCATTCGCTCTCGAAGCGGGCATCGGCTTTGCTCTTTAATAGGTTTTGATTTGGAGTCTTCTCGCATGGATAAGAAAAATTCAAATGTCACAATTCTCGTCATCGAAGACGAAATTGCCATTGCAGAAGGTCTTGTGGACCTTCTCGAATTCCAAGGCTACCACGTGAAGCATGTCGCAGACGGCATTTCGGGTCTTTCCGAAGGGCTCAGCGGCAAATACGGTTTGATTCTTTTGGACCTGATGCTTCCGGGCATGGACGGTTTTACCGTTTGCGATAAGATTCGCGAAAAGGACAAGGATGTTCCTATTATTATCCTTTCGGCTAAAAATACCGACAAGGATATTATCGACGGTCTGAAGTACGGTGCTGACGATTACGTTCCGAAGCCCTTCGCCGTTCCGATGCTCCTTGCCCGTATCGAAGCAGTCCTTCGCCGTTCCCGTCAGTCTATGGAAGGCGACGGCAAGCTCGCCGCTGGCAATTTGCGCGTGAACTTCCGCGAATACAGCGGCTTCCGCGGCACCGAAAAGCTTTCCTTCACCCGCAAGGAAATCGAAATTCTCGAATATTTGTGGAACAATCGCGACCGTGCCGTTCCCCGTGCAGAACTTTTGAACAAAGTCTGGGGATATGAAAACGCAGAAACGGTAGACACCCGCACGGTAGACATTCACATTACGAAGCTCCGCAAAAAGATCGAAGACGATCCGTCGCACCCGTGCCTGCTCGTCACGTTCCGCGGTGAAGGTTACCAGCTCAGAGAAACACCGGACTGATGAACCGGCTCAAGCTGCTCTTTACGTTTTTATTCTTAGTGATCGCGATTCCCGTCGCGATCCTTTTAGTCAATTCGTATAAGCATTTTCAGACGGAATCGCAGTACGCTTACAAGGAACAGGCGTACTTCATTCTGCAGATGCTGAACCAGCGCATTTACGACGACCTTGCTGTCGAAGAACAGCGTTCCTATTCCGAATACCGCTTTATTCGAGCCGTGCCCATTATCGGCGGCGAAGAAGTGACCATTTCAAAACTCGCCGAGCTTCCCATGCGAAGCCATTACGGCGGAATGATCGGCTATTTTCAGCTGGATCCGGATGGCGGCATGCACACGCCAGTTCTCCCCGATGGCATTCTGGAAAAAATCCCTGTGGAAGACCGCGCAAAACGTGAAATCATCCGGGATAGCATCCAGAACGTTCTAACACAGTTGGGCATTCACAACGAAGGCCTTAGCCGAAACCAGGTTCAAGCGAGCACCCAAGACAGCTTGGACAAGCTCTACGGTAAAAATCTGAAGCTCGCCGTGAAACTGAACGACAATAAAAAGTTCCAACGGCGTTACGAACAGAGTTCCCAGACGGAAAGCTTCTTGTTTGACGTGGAATCCGCCCGAATTCGCCGGATTTCTGAAAACGGAAATGAGGAAGAAGATAACGAAGATTCCATTCAAGTTCCCAATTTGCTCGAAGTGGAAATCGACCCTTTCCAAGCCAAGTTCAACAACAATTACATCGTTTATTACCGAAACGTTTGGCGTAACAACGAACAGTTCATTCAAGGTTACGCGGTCCGCTTGCGCACCTACCTTGAAAATCTGGTGCTGAACGAGCTGCAATTCAACCCGGCAGAACAAGGTATTACGTTAGAATTCGGTACCAAGGAAAAAGCTTATGTGACCTTCGGAAGCCTTGCCAATTCCAAAGGCGAACTTTTGAATATTGCATTGCAATTCCCGTTGAACGACATGATCCTTTCGGTCTATTTGACAGAAGACGAAGCCAATGCGAGCTATATGTTCGTCGTCTTGATTGCGATCATCATGTTTGTGGCTTTGGCCGGCGGATTCATTGCCGTTTACCGTTCTACAAAAAGCCAGATTCTTTTGGCGAACAAACGTCAGGACTTTGTTTCGGCAGTGAGCCATGAACTGAAAACGCCTTTGACGGCCATTCGCATGTATGCGGAACTGCTCCAAAATTCCTGGGTTGCAAGCGAAACCAAACGCCAAAAGTATTACGCTTTGATCGTAAACGAAACCGAGCGTCTTTCCCGTTTGATCCAAAACGTGCTGAACCTTTCGAAACTCGAACGGGGCAACTGGAATGTTCAATTCAGCAAGGTGAACCCGAAAACGATTCTCGATACATTCGTCGCCACGTACACGCAGAACATTGAAAAGCACGGTTTTGACTTGACCGTTACAAGCGACATTTGCAACTTGCAGTTGACTCTTGACAAGGACGCTGTCATGCAGATTTTGACGAACGTGGTGGACAATTCCCTCAAGTTCGCCAGGGATTCTGCGTACAAAATGATCGCTCTCGAATTACGCGTATCGGAAAACGATGTGTACTTTGTGGTCCGGGATTACGGTCCGGGCATTCCTCAAAAAGAAATCAGCCACGTTTTCGAAGAATTTTACCGCGTCGGTAACGAAATGACCCGAACCACAGCCGGTACAGGAATCGGGCTTTCCATGGTGAAAAAACTTTGCGATATGACAAATATGAAGATCGAGATCGAAAATGCGGGTCCCGGTCTGCGTACAAAGTTGCATTTGCCACTATTAAATATCTAAAAAGTACACCTCCAACGCCCTATTCGTTTTCTAAATTCTGGATAGAATCCAAAAAACGAGGTTCATATGACAAGGGAAGACATTCTTGAAAATCCAGACAATTACGATCTGACGATTGACACCATCGGCAAGTGCACTTTGGTCTCTCCGATGAAGGGTTTGAAGTTTGTCAACGATACGAAGCAGATCAGTTTGACGACCGACGTGGCAACCACTGAAAAGTTTGTCAAAGCCGGTAAGCCGATTCCCGCTCTCGAAGCCGCTGGCCCTCGTGAAATGATTTACCACGATCCGTCTTGGACCCGTGCTGCCATCGTTACTTGCGGTGGTCTTTGCCCGGGTTTAAACAACGTGATCAAGAGCCTTGTCCGCGTTCTGTGGTTTGACTACGGTGTGCGCAATATTTTTGGCATTCCGTACGGTTACCGCGGTCTGAATCCGGAATATGGCTATGCGCCTAAAATTCTCGATCCGGACTATGTTGATAACATTCAGGAAGACGGAGGCACGATTCTTGGAAGTTCCCGTGGCGATCAGCCGGCAGAAACGATGGTCGATACGCTCATGCGTTTGAACATCAACATTCTGTTCTGCATTGGCGGTGACGGAACGCTCCGCGGCGCACGGGACATTGCCAATGAAATCAAACGCCGTCATCAGCCGATTTCTGTTATTGGCATTCCGAAGACCATCGATAACGATTTGAACCTTGTGGACAGAACCTTCGGCTTTGAAACAGCTGTGCTTGCCGCTTGCGACGTGATTACAAGCGCCCATTGTGAAGCCAACGGTGCGTTCAACGGTCTTGGACTTGTGAAGCTCATGGGCCGCGACTCGGGCTTTATTGCCGCCGATGCAGCCCTTGCCACCACCGTGGTGAACTTCTGCTTGATTCCGGAAGTGCCGTTTAAGCTGGAAGGCGAAGGTGGCCTCTTCAGCGCATTAGAAAGCCGTTATGCTATCGGTAAAAAGCACGCTGTGATGGTGGTTGCAGAAGGCGCTGGACAGCATTTGTTCAAAGGCCTCCCGGAACGCAAAGACGCTTCGGGAAATATTCTCAAGTACGATATCGGAGATTACCTCGTCGAAAAAATCAACGAACACTTTAAAAAGATCGGCGTGGAAATCAACATCAAGTACTTTGACCCGAGCTATACCGTGCGCAGCATCCCTGCCAAGGGAACGGATGCCATTTTCTGCTACCAGCTGGCCGAAAATGCCGTACACGCCGCCATGGCAGGCAAAACCAACATGGTCGTCGGCAGCATGAACGGAAAGTTTACCCACGTTCCTATTGACTTCGCAGTCAGCGAACGTCGTAAAGTCAAGCCGGACAGTCCTCTGTGGCACGCCGTGCTCGGTTCCACTCGCCAGATGGATTATTTCTCTGGTAAGTATGCAAACCGCAAAAAGCAATAATTACAAAAGTAAATCCTGGGATATTTTTATCTAGGTTAAGGATAGTTATGCTGAAAAAAGAAGAAAAAGTCATTATCCGCACTGCGCTGATGGAATACCGCAACCTTCTTTTCAAGGCATTCCATGGCACAGACGAAGAAAAAGAAAGAATTGCGACCGTGAACAAGCTCCTTCAGACTTGGAAAATCTAATTTGATGGAGTGATGTTCCGCATTCTGCTTTTTCTTTTATTGTTGGGGAGTATAAGCTTTGCCAACAAAGATTTGGACGAGGGTGAATACTGGTTTAAGAACCGCGCCCGGAATTCCAAAAATGACCATGCGGATTCCTTGATAGTCGAGAAGATGATCGACGCTTACAAGCGCGCGTTAAAAGACTCCGCCGCTGAAGAAAAAGCTGCGGAGCGTCTTTTGTATGCGTACTATTTTAAAGGTTGCTATGTCATCGATTATCACAACCACGAAGCGCGCTTAAAACTGTTTGACGAATCCAAATCCTTTGGAGAAGCCATGCATGCGAAGTTTCCGAACAATACGGAAATCACTTCGCTTTACGCCCAGAATCTTTCTTTGTGGTCTTCCGAATACGGACCGTTACAAGCCGTCAAAGAAGGCGTCGCCCGCAAAATCCGAGATCTTTCTACCGAAGCTAAAAACTGGCAATTTTTAGGGCGCGCCCATCAGCTGCTCCCTTACATTCCCATCCTTTTAAATTGGCCCGACAAAGATTTAGCCGACAAGTTTTTGACTCTCGCTCACAAAAAAGACCCTGCCGATTTGAACACAAGCCTTTTTTTAGCGGAACTGAGACTCGATCAAAATCGTTACGAAGAGGCATTGAAACTTGTGGAAGACGCCCTTTCGAGAGGCGTGAGAAGCAATTACACCGTGGAAGACAAGCGTTCCCGTTGGAAGCTAAAAGATCTGAAGAAACGCATTCGGGAAAAAATGCAATAAGCTTAAAACGAAAAAGGTTCCCTTCCGCAGAAGAGAACCTTTTTGTTAAACGGAAGGCGTTACTTGGCTGCCTGAGCCTGAATCGACGTAAGAGCGATGGTGTAAACGATGTCTTCCACGAGTGCGCCGCGAGACAGGTCGTTCACAGGCTTGGCAAGGCCCTGGAGCATCGGACCCACAGCGATCACGCCCGGAGCGGAACGCTGAATCGCCTTGTAGCAGATGTTACCAGCGGAAAGATCCGGGAACACGCAAACGGAAGCCTTGCCAGCAATGGCGCTGCCCGGAGCTTTGAGCTTTGCCACACTTTCGGTGGTCGCAGCGTCATACTGCAGCGGACCGTCGATGGCAATGTCCGGACGAGCTGCACGTACAGCCTGCGTTGCATTCACGCAGAGTTCCACATCGTCGCCCTTGCCGCTCTTGCCGGTACCGTAGCTGAGCATTGCCACGCGAGTCGGAAGGTCAAAAGCCTTTGCCGTATCATGGCTCTGAATGGCAATATCTGCAAGTTCTTCTGCAGTCGGGTTCAAATTGATTGCGCAGTCACCGAACACATAAACCTGGGACGGGAGGCACACAAAGAAAATCGAGCTGATGGCTTTGACACCCGGAGCGCACTTGATCACCTGAAGAGCCGGACGAACGGTGTCTGCGGTCGAATGCACTGCACCCGAAACGAGACCATCGACTTCATCCTTTTTAAGCATCATGGTGCCGAGGAATACCGGGTCCTTCAAAACTTCACGAGCCTTTTCTTCGGTCATGCCTTTGGCCTTGCGAAGTTCCACCAGCAGCGGCACATACTTTTCGGCGAGTTCCGCAGTCGGTTCGATGATTTCAAAACCGGCAGGAACTTTCAAATTCTGGCGAGCAGCTTCCGCTTCCACATCGGACTTTTTAGCGATGAGAACCGGAATCGCAATTTTGCGTTCATAAGCTTCGATGGCGGCCTTGAGGGTACGCGGTTCTGCACCTTCCGGGAGAACGATGCGCTTTAAATTGCGGGAAGCAAGCTTGATCAAATTGCGGCGGAATTCCGCCTGAGAAATGCGATGTTCCCGTTCGGAAGAAAGGATCTTTTTCAAAGCGTCTTCATTGACCGTTTCGCCGTCCGAAAGAACAAATGCAATGCGAGCCTTTTCAGCAGTGAAGTCCGCTGCGACAATGGCGCCCGTTTCGTCTGTATCTGCCACGAGGATTACGTCCGCATCCAGCGCAGCGGCAATCTGGATATTCAAAGTTTCGCTGCGCACGGTCTGTTCAGTCGATACGCCGGTAATCACCAACGCTTCAGCTGTAGAATCCTGCACTGCTCCTACGAGAGCTTCCATGGAAGCGTCTGCACCTAAAGACTGCAAAACCGTTGGAACTTTTTCCGTCGCCACGAAAGATTCAGCGGAAGCGACATTTTTTTTGATTTCACTCAAGACCGATTCTGCGGCCTGGGCAAGGTTTACGCCGGCAGAGGCCGGAACAACGAGAAATACGTGTTTCATAACTAACTCCATTTCGTATTCTTGGCCTAAAAAATAGCATTTAAGAAGGCTTTGGACGAGTAGAATTTTTCTTTAATTGATAGCAGAGAGAACCTCGGCTGATTCCTAAAATTTGAGCCGCGCGGCTCTTGTTATTGTGACATTCTTGTAACGCTTCCAAGATATGCTTCCACGAAGGCGTATTGCCGTAGCGGTAAGTTTTTCGAACATCTCTTACAAACGCTCCATTCGCCGAATGGGTGTCCCAAGGTTCTCCAGCAAGGATTTCTTCCAAAGAGTCCCCCATGTTCTGCAAAAGCAGATAACGTTCCAAGACATTTTTCAATTGACGCACGTTCCCCGGCCACGGAAAACTGCAAAGGGACCGCAGCTCCCCTTGGGAAAGTTCCCTGCCAGAAATCTCTCTCCAGATTTCTATGGCGAGCATTTTCAGATCGTCGATTCTTTCCCGTAGAGGTAAAAGGCGTATGGGAAATACGTTCAAACGGAAGAAGAGGTCCTCCCGAAACCTGCCCGTTTTCACAGCCAACTGCAAATTCCGATGGGTGGCGCAGACAAGCCTAAAATCTACAGAAATGCTCTGTTGCGAACCGATGGGCGTTACCGCCCTTTCTTGCAAAATCCGCAACAATCGCGTTTGGCTTTCTAATGGAAGTTCCCCGATTTCGTCCAAAAAAAGCGTTCCGTGATCCGCTGCACGGACAAAGCCCAATTGATTTGCGACAGCCCCCGTGTAAGATCCCCGGCAAGAGCCTTCAAAAAGGCTTTCGATTAAGCCCGGGCTAATAGCGCCGCAATTGACCGCAATGAATGGCCCCCGTGAACGGGCACTCAAAGCGTGCAGTTTCCGGGCCATCACTTCTTTTCCTGTTCCCGATTCCCCACAAATGAGAACGGGAACCGACGACTTGGCCGCAATTTCTAAAAGGCTTTTTGCGTCTGTCACAACTCCCCCTAATTCCATTTTCAAAAAAGTGCGAATGCATCTTTTAAGACGAACAAAGCCTTAAAAAATCCACCAAGGATTGCTATTTTTTATAAAAAACTTCTTTTTTTACAAAAGGATTCTCAAATGGCCGATCGTATCGTTTGCAAATTCGGTGGAAGTTCCGTTGCCGAAGCCAAACAGTTCCAGAAAGTCAAAGCGATTGTCGAAGCCGACAAGCGTCGAAAAGTCGTCGTCGTTTCCGCTCCGGGTAAACGCAATCCGAAAGAAACGAAGCTCACCGACCTTCTCTACACCACTTACGATCTCGCTTCCAAACATTTGGATTTTTCCACTCCGTGGAAAATGATCTGCGACCGTTACTTGGACATCGCTAAAGATTTGAATCTTGCCACAAAAATCGGCGAAGACTTGGCGCTTCTCGAAAACATGCTCAAGAACGAAATCGAAACGGTCACAACGGACATTCTCGTTTCTCGCGGTGAATATCTCTGCGCCCGTCTGATGGCAGAATATCTCGGAGCCAAATTCGTGGACTCTTTCGATTTGATCGCCTTTGACGAACGTTACCGCATCACTCCGAAGAGCTACGAAACCATTGCCCAGACCCTTTCCGACGAAAATCAGCTTTATGTGGTTCCGGGCTTCTACGGCGAAGGTCCTCACAAGCAGGTGAAAACATTCTCCCGTGGCGGTTCGGACATTTCGGGTGCAGTTCTTGCCAACGGCATTAACGCGATCGTCTACGAAAACTGGACAGACGTTTCGGGCATGCTCATGACGGACCCGCGCATCGTCGAAAATCCGAGACCGATCAGCTACGTCAGCTACCGCGAAATCCGCGAACTTTCGTATTCGGGTGCAAGCGTTCTTCACGACGAATCCATCGCTCCTTGCCGCGCAAAGAACATTCCGATCAACATCCGCAACACGAACCGTCCGGAAGACGCAGGCACGATCATCGGCCCGACTCCAGAAAAGACCGATTATCCGATTACCGGCATCGCTGGCCGTAAAGGCTTTTCGATGATCTACATCGAAAAGAGCATGATGAACAAGGAAGTGGGCTTTGGACGTCGCGTACTTGCCATCCTCGAAGGGGAAGGACTTTCTTACGAACTTAGCCCCAGCGGTATCGACTCCATGTCGATCGTTGTGGATTCCAAGTCCTTGGAAGCTGTTCAGGAAGCCGTTCTCGAAGATCTTTTGCTTCAGATGCACCCGGACCGTGTGAAGGTTTTCCCGGGCATTAGCCTTGTGGCCACCGTGGGTCACGGCATGACGAACAAAGTCGGTATCGCTGCAAAGCTTTTCAACGCTCTCGCCGAAAAGGATATTAACATCCGCATTATCGACCAGGGTTCTTCGCAGATCAACATTCTTGTCGGTGTTGACGAAGCTAACATGGAAGAAGCGATTCGCGCGATTTACGCTGCATTCGTGAAGTAATTATATTCAATGAGGCCTGCTTGGGAGGCAGGCCTTTTTCCTGCATTGGGGACTTATTTTTATGTTTGAATCTTATTATCAAGATGATATCGACGCTGTCAACGCGAAATTCGAAGCTCAGAAAATCGCGTTTGCACCTCTTTCGTTCCAAGCTGCCCGCGCACTTCGGGACTTCGGCATTTTGGAACTTGTAAGCAAAGCCCGTCGCAAGGGCATTACCGTCAAAGAGATTTCTGAAAAAACAGGACTTTCCGAATACGGCGTCGGAGTACTCATGGAAATGGGGCTCGGCATGGGCATGCTGAAGCTCAAAAAGGAATCCCCGGAAGATAACCTTCTTTACACGCTCAGCAAAGTCGGATTCTTTGTAATGACCGACGACATGACCCGTGTAAACATGGACTTTTCGGAAGACGTCTGTTACGCAGGTGCAGACGATTTGGCCGACTCCATTAAGAACGGAAAACCGGAAGGACTTAAGCACTTCGGCAAATGGACGACTGTTTACGAAGGCCTTTCCCAGTGCAGCGACCAGTTCAAAAAAAGCTGGTTCGGATTCGACCATTTCTATTCGGATCTCGCTTTCCCGGAAGCGCTTCCCATCGTTTATTCGAAGCCGGTCAAACGTTTGTTCGACATCGGCGGCAACACCGCCAAATGGGCAATCCAATGCTGCAAGTACAATCCGGATGTTCAAGTTTCCATTATTGACCTTCCGGGCCAAACCGCTGTAGCCGAAAAGAACGCAAAAGCAGCCGGATTTGAAAATCGCATTTCCACGATTCCGTGCAACGTTCTCGACAGCACAACGGAATTTCCGAAAGGCGCAGACGCCATTTGGATGAGCCAATTTTTGGACTGCTTCTCCCTGCACCAGATTACAAAGATTCTAAAAAAGATTCACCCGGCAGCCAGCGCAGAAACCGACATTTACGTGCTAGAACCGATCTGGGACAAGCAGCGTTTTGAAGCCGCAGCCTATTCGCTCCAAGCGACATCTCTCTACTTCACATGCATCGCAAACGGCAACAGCAAAATGTACCGCTTTGACGAATTGAAGAACGCAATTGAAGACGGCGGCTTTGAACTGAAGGAAGCCCATCACAACTTGGGCATCAACTGCTACACCCTTTTCCGTTTCCGCAAAAAATGAGTCTCTACGTCAAAAAATTCTCTGCCTGGACAGACGCCGAGAATCTGCCAAAGCTCGCTTTTGTGCCGATGCTTTTTCGTAGACGTTTAAGCGCTGCCACGAAAATGGTTGTCTATACGGTCCACGAAGTTTCAGAAGGGCTTCCTCCTGTACACATGACGTTCGCATCCGAATTTGGCGAAATCGTACGGCAGTACAAAATTTCGGAAGGGATTTTGGCTACGGGCGAAGTTTCGCCGGCGCAGTTCAGCCTTTCGGTTTTTAACGCCCCTGTTTCTGCGGCGTCGATTACCGAAAAGAACATGGCCGGATACAGCGCAGTTTTTGCAGGCAAAAAGTCCTTTGAAAACGGTTTGAAGGAAGCGGCTGCGCCGCTTCTTTCCGGTCGAGAAAAAGAACGCATTTTTGTGTTTGCAGATGAACGTTTGCCAGAAGCGTACGCCTCGATTTCCCATTATCCGAATACGGTGTGCGCTCTTGCAATTCGACTTTCCACAGATCCCCAAGATGCGATCTGCGAACTGGATCTTTCTCCGCTTCCCGAAGGCAATTCCGCCGCGGACCAAGCTTTGACATTTTTAAAGACTCGGCTTTCACAATGAAACCGCTACAACGAATCGTTTACGTTTGGCGTTTAATCGCCAAAGTGATTGCTTACGCCACATTTGGTGGAGCGAGCGCCCTTTTTTCTTGCTTATTCCCGCTGATTTTTTTGCTTTCCGGATTTAACAAGGAAAAGTTCAAAAAAATGGCTCGCGCAGTGAACCTCCGATGGTTTAAAATTTACGTGGGCGAAATGACAGCTCTCAGCATTTTAAAAGTGAAAATTCACCATGCAGAACGTTTGAAGGATATTCACTCCTGCGTTGTCGTGGCAAATCATCCGTCGCTGTTAGATGTGGTGGTGCTGTTTTCCATCGTTCCCAATGTAAACTGCATTGTCAAAGGCTCTCTCGGAAAAACGCCGTTTATTCACAACGTGGTGAATACGCTTTTTATTCCAAATTCCCTTTCCTTTGATGATCAAATGGCCCGTGCCACAGAAGGAATGAATCAGGGGGAATCCTTGATCATTTTCCCAGAAGGAACTCGTACGCGGCCTGGAGAACCTTTGCAGTTGAAAAAAGGAGCATCCCGTTTTGCTCTGCACGGGTATCACAAGGTTCAACCCATATACATCGGGGGAAACGAAAAAATCGGGCTGCGCAAGCATGATAAATACTTTAGCTTCCACCCGACAGAATGTTACCATTACAACGTCGATATTTTAGAGCAAATCGATACAAAAAAATACAGTTCTCACCCGGAACCCTCAGCAGTAAACCTTTTAACGGAAGAGCTGCGGGTTACGTTTGAAAACTGCCGTAAAAACGATCCGGAAAATCCGGTGGATTTTACACGCGCTTAAAGATCAGCGACGTGTTGATTCCACCGAATGCGAAATTATTGGACATCACATATTCCGTGTCAATTTCGCGACCTTCTCCAGTGATGTAATCCAACGGAGCGCAAGCCGGGTCCACATTTTTCAAATTCAGGTTCGGAGCGAACCATTTGCGGTTCATCATCAAAATGGAAAGCCAAGCTTCAATGCCGCCGCATGCGCCCAGCGAATGACCGATGTAAGTTTTTAAAGTGCTGAGCGGAACCGCTCGGCCTTTGAAAGCTCCGAAAGTCGCTTGGGATTCTGCAATGTCGCCGCTCTTGGTTGCTGTACCGTGTCCGTTCACATATCCAATCTGTTCCGGACCGATTCCTGCCTTTTTCATAGCAAGTTCTAGAGCAATCTGCATCGTTTCCTTTTTAGGATTTGTCAAATGATTGCCGTCTGTATTGGTACCGAAACCTACAAGTTCTGCGTAAATGTGCGCACCACGAGCCTTTGCATGTTCATATTCTTCAAGGATTACGGAGCCAGCGCCTTCGCCGACCACAAGGCCGTCTCGGTCGCGGTCATAAGACGCCGGTGTGATTTTCGGAGTATCATTTTTGACACTCGTCGCAAAAAGAACGTCGAACACTGCGGAGCATGTGGGGTTCATTTCTTCTGCACCACCAGCAATCATCACGTCCTGTTCTCCATTTGCAATCGCTTCTGCAGCGTAACCGATGGAAAGGCTTCCCGCTGTGCAAGCGGTATTCGTGGTAATCAAACGACCTGTTAAACCGAGCAACACACTGATGTTTACAGCACAAGTCTGCGGCATGCAACGAATGTAAGAAGTGGCGGTAATCTTTGTAGAATCATTGTCCATGATCATGGACATGAATTCTTTAATGGCTTCAAAATTACCCATGGAAGATCCATAAGCAACGCCCACACGACCCGCTTTAAGTTCTGGATCGTCCAAATCATAACCCGCTTTGATCAAGGCTTGTTCCGCAGTCGCATAAGCCATTTGAGCCACGCGCCCCATGCCACGCATCATCTTACGGGAAAATTCCGGAATTGCAAAAGGAATGGGAGCCGCCAAACGCGTATTAATTTGTTCGTACTTATCCCAATCCGGCATGTGAACGACACAGTTTTCATACTTGTGCAGTCTTTCAAAAATTGCATCGTCTTCCAAACCGAGGGGCGAAAGAGCAGAACCACCTGTAACAACAACACGACGGGTCATGCGAGACCTCCATTCACAGAAATCACTTGGCGCGTAATATAGCCCGCACCTTCCGAAAGCAAAAAGACAACCGTTGCGGCAACTTCTTCCGGCTTGCCCACACGGTGCATCGGAATTGCTGGCAAGATCATATCTACCGGAGCGTCCTTGATCATTTCCGTTTCAATAACACCCGGAGCAATGCTGTTCACCGTAATGTTTCGGCTGGCAAGTTCCACTGCCAAAGCTTTACTTGCAGCAATAATACCGCCCTTGCTTGCGCTGTAATTCACTTGGCCACGGTTACCGATCACGCCCGAAACGGAAGCGATAGTCACAATGCGTCCTTTCCGTTTACGACACATGGGCATCACGATGGGATGCAAAACATTGTAGAATCCATTCAAGTTCACATCCAGAACTTTGTCCCAATATTCATCCGTCATCGCTGGGAATGCAGCATCTCGGCAAATGCCCGAAGAAAGGACCACTCCAAAATAGGCCCCGTTCGTCTTGACATCATTTTCAAGAATGTTTTTGCAATTTTCTCGATCCGCCACATTAAATTGGAGCAGCTGAATTTGATCTCCAAATTCTTTTTGAAGTTCTTCTAAAGCTTCTGCATGACTGTTATAATGCGCCACCACGTGATAGCCCGCAGCAAGGACCGCTTTGACAATCGCAAGTCCAATTCCACCGCTTGCACCGGTAACGAGAACTCTTTTTACATCATCCATAATTATACTCCTAAAGCTTTTTTCGGATCGTCCACTTCGATTGTATTCATCGTTGCAGAAACAACCAGTTCATTTCCAATAAAAATTTTTCCTTCGAAGGTAACCGCCATATCCATGCGAACCGTTTGACGAACCCAAATGCGAACCGTAGAACCTACAGGAAAAACATTCTTTTCTGACCGGAAGTTGGTAACGCTTAAAATGAATCCCATCTGCGGAGGGGTATGAGTTTCTAACCCCACAAGGCCCGTCATGGCAGAAACGCTCTGGGCCATATATTCAAAGCCTATCCAAACAGGGACTCCACCGTAAGATTCTTCATAGAACATGCTTTTGTCGGTAATGTCCACTTCCGTTTCAATTTCCGCATTTTCAAAGTTGTATGCGAGAACGCGGTCCAACAGATGCATGTGACCTTTGTGGGGAACCAGTGACGCTACTTTTTCATGTGTATCAAATTCAGTCATTAGACATTCCTCGAAAGGATAAGCGAAACATTGCAACCGCCAAAGCCAAAGGAGTTGCTCATGCAAATGTTCAACCGTTCAGACGTTTCTCCGGCATTAACAAGGCGAATCTGCGGAAGGGACGGGTCCCGTTCCCCATCAAAGAAATGCGCAGGGAGTGCGTGTTCTGCATTGTCTTCCGAAAGCGTTAAGCAGCAGAAAGCCGCTTCTAATGCACCGGCAGCACCAAGGGTGTGACCGGTCAATCCTTTTGTGGAACTTGCCGGGGTGCCGTTTCCAAAAACACGGTTCACGGCAACGCTTTCCATGGCGTCGTTCAATTTGGTACCAGTTCCGTGCAAATTGATATAATCGATATCGGCAGCAGAAATTCCAGCATCGTTCAAAGCTTTTTCAATGGCTTGTACAGCGCCTTCGCCATCGGCACGGGGAGCAGTCACATGATCCGCATCGGCACTTTCACCAATTCCAATCACCTTGATTTTTGCGTTACCCGGCTTTTTGGAAATGAGGAAGTAAGCAGCCCCATCTCCGATTGTAAGGCCCGTCCGATTTTTGCTAAAAGGAATCGTCGGAGCAAGGGAAACCGCTTCCAAAGAATCAAAACCAAGCACCACCGTTTCCGTCACAATATCGACACCGCCCACGATCGCAGCATCGCAGAAGCCCGCTTCAAGCCAGTTTCTAGCAGAAGCAAAAGCGCTTGCACTGGATGCACATGCAGAGGAATGCGTAAAAACAGGTCCCGTCAAACCAAAACGCTTGGCAATAAATTCCGCGGCAAAATCCGCTTGTTGCATTTTGAGTTCATAACTTTCCGGGTAAGCTCCTGTTTTTTGAAAGGATTCAAGCCCAGCAAGTGACGCTTCCGAACCGTTATCGCTTGAACCGATAAATACTCCGATACGATCCTTACCATATTCCGCGATTGCACTGCGCACAGAATCTTCGATTTGCGAAAGAACCAATTCCGAAAGACGGTTCACATGGTTGTCGTAATAGGGATCTGCAACCTTCGGCAGAGTATCCTCTGGAATTTCAACCGCGTAGCGTTCTTTTGCACGGAACGTCTTTTGAATAAACGGCGGACGACTTCCATTTTTCAAAGCCTGCCAAATGCTCTTTTTTTCTGAGCCTAGAGCCGAGCAAAGTGCAAAATCATGAATGTACAAAGGAGCGCTCATTCTTTTTTCTCGGATACGATTTGATAGCTGTAATGGCGAAGGACGTTTTCCAAAAAGATTTTGTTACCGTTCTTTTCCATTTTTAAAATTAAAGTTTCCCCGTCGGAAAGGGTACGAAGTAAAACTTCACCTTGCTGATTTTCTACAAAAGAAAATCCCGCAGCCCGGAAGTTTTTTTCGAGAACTTGCGCCGGATAATAGCAGAATTGGATGTCCGCAACGATATATTCGGGTTTCATCTTTTCTGCATTCATCCATTTGCTGTTAAACGCAAGGGAATCCTTTGTGTACACAAGCTCTGCAATGGTGTTTCCCATAGAGCTAAAAAGCATCATGTGCACAGTGGTATCGTTCAAAAGCATCCAGGATTCGCCAGAAAACTTTTTTTCGCCGTAGCTTCCTGTCATCTGCTGGTTTTCTTCCACAGCGATTTTACTTTCCTGGGGATCGATCAACTGAATGTAGCGGGAATCGGAATAATAGACCTTTGCCGCATTCTTAGCCACCACGGAATGGGAAGTACAAGCAGACAGCGCAAATGCCAAAAGCACAGGCGCAAGCTTCCTCAAACTATCCATTTTTAATTCCCACATTTTTGTACAAATATAAAAAGCGATTTAATCCCGCGTAAATGGTGAAAGCAAGAAGCACACCGAAATTCCAAGCAGCACAGAAAGCCCCAAAACCGAAACCGGAGCAAATCCGCTAAACGAAAGCGTCCCAAAAGAAATCAGCGTCGTCGCAGCCGAAAGCATCACCGCAAACGCCGTCGAATCCGTATGGTTTCTAGAGTCCTTAAAGAAAAGCGCATAATCAATTCCAATGCCCAACACGAGGATTAGACCGGTGATTGCAAAGAAATTAACCGGTATTTCCATGTAGCCGAACATAGAAAGCGTAAAGACGCAAGCGAGCACCGGAGCGCGCACCACACGCAAGGAATCTCGCCACGTATAAACAAAAGAAAGAATGAAGAACACCGCAAAATAGGCGAAAGCTACCAGCGAAAGCGCAGTCAAAGAAAGTTCCGTCAAAGCGCCGTTCACTTCATCGATTTTATTGACTGCATAAACTCCATTTTCCGGATCCGCATACTGCTTCGGGTTAAAATCTTTGGACACATGCTGCGGAAGGACTGCGCTGTAATACTTTCCAGAAACGTTTCCAATCCAGAGCATTTCACGCATGCTTTGAAGCTGTCCCGGCAATGATTCAAGGCCCGAGTTCAATTCCGATTCATCGGCAGTCAAAAGCTTTTTCTGAGCATTTTTTACCGGTTTCATTTTCAGTTGCTTGCAAAGTTCCTTGTACTTGATGGGCAAAGACTTGGAAAGCAATTCGTTCAAACGGGAGCGCCTATCTTTTGAAGGCAAAATGTCCGACAGTGCAAGATGAGATTTCAACAGAGAATCTTTTTCTGCGGCACGGAGCTTTTCTGTTAAAGCTTCTTCTTTTTTCAAAACGTCATCTTCGGAGTCACCGCTCACAATAAAGTATGTGGGAGCGATCCCCATGTTCATCCACTGCGAAACTTTCATTTCCGAAGCGCCGAGCTCTGGAGCGACCGTGTACATGGAACGAATGTCCGTTTGAACGCTGAGCTTTACAAAACCGGGGATCAGAGCAGCAGCCGCTACAACGAAAATAATATAGCGGGCCACTTTCGGAATCCGTTCAAGCTTCGAATACCCCGTCAAAGCGAGTTGTGCAATCTTCAGTGGGAAATTTCCCTGTCCTTCCATCTTCTCCGACACAAATGGGAACACAAGCAGCACCGAAAGAAGCGCACTGGCAAGCCCCACCATAGAAAAGAACGCCATCTGACGGAGAATCGGGAAGTCCACAATTACAAGCGCAATGTAACTGAGTTCCGTCGTCATAAAGCCTAAGAGCATGCTCTTCACCTGAGCTTCCCTATCTGCAAAATGATGCAGCGCATAGTCAATACTTACACCGATAACGCTCGTTCCAAAGATAAACGTAAAGATGTGAATTTCATGGAAGGTTGCAAGTGTTGCCCCGATAGCCGCAAGAATTGCAACACCAATCGACGCAAGAGTCGTCACAATCGGAAGCGCCGAACGGAACACCAACAAGAGTAATAGCAAAACCGCAACGGTAGAAATTCCAGAAATCCAAGCAACTTCTACTTGAGCCTGTTCTGAGCTCGAATAGCTGTGGAAAGGAACTCCCGATTTTTCTATCCGCAAACCCGGATATTCCTTTTGCAAAGCTTCGATTTTATCTTCCAAAACTCCCAAAATATGATCTTCCGAAGCAAATGCCGACGTTTCCATCGAAATTTTTGCCTGAATAAAGACGTAGGTTCTGCCGGAATCTTCCACAACCAAATAGTCATCGCGCAGAGTCATTTGGCTCATCGTCAGAGGAGAGCCCAAGAGCACTCTGTCTTGTGCATTTTGCGAAAGCAAATAAGGGTCTTCTTCCAAACGGGAAAGGTCGCTCGTGGGGAAAGCTCCATAAATGCGGGAAAGCGCTTTGCTATAGAAATAATCCGCGGCAGCAGAATCGTCCATTTGCAAAATAGAAGGATCTTGAAGAGCAAAGCGTTCCGCAAACAGGTAATCTGAAATTTCCTTCATCGAAGACGGATCCACAGTCCAAGATGCGGATTCGATTTGCTTACTGCTTAAAAGCGTATGCCCGATTTTTTCGGCAGCGGTTTTTGCCACTGTAAAATCCGAATCTCCCACAAACAGCATTATGCGGGAAGATGTCCGAGCCGCAAGGACCGTTTCCGCTGTATGGATTTCCGGAGAGGTTTCGGATTCCGGAACGATAGAATACAAATTGCGATCGATCTTCCATGGATACGAAAGGACCACTGCAACAATCAGAGCGATATGCAGCAACGCCCAAATGCCAATATTCAAATAGCGTTTTTTATTTTCCAGATTGTTCAAATTCATAAGTCAACACATTTCCTTCGCCATCGACAAGTTCCACTTTTTTCAAATTCCCATCGCCTTCAAGAACGATGGAAGAGATCGCAGATCGAATCGTTTTTTCTTTGGGAACAAGTCCCACATTCCAACCGTTTTTCGTTTTCAAAAAATACAGTTCAAAACGATTCTGTAAAACGGCGAGATTTCCACCGAGAACCGCTCTCATCGAAGCCGCAATTTCTCTAAAGATGACATTTTCCGAAGACGCCATTTCTACTTGAGAACCGTCCTCATTCGTCTGAACGATTTTAGAATCCGTAATGACGAGTTTAGACGCAAAAGGCTTTTCCATATCCCAAGTGATGCCTTCTTTTTGGGAAATTTTAAAACGGCCCGTGGATTCAAAAGTCCGTTTGATTTTCACAACGGTCCGCTTTTGAACAAAGGTGCCGCTCACCGTTTCCGCGGCAGAAAGCACCTGCATTACTTTTTGAACTTCCGGAGAATCCACATTCGCCGGAGACTTCCAAATCGCCGCATCCGCTGCCCAAAGCATTGCTTGGCAAGCAACAATCACCGTGAAAAGAGTTTTAAGCATTTTCTTCCTTTGCCATTGCCGCTTCGACCTTGGCGACAAAATCCGCCGGTGTCATCAGCTGGGATTCCCGAGTTGAAATTTTAACCGCCATCTGCGTGCTTTCCGCTTTGGTTACCACTTTGCCTGTTTCAATATCGATAAATCTATACTTCAGCTTCATGCATACTTCATATTCTACAAGGGTCACTTCCACACGTACCCATTGCATAAAACGAAGCGGGCGGATATACTTGAGATTCATTTCCACGACAGGCCAAGCATAACCCGCTTTCACCATTTCGGTGTAATCGTATTGAATTTTGGTAAGCAGGGCGCAACGGGCCGTTTCCATGTACTTCACATAGTTGCCGTGCCAAACAACATTCATGGGGTCCAAGTCATAGAATTGAACTTGAATATCCACAGAGGTTTTTAAAACTTTTCCAGTCATTTCGATTCTCCCTTTTGCCAGAAGTCGTAAAAGTTGTACCACTGGTAAGGATGTTCCAAGCAGAATTTTTCCAAGTGGGCAACATATTCGGCAGCGAGATTTGCCATTTGCTGTTTTTGTTCGGAACGTTTTCCGCCCAGTTCCGTTTTAGAACGGATTATATGAAATTCATAGGGCGACGTAATGTCTAAATCTTTTTTGCGGAACGCAAAGATAAAATAGACAGGCGCTTTTAAAATATTCGCCAAAGCAAAAGAGCCTTCCGGGAACTGGGCACTGTCGCCTAAAAAGTTCAGCGGAATAAAGCGGTCTAAGGAATTAGCAGAAGTTCTATCACCTGCAATCGCCACAAGGTTTCCCGCCTGGATTTTTTCACGCATATCGATTGCCGTATCGACACCGATCGAATTGGCGTCAAAACTATTGGTCATCAATTCCGGATTCAGTTCACGGAGAAGTGCGTTAAAATGCTTTGTTCCCGAAAAATCCACTACAGGAAAAACTTGGAAATCCCGTTTGGTATGTTCCCTGTGATACCCTGTCAAAGAGCGCATGGCTTCGATATTTCCCAAGTGCGAACAAAGGATAAAAGCACCCTTTCCGCTATCGAGAAGGTTCACCAATTCGTCAATATCATCATTTTGCGTTTCCAGTTCCGAAAGGGACATTTTCCCAGCCCACCCTCGAATTTTTTCGATCATCGAAAGGGCAAAGGCAAGGATATGACGATACACGGCAAAAGGCGGCACCTTTTCGACTTTCATTTTGGAAACGTGATCTAAAAATAGCCGTGAACGCTTTCGAACTGGAGCCGCTCCCAAGTAAAAAAAGAACACAATGACGGCCACGATCCATTCCACGAGTTTACGCGGCAGGTGAATCGTCACCCACAGCATAAAGCGAAATTCCCACGCCGCCTTCGACGCTTCTTCAATTTGGGACCAGTGTTCTTCAGCCATGTTTTTTCTTTCGCAATAAAAGTTTTGGCAAACGGAGGAGCATTCCACAGCAAAGGCGCGTATGCAGCCAGGAAATTTCCAAATTGTCGTGAAGCATTCGGAAATTCGAAACTCCATTTTCCGGGTAAATCACCTTCACCGGATAAAAATGCATTTTGACTTGCGCCCAGGCAAGGCGCACCAAAATTTCAATATCAAATCCCATGCGGAAAGTCACGATTTTATCCAAAACGGGCACCGTGGACTTTAGTGGGTAAACGCGGAAGCCACACATAGCATCCGGGATCTCTTTAGAAAGAGTTTCCACGGCAATCCAAAAGTTGGTGATTTTTCGACCGATTTCACGGCCCTTGGGAACGCTGGCATCGTACTGCGGAAATCCTCCGATCAAAGACTCCGGATGCTTCCGAGCCGCTTTTAACAAAAACGGAATCATGGAAGGATCGTGTTGACCATCCGCATCGATCTGCAGCGCATGGGTAAAGCCCGCCTTAAAAGCTTCTTTACAGCCCGTGCAAACGGCTCCGCCCTTTCCCATGTTCACACTGTGAGAAACAACCATTACATTCGGAATTTCCTGTGCAACGCGTTGCAGCACGTGCAAAGCTTCAGGAGTATTGCCGTCATCCACAATGATCACCGGCAAATTCTGGGCGTTCAAATTTTGGACAACCGTACGAACCGTATTTTCGTGACGGTACACCGGTACAATGGCACAAGGTTTAAAATCCATTACACGTTTTCCTTTTTCAACACAATCGTGCCCGACGAGCAAATTTTACCGTCTTCGGCTACAATTTTAAATGCAAGCTTTCCTGTATCCGGAGAATAGTTTTCTTCGATCGTCACCGGATGCTCCGGGAAAATCGGACTAGAAAATTTCACCCGTTGCATTCTTTCAAGAGTGGAAGAAAGCTTCATAAAACCGCGGAAGAATCGCAGAATCAAATCGATCTGAACAACCGCCGGCAAAAGTTTAAATTCCGGGAAGTGTCCGTCGTAATAATCGCTTGCAGCCGGGATCACGGTCTTCACAGAAAGCGAATTGCCTTCCAAGTGGTACTTGAGAATTTTAAAATTCGGGGATTCGGGGATTTCGAACAAAGCCTGTACCTCGCGTGTTTTAATTTTTCCCATGGCATCTTGGGGAAGCTCTTCCAGGTAACGCCATTTTTTGGGCTGCACCGTATTTTCCAAGAATCCGGAAAGATGCTGTTTAAAAAATGCATTGATGTCTTTCTTTTCCACACTCCGGAATTTTTCAACGCCTTCATCGTTCAAAACAATGGCCGCAGCAAGGAACTGACGTTTTCCCGTCATCGGAACGACCCGCACATCGCGAACGACGCCGGTTTGACGCAAACGATTTTCGACTTCCGGAAGAGAAATGCGTTTTTCTTCGATCTTCACAATGGAATCCGCGCGCCCGAGCAATTCAAAGGATCCATCGGATTCGATTTTTCCCAGGTCTCCCGTGACAAATCCACCGGCTTCTGTATAAGACGAATCGATTTTTAAACAGCCGTTTTCTGCAAACGAAACTTTATTCGGCGGAATCGGAGTCCACAATTTCTTTTCGCGGATGCGGCGTGTTGCAATAGCTCCAGCTTCTGTGCAGCCGTAAATTTCTTGAACGCCGTTACCCGAAATTTCTTCCACACGATTCGCCACGTCATCCGGCAAAAGCCCCCCAGCCGAAAGCCAGAACGGCGACTTTTTAAACGGCAATGGTTCTTTGCGGTTTGCAGCGAGACGTTTTAAAAAAGCAGGACTTGCTACAATTACTGCGGGTTCTTTTACAATCTGTTCCAACTCTTCCGGGAATTCAAAACGCACACGGCGAATCGGAAGCCCGGCAGAAATCGGCACAAAAATGGAAAACGCCATCCCGTAAATATGGTGATGGTTCACCGTCATGTAAAAATTGCGGTTCGCAAATCCAGCGGCAAAACGTTCGGCAAGAGCATTGGCTTCGTTTTCATACTGAGAGCCATCCTTCGGGATTTCCTTGGGAATGCCTGTGGTTCCAGAGGTGTACATGGCTGCTTTTGCCTTGGAAATATCAAAAGGCGTCCACGTATTTTGAGCCGAATATGTTTGGATGATTTCCGGAATTTGTAAAGCGCCTTCCGCACCGGTATCGTTCAAAAATCCCACATCAGGTTTTCGTATTTCACGGATAAATTCCGGTTGGCGATTGGCTGTAAAAAGAATCTTCTTTCCACTCTGAAAAAGGGCAAAGATCGCCACAAGGAAGTGGTAAACGTCGTCAGCGTTCAAGATCCAAGCCGAATAGCTTTGCTCTTCGACAGCCGCCCGAACCTTTGAAACATCCGCCTTGAAATCCGCCCAAGTCTTCACTTCAGAAGAAAGGCCGGCACCGCTAAAGCAGACCACGGAATCGTCCGGACGCGAATCCGCTTCTATTTTGGAAAATGGAATGTAAGATTGCAGTTGATTTTGTTTCATTTTACGAACCCCAATTTCGGAAATAAAAAGAATCCCCATTAGGATGTACGAAATCAGGCCGTTGTAAAGCGACCATATTTTTTCGTCTGCCCAAAGCACGGTCCAAAGTGCAGCAGACCCATTTAAAACAAAAAAGATGCACCAGACAAGAGTGACCCGGTTGCAATAACGCTCCACAGAAAACCGGTCGGCGGTAAGCAAAATGCGTTTGTCGGCAAAAGTCGCCAGCCGAAATACAAAGCTCGGTTTTCGAAAAAGCGTCGCTCCAAAAAAAGAAAGCATTCCGACGTTCACAAGGACCGGATAAAACTTCAGAACAGTCGCATTATCTAGCGCAAAAGCGGCGACGCCACAAGCCAAAAGAAAGGCTACAAAGCAGCCTTCCTTAATGCGTGACGCCGTACCGGAAACTTTCTTTCTCGATGCTGATATTAAATGAAAGGCCGCGAGGAGGAGCAGCAAAAGGCTCAACTTACGCGGCGAGAGTCCCCAAAAATGGAGACCGCAAAAAACCAGAACCGGATAAAGAACCGAAAGAACGGCGAAGAGAATCTTCCCCGCTACGGTTTTCATTTGTCTTCGCTAGTTCCTTGGGCGAGATCGTAAATGCCGTCCACCACATCTTGCAGTGTACGCATGCTCTTGAAGACTTCCGGGTCAATATTACGCGGAATAAAGGACTTGAGTTTTACGATCAGGTCCACAGCGTCGATACTGTCCAGGTTCAAGTCTTCGTAAAGACGTGCTTCCGGCACAACCTTTTCCGGCTTCAATTCAAAATCTTCAATCAGGGCGTCGCGGATTTTGTTATAGATCTGTTGCTTATCCATGGTTAGTCCTTTTTGTTAGCGGAAATGTATGCAGCAAGAGCGTCGATCGATGCAAAATGCTTGCGAGTTTCTTCGTTCACCGTCGAAAAGGATACGCCAAAGTTGTCCTTAATAGCGATTCCAAGTTCAAGAGCGTCAATACTATCAAGACCGAGGCCGCGACCTTCTTTGTTTTGGCCGAACAGCGGAGCATCATCCTCGATATCTTCGGGGGTGATATCTTCGAGTTCAAGCGCCTTGATTAGCACTTCTTTAATTTGTGTGTTAAGTGTTGACATATATATGTACCCATTCCAAAGAAAATTTGCACCAAATATAAAAAAAAATCAGAAAACAGTTTCAACAAACTTACGGCACGTCATTTCAGGCGAATCCGTCTTGAAAATCGCACTTCCCACGACAAAAATGTTTGCTCCGGCTTCCTTGGCAGAGAGGATATTGTCGAGCTTCACACCACCATCGATTTCAATATCGAGCTCCGGCTTCATACTGCGCAATTCACGGATTTTATCAAGGCAATAAGGGATTAAACTCTGTCCGCCGAATCCCGGATTCACCGACATCACAAGCACCATATCGACTGCATCCAAAACCCATTTGATGCTTTCGATCGGAGTGGCCGGATTGATGCTCACAGCGGGCTTTGCACCCAGCTCACGGATACGGTTCAAAATGCGGTCCAAATGAATTGTGGATTCCGCCTGGACCGTCACATAATGCGCACCGATCTTGACAAATTCGTCTACGTAAAGTTCAGGATTGTCGATCATCAAGTGACAATCTAACGGAAGATCCGTTGCCTTGCCAATGAGTCCCGAAATACCGGGACCAAAGCTGATGTTCGGCACAAAATGCCCATCCATAATGTCTAGATGGACAAGGCCGGCACCGCCTTTTTTAATCGCATTAAGTTCGGATTGGAGATTCAAAAAATCAGCGTTCAAGACGCTCGGAGCAATGATTTGAGCTTGTTTCATATTTCCAAATATAGGTATTGAGTGAAAATTATTTTTTTGTTATTATTTGTTAACAACGAACAAGGAGGTTGATCCATGTCAACACCAAAGAAAACAACAAAAGCTACGAAGGAAGCCAAGGCGACAAAAAGCGTAAAAGTCGCTTCTAAGGCTGCACCGAAAGCAGCTGCAGCCAAGACCGCTGCGCCAAAGACTCCGGCCAAAAAAGCAGCCCCGAAAAAGGTCGCTGCAAAGACCGAAGAAAAAGCAGCTCCGGCTAAGAAGGCCGCGGTCAAGGCTCCTGCAAAGAAAGTTTCTCCGAAGGCAACGAAGAAGGATCTCAAGGATGTCGTTTTCAACGTCTACTCCCCGGATTCCAATTCTGTCGAAGTCGCAGGCGAATTCAACAACTGGACCCCAGCCAAAATGAAAAAGGGCGAACAGGGCGTGTGGAGCATCAAATTGAAGCTCGCTGCCGGTACTTACCAGTACAAGTTCGTCTTCGACGGAAGCTGGGAAATTGACCAGGCTAACCCGGACCGAGTTCCTGATGGTCAGGGTGGCGAAAACAGCGTCAAAAATGTCTAGTCCGCTTTTTACGGAAGAAACAATTCGAGAGGGTGTCGCAAAATACGGCACCCCTTTTTGGCTTTATGACCGATCAACTATCGAGAAGCGCGTTCAGGAACTCAAGTGCTTCGATACAGTTCGTTTTGCTCAAAAAGCTTGCCCCAACCTCTCTATCATTTCCATCGTCCGAAAAGCCGGCGCACTCGTAGACGCCGTCAGTGCGGGAGAAATTGTTCGTGCTCTCCGTGCAGGTTACAAAGGCGGTGAAAGCGATAAACAGGTTCCGCAGATCGTCTACTCTGCCGATATTTTCGACCGCGACGCCATTGAACTGGTGAAGAAGCACAACATCCATGTCAACGTCGGTTCCGCCGACATGATCAAGCAGCTCGCCGACGCCGGAGTCCGTTCCAACCTGACTCTTCGTGTAAACCCGGGCTTTGGCCATGGACATTCGAAGAAGACAAACACCGGAGGACCGCTTTCGAAGCACGGCGTTTGGCATTCCCAGTTGAAAGACTGCGTGAAGCTCGCCCAGGCAAACGGTATGTGGATTACCGGTCTGCACATGCATATCGGCAGCGGCACGGACTTTGAACATTTGGCAACCGTCTGCGACGCCATGCGCGACGCATCCCGCCGTCTCGGTTCTCACATCCGCATGATCTCTGCAGGTGGCGGTCTTCTGATTCCGTACAAGGAAGAAGACAAAGGCAACCGCATCGACATTCAGGCCTACTACAGCCTCTGGGACAAAACCCGCAAGGCAATTGCCCAGTCCGTAGGGCACGATATCGCTCTCGAAGTGGAACCGGGTCGTTACATCGCTGCCGAAAGCGCCGTTCTCGTTTCGGAAATCCGCGCAGTGAAAACGCAAGAAGATAAACTCTTCTATCTCGTTGACGCAGGTTTCAACGATCTCGTCCGCCCGTCCTTCTACGGTTCCTACCATGGCATCTCCATCGTTTCCAAGGACGGTCGAGAACTTGGCCCGGAACGAGACGTCATCGTCGCAGGACCTCTCTGCGAATCCGGCGATGTCTTTACGCAGGAAGAAGGCGGCTACGTGGTCACCCGTAAGCTTCCGGCTGCTCAAGTCGGCGATTACCTTATTTTGCACGACGCAGGCGCCTATGGCAGTGCCATGTCCAGCAATTACAACAGCCGCCGTTTTGCTCCGGAAATCCTCCAGAACAACGGCAAGCTCGAAGTGATTCGCGAACGTCAAACCTTCGACCAGTTGATGGAAAACGAAAAAATCGTTGACCTTTAACTTCGAAAAGCGCTGTTAAGCTTATCACACTCCCCCGCTCCAAAACCTTCCTTTGGAGCGGGGCTTTTTTATATTTCAAGCAAATCACCATTACAATTACAAGGAAGGAAAATATGAATCTTCTCCAAAGATCTATTGCAGAAGCTATCGGCACATGTTGGCTCGTATTCGGCGGTTGCGGCGCAGCGGTTCTCGCTTGCGGAGTTCCGAACACCGGCATCGGTTACGTGGGCGTTTCTCTCGCTTTCGGTTTGACCGTCCTCACGATGGCTTACGCAATCGGTCACATTTCCGGTTGCCACTTGAACCCAGCTGTCACTTTGGGCCAGGTCGCAGGCGGTCGATTCCCTGCCAAAGAAGCTCCGGCTTATATCGTTGCACAGGTAATCGGTGGAATCATTGCCGCTGCCATTCTTTACGCCATTGCATGCCCGGATCTTTCCGCTGGCATCGGTGCGTTTGCTACCAACGGTTGGTCTGATGCCGCAAACGCAAACGGTCTGAACGCTTTTGGCGGTAAGGTCTTTGGCATGGGCCCGGCATTCCTCATTGAAACCGTTCTCACGGCGATCTTCCTCTTTGTGATTATGGGCGCAACCGACGGACGCGCTCCGGCAGGATTTGCACCCATCGCTATCGGTCTTTGCCTTACGCTGATCCACCTGATTAGCATTCCGGTAACAAACACTTCCGTGAACCCAGCCCGTTCTACTGCTGTGGCCATTTTCGTCGGCGGCGCTGCATTGAAACAGCTTTGGCTCTTCTGGGTCGCTCCGATTCTCGGTGGTGTAATCGGCGGAATCGCTTACAAGTTCCTCGCTGAAAAGAAGTGCTGCTGCGGCAAGTGCTCCGAAAAGAAAGAAGCTTAACCTGAGCCTTTTCTCGCACAAAAGCTCTGCGGAATGCAGAGCTTTTTTCGTACAAATTCACTTTTAAACTTAGCTATATTTTTTGCATGCTCAACACGTCCCTTTGCTATATCGAACAGAATGGTTCTTACCTTCTTTTGCACCGCGTCAAAAAAAAGAACGACATCAATCACGACAAATGGATCGGTATCGGTGGAAAATTCGAAGAAGGCGAAAGCCCGGAAGATTGCATCCGGCGTGAAGCCCGTGAAGAAACAGGCCTTGAACTGAATGATCTCAAGTACTGCGGAATCGTTACTTTTATCAGCGACGGCATGAACGAAGTGGAATTCATGCACCTTTTTAAAGCCACACAGTTCACCGGCAAAATCAAAGAATGCGACGAAGGCGTTCTCGAATGGATTTCCAAAGAAAAGTTCGCAGAGCTTCCCCATTGGGACGGCGACCGTATTTTTTTAACGCTCATGGACCGCGAAGTTCCCTTCTTTTCTTTAAAGCTCACTTATAAAGGGGATGTTTTAACCGAAGCCCTTTTAAACGAAAAGCCCGTGGACCATCGGGACTTTGCATTCGGATCTCTCGCCGAATTTCCGCCCATGCGCCGCAAGGACAGGGAAATGCAAACCGAAGCCGCTGCCGAAATTTTAACGACCGGGGAATATGGAATTTTATCTACGCAAAATTCCCTCGGCTACCCCTACGGCATTCCCATCAATTACGCTTTCGACGGAAAAGACATCTGGATCCACGGAGCCAAAGACGCAGGCGAAAAGGCGAAAGATTTTGCAAGAGACTCCAAGGTGAGCTTTACCGTTGTCCGCGGAACAAAGCTCCACCCGGAAGCATTCAGCACCGCTTACGAAAGCTGCATCGCCTTTGGACGCATTTTCCCAGCAGAAGACCCGAGAACCGGATTACGCCTTTTAGTAGACAAATACAGCCCGGAACATAAAGACGCCGGAGATGCTTTTATAGACCGCATGATTTCCCATGTGAGCGTCTACCGCATCCATATCGAACATTTGTCCGGGAAAAAGCACCTTTAATCCGACTGCCATATCCCAACGCCTATTTTTCACTATATTTATACCATGGGTATGAAACTTTTTGTTGCAATTTTTATTTTCACCGTTGTTGGGGCATTTGCACAGACTTCTGTTTGGGAGCGTCCCATCGATGCTAACGATTCTCAAGACAACGCTACCGTCCAAACGCAAGAGCCTCAAGAGCAGGTGATTTTTGGATACAACAAGCTGGGCCAAAAGCAGCCTATTCCCGTTTCGGAATACTTTGCCGTGGATAGCGTTCCCATTTACGACAATAAAATTGAGCAGTCGGAATCTAGCCACGAATCTCTTTCTAGGCTCGGAACCATTTTTCTTATCGGTGGCGCAATCGCTTTGGGCGGTGGCGTCATTATGCTCACAAGCAGCGATTTAGATATTCAAGTTTATGGCGTCGTAAGCCTTGTCGTTTCACCCTACTTGATTACTCCGGGCATTATCTTAAAAGCCATCGGTTCTAAAAAAGGCCGAAACGCAGACCGGTTCCGCAAGAGTCGCGAAGATTACATCCTTAAAAAGCAGCAGTATTTGCTTTCCGTAACGCCGACTTTCAATTTGGAAAATCAATCTACAGGCGCCCGTTTTTCTCTGAATTTTTAACAGAGCTGATTTTTAACGTTTAGCGTTTTCCCACACCGCCCGGTCATAAGCATTCATAATCGTCGAAGACGGAAGAATCCCTATGATCTTTCCGGCGGCGTTTTTGACATAAGCCTCGTTCAGCGAATGTTTGAGCATGAACTTCATAGCCGTATGCAAATCGGCGCTGGCCGGTAGAAGCGGCGAGAACGTGACGCAGTCCGCCACCAGCAGGACCGTTTTTCCGCCTTCAATGGAAACGATGTTGCGAAGAACCAGGTTCCAGTCTAAAATTCCAAGATATTCACCGTTTTCAACAACCGGATATGAATGGGCCAAGGCTGTTTCCGGATGTTCCATGTTGAAAGTGTTGATATCCCGTTCTGCTTCATGGATGGTTCTTGAAGCTTCCAGTTCAAGCACCAGAGATTTTTGCATTACGGATTCTACAGGAATCGTGCGGAGCAAATCCGGATCCATTTCCAAGCGATGCGCTGGCGAAGAAAATTTGTTTAGAACCTGGCTTCGATAGATGCTCCATTTACGGCTAAAGGCCACATGCACCACCGCAGCAATCATGATCCCCGGCAGCAACTGGTAACTGCCTGTCATTTCACAAACCATTACCACACCTGCTAAAGGCGCTTTGGCAGCCCCAGCAAAAAAAGCTCCCATGCCCACAAGGGCCATCGCGCCCGGTGCAACCAAAGTTCCAGGCGCCACCGTTTCAATCGCCACGGCAAACGCAGCACCGATTACGCCGCCCAAAAAAAGCGAAGGGCCAAATACGCCGCCAGCGCCACCGCTACCGACCGTAAACGAGGTCGCCACGATCTTTGCCAAAACAAGTCCCAGCAAAAAGAAAACCGAAGGAGCGCTCGCAGGATCCGCCAAACGCGTCATGCTTTCCACGTAATCCCAAGTTCCCCCCATGGCCTGCGGAATCGCAAGGCCCACCGCACCGCACAAAAGTCCGCCAATGGCAGGCTTTGCCCAGTTGGGAATTTTCCAGGCGGTAAAAAAGTCTTCCACTTTGTAATAGAACTTCACATAAAGCAGCGAAAAAGGCACGCACAAAAAGCCGAGAACGGCACAGAAAAAAAGCTCCGTGGTATTTGCAAAGTAAAAATCCGGAACATCAAAAGCAGGCGCCGTTCCAAAGACTCCCGTATAAACCGTAAATCCGACAACCGATGCAATAATCGACGTCCCAAAGGAACTGGTTTCAAAATCTTCGCGGTAAAGGATTTCTACCGACGTCAGCGCCCCCGCCAAAGGAGCTTTAAATATGGCGCCGAGACCCGCCGCCATGCCCGCAAGGCCAAACTGACGGCGCACCGAACGGGTCATCTTAAAAAAGCGGCAAATCGTAGCCGCAATTCCCGAACCGATTTGCGAAACGGGACCTTCATAGCCCGCACTTCCTCCACTGCCAAGGGTAATCGAGCTTGCCAAAAGTTTTACAGGCGCTACGCGCTTCCGCAAAGCTCCGCCATGGTGATGAAAATTGTAAATCGATCGGTCGGTGCCTTGCCCCGCCGCTTCGGGCGTGCGGGCAATGACAAACAGCAAAAGTCCCACAGCCAAACCGCCGATTGCAGGCGCTAAAAAAAACGCAGTCCCCGAAAACGTTCCCTGCACAAATTCAGAAATCGATTCCAGGCACAGGCGAAAAACAATGGCCACGCATCCCGTCACAAGCCCGATAAATGCCGCCAGGAGCATTTTCGGCATATACGAATTGATGATGAAAATGCGGGAAAGCTTTTTCATGAAGCGCTACTTGCGTTTACGCCAGACCAAAAGAACTCCAGCCACGGAAAGCACAAAAATGGCCACAATAATCCAGAAAGAATACGGATTGTCTTCGCCAAGACCAAAGGGGAACTTCACGTTCATGCCAAAGATACTCGCCACGAAAGTCGGAATCGTGATGGCAATCGTGATAATGTTCAAGGTTCGCATCAACACGTTCATGTTGTTGTTCACAACGCTTGCGCGCGCATCCATCAAGGAAGCAAGAATGTTGGCGTAGATTTCTGCCTGTTGCAAACTCTGGCGGTTTTCAATGACGACGTCGTCCAAAAGTTCTCTTTCGTTTTCGTCGAACTGCATGCCGCGTCCCATTTGCAACTTCTTCAAAAGGGCTTCGTTGGAATTCAACGCGCTTACGTAGTAAATCAAGCCTTTGTTCAATGTGAACATGTAAAGAAAGTAATTGTTGTCGAGCGTATTCTGAAGCTTGTCTTCCAGCTCTTCACTGATCCGGTTCATGATCTTCAAATGTTCGTTGAAGTGGTACACGGAATAGTTCAAAAGCTTAACGACAAAGGTATTCAAGCTGTCGATTTTAGAAAAGCGGCGGCTGTCCATCAGCGGAATTTCGGAATCGGAAAGGAGCAGGACCCAGTCCGAAAAAAGGAATATTCCGAAGGATTCCACGCGGAATTCAAAGTTGTCTTCTGCGGTATAGTTGCGCGGCTTTTTAAACACGATCGTTGTAAAATCGTCATCGTATTCCACACGCGAAAGTTCGTCATTATCGAATGCAGAGGCAATGGTGTGTTCCGCGATTTCGTACTTCTTCACAAGGGCGCCCCGCTGTTCCTGGCTAGGACTCCCCATCAACACGATGTCCGCAGAATCTTCGTCCGGGGCCTTCGTGATGCGACCGTTTTCGATTTTGTAGTACTTAAGCATACAAGCCTCTCTTGTATGGTGGACGCCAACAAGCCCAAAAATAAAAAAGACCTAGGGCAATGCCTAGGTCTTTCCTTCGATTTGTTCGAAAAATTACACCACGTGGCGAACGTGACGGTTGAACCAGGAGACGAACGGAGAGCAGATGCACATGGACGAGTATGTACCGATGAGCACGCCGAAGGTCATCACCAAGCCGAAGTCACGGATCGAAGAACCGCCCATCACAGCGAGGATCACGCACACGAAGAGAGTCGTGAGAGACGTGATGATCGTACGGCTGACGCACTGGGAAATGGATTCATCAATCGTATTGTCGAAGTCCGCAGTACCCTTGAGACGGACATTTTCACGGATACGGTCAAAGTTCACGATGGTATCGTTCACCGAGTAACCGATCATCGTAAGGAGAGCCGCCACGAGAGCGCCGTCCACCGAAAGACCGAGCAAGGAAATGAATCCGATGGTAATGGCCGTATCGTGGACAAGGCCCACCACAGCGCCAAGGCCAAAGCCCAGACCGAGCTTACCAAAGCGGAACCACACGTACAGAAGAATGGCGATCCATGCGAAGAAGACGGAAAGGAGTGCGTTGAAACGAAGTTCATCGCCGATCGTTGCACCGACTTCATCCTGGGAAAGAATCGTGACGCGGTCATCGGAATCGATAGCCTTGATCACGTCTGCGCCCTGTTCGCTCTTCACGGAAACTTCGTAAGCGTTCGAAAGGGAAGTACCACCCACAACGCGGACCGTACCGTCCTTCACATTGAACTTCGCAAGAACGTTATTCAAATCCTGGATGTGATCCTGCGTATCGTTGTACTGGACGCGGAACACAGTACCACCGGTAAAGTCAATACTGAAGTTGAAACCCTTCGTGACAGCGAGAGCCACAGAAGCGACAATCAAGATGATGGAAACAAGACGGAACTTGCCTGCGTGCTTCATCACGGAGAACTTGGCTTCGTTCAAAGTGCGCACACCAGAACCGATGGAAATCGTGTTGGAATCCTGCTTAGCGAGCTTGATATCGAAGATTGCGTGCGTCACAGTGAGAGCTGTGAACATGGAAGCCGCAATACCGATCATCAAAGTAAGACCGAAACCTTTCACCGAGCCCGTACCGATCTTGTAAAGGATGAGAGCCGTGAGGAACGTGGTCAAGTTGGAGTCAAAGATTGCGCTGAAAGCACGTTCATAACCCTTCGAAATAGCTGCACGAGCCTTGTTGCCTGCACGGAGTTCTTCGCGGATACGTTCGAAAATAATCACGTTGGCGTCGATAGACATACCGATCGTCAAGACCATACCGGCAATGCCCGGGAGAGTCAAAGTCGCATGGAATGCCGAGAGAACTGCAGCCGTGATCAGAGCGTTGCAGATAAGACCGGCACTTGCGACGAGACCGCCGAAACGGTAGTACATAATCATGAAAACGACAGTAATCAAGATACCGATCAAGGCAGAACCGAAACCAGACTTGATGTTGTCTTCACCGAGAGTTGCACCGATGGTACGGCTTTCGATGATGTTCATCGGAGCCTTGAGGGCACCAGAACGGAGAACGACAGCGAGACGGTTTGCTTCGGCGATATCGTCGAGGCGCGTAATCGGAGCTTCGCCGTTCGGGATGCGGTCGCGGATCACCGGAGCGCTAATCACCTGATCGTCCAGGACGATGGCCATCTGCTTGCCGATGTTTGCAGCGGTCACAGCGCCAAAGCGCTTAGGACCGATACCTGCGAACTTGAGGCTCACAGCGACTTCGCCGGAGTTCGTACCATCGCTTACGCGGTACGGACGAGCGTCGGAAACATATTCACCGCTCATTTCAGCGCGGCGCTTCAAGAGATAAAGACGCTTAGCCTTCACAATGCCGTTGGGAGTTTCAAAGCCCGAGCCCCAAGCAAAGACGACGTCATGGGGAACAAGGCTCTGAACGGTGCGGTCGTTCAAGATGCGCTTGACCGCTTCGATCTGATCTTGAGCGATAAAGCCGCCATTGCCGAAGGACATGTAGAGTGCGGAAAGAGCCGTACCCTGGGTTGTGGTCGGAGCAGCTTCTTCAACTTTAGCCGTGTCAGCTTTAGCGACCGTGTCGGACTTTGCTGCGTTACCGGCAAAAAGATCTGCATCGGAAAGCGTATCCGCTTTAGCAGCAGCCTTAGCCGTATCGACAGAAGCGCTGTCCGTCTTGGTAGAATCTTCAATTGCACCGCGACCCAAGAGATAGTTGTCGATCATCGAAATGACCTGGCCGAACTTTTCCTGTTCTGCGAGAATCTTGAATTCAAGCTTTGCCGTAGAACCCACAAGGGACTTTGCCGTGGAGTCATCCACGCCCGCCAGTTCGACATTAATGCGGTCGTTGCCGGACGGGGAAATCTGCGGTTCGGAAAGACCGAACTGGTCAACACGGTTGCGGACGATTTCAAGCGACTGCGCCTGGATGTCCTTGATGTCTTCGTCCTTCAGGCCCTTGCCATCGATCTGGAGCGTGATGCTCGTACCGCCAGCGAGGTCAAGGCCGAAGTTCATCGCCTTGGAGGCAACCTTCGGGTTTTGCTTGATGTATTCCTTCTTCGCGTCACCCGATTTAGAGTGAACTCGAATGGACGGGATAATCGACCACGCGGCAAGAAGGATGACTACGAGAATAATAAACTCGCGCATTCCAAATAATTTTTTCTTCATCTGATCATTTTCCTTAAAGGCATGAGAAACCTAAAGTTGCGCTCAAATTTAGTAAGTGACAGTTCTTTTGGTGAGAACGACACCGCCTTTTGCCACGAAATAGCCTGCAACTCCGTCGATAGGAGTGCGTCCACGTTCGTAAACGATCTCGGTACGAGCCGAAATTCCAGGCAAAGGGACCGCCCCAGGATACCCAAGGCGAAGTTCTACAAGCGCATTCCCCTTGCGACGGCAAAGCAGAATTCCCTGTCCTTCCGGACGGATCGTAAGCTTTCCATCGCTCATGGCAGGTTCCCGCTTGCGGAAAGCGAGAATCGCCTTTACCATGCGGAAAGTCTCCGAATCTTCGGCATCGGGCATGTACTGCCACGGGAAGCAGCGACGGTTATCGGGGTCTTTGCCCCCTTCCATCCCGATTTCATCCCCATAGTATATAGAGAGAGCTCCTGGCAAACACAAAAGAAGTGCCCATGCGAGCAGAGAACGTTCCGGAGTCTTCCCCGATAAAGTCCGCATACGGGCGGTATCGTGACTGCCGAACAGGTTCATCTGCACCCCGAACAGTTTTCGTGCGAACAGGGCCTGGAAATCCCGACAGAATGTGAACAGGTCCTTTTCCGAACCCGCCGAAGTCGTGTCTCCGGTGGAAACCGCATCTTTAGAACGCATTCCTTCCGGGAATAAAAATTCCAGGGCGAGCTTTCGCACGGGATAGTTCATGACGCCGTCAAACTGGTCGCCCTGCAGCCAACGGGAAGGGTCTTCCCAGATTTCGCCCACAATGTAAGCTTCCGGATTGATTTTTTTCACCCGGCGGCGGAATTCCTGCCAAAAGCTGTCGTCATTGATTTCGTTCGGAACATCCAACCGCCATCCGTCTATACCGCGTTTTGTCCAATATTCGGCCACATGCAGAAGATATTCGCGGACTTCAATATTGTCCGTATTGAACTTGGGCAAAGGAGCCATTCCCCACCAGCATTCATAATTCGGCTTTCCCGAATACGCTTTGACTGGGAACGAATGGATGTGAAACCAGTTTTTGTACGGGGACGCTTCCCCTTCTTCCATCACGCTCAAAAAAGGAAAGAAGCCGCGGGAACAGTGATTGAAAACGCCGTCCAAAATAATGCGCATTCCCCGCTCATGGGCTTCTACAACCAGTTCATCAAAATCTTTGAGCGTTCCAAGCACCGGATCGATTTGCAAATAATCCACCGTATGATAACGATGGTTCGCAGCACTTTTAAAAATCGGGCAAAGATATAAAGCGTTCGCACCGAGCCGCTGAATGTAATCGAGTTTTTCGATGATGCCCCGCAGGTTTCCGCCACAAAATCCGCTGGTTCCGGGCTTTGCGCCCCAATTTTCAAAACTGCCCGGGCACTCGTAATGCGTGCTTCGGGCAAAACGATCGGGGAAAATCTGGTAAAAGACTGCGGATTTGACCCATTCCGGACAAGCATTCAAAGGAAAATTCTCTGACATAACGAAAGCATTATCGAAGCGGACGTCTTGCACGTTCATCCGTGAGCTTTGCAATTGTTGCAGAAAGCGCCGAATTCGCGTCCAATTCTTCCAGCGAGCAAGGGAGCTTGTACGCCCAATTGTGCGGACCGACAGTTCCCGGCGTATTCACCCGTTCATCCCCCGGATCTTTCGGAGTCCAAGCGGAACTTAAAGCCAGATAATCCTGAATGGACGGAATGACAAAAAGGCTGTTCGCACTGAAAATGTTCCGAATGACCGCTTCCACCTGGTCCGGTGTCAGAGTCTGCGGAGCGTCGCTCTGCATGTGCAAATGATTTTTCCAGAAGAAGTTTCTGTCAAAACCGTCTTCGTTCCAAAGGCCGAGAAGCGTGGAAGAATCGTGTACGCTTGTGGTCGCCACGGAAAGGCGGGGATATTCCGAAACTTCGTAATAGGGCTGTCCCGGAGCGTCCCAATTGCGAGCCCAACGTTCCACACGGAGCGAATTGATTTCGAGTTCACCAAGGACTCTCGGTACGCAGTGCGGCACCGCTCCCAAATCTTCGGCGCAGACCACCATGTCGGTTTCTTTAGCAAGGACCGTCAAAAGCTTTTTGCCGTTTTCGTACCAAAGTCCGTCTTGGGCAGCTTCGTTTGCATGCAAAATATCGCTGAGCTTTTTCTGCTCGTTCTGCGGAAGCGTTCCAAGGACCTGCGTATTGTACCAGTACCAGTACGGGTAATATTCCCCTTCCGGCGTTCCCGGTACAAAAATACGGTTCCAAAGCACCTTGAGAAGTCCGTCCTTCACCCATTGCTCTTCAGCGGTATTCAGCACGGCACTTTCGCAGTTGAATTCCGGCTTCAAAATGTAGCGGTCATTTGTACCCGGAAGCAATTCAAAATATTTAGAAACGCAGGCATCCGTAGAATCGCCGAGGAATGCGCGCAGCTGATCCTTCGACATATTCGGATTTTGCAGATATTCCACAGTTTCCTTCATGAATCCTGCGGAAGTCAGTGTGGAAAGAGAAATTGGAATGGCCGGGGAGAAGTGTCCAAGAATTCCTGTGCGCTGGTTTTCGGGAATCGCCCAAATGCGGAAGAAGCCGAGAACGTGGTCGATGCGATATGCGTGATAGAACTTGCTCGCCTGGGCAAGACGGTCGCGCCACCATTTGAAATCTTCCTGTTCCAAAACGTCCCAACGGTACGTAGGGAATCCCCAGTTCTGTCCGCTGTAGCTGTACATGTCAGGAGGTGCACCAGCACGATCGTCTAACGAAAAATACTTGCGGTTGCACCAGACATCGGCGCTGTCTTCATTGATCAAAATAGGAATGTCGCCTTTAATGCGAACGCCCATTTCGGTCAGTTTGTTCGAAGCCACTTTGAACTGGGCTTCGGCTTCAAATTGCATCCAACACTGGAAAAGCGTGTCTTTACGCGACTTGCGGGCAAGAGCGCCTATGCGAAGTTCGGTGGGGTCCTGATCTTCAGTCCAACTGCGCCAGCTCGCTTCGCCGTTCTTTTCCTTGAGCATGGCGTACACGGCGTAAGGCTTTACCCACGGATTCGCTTCGATCCATTTGGAAAGCGCCACGTTGCGGCTTAACTGCGTATAGTTCGCATCGAAAATTTTACGGAGAATTTCTCGCTTTTCACGGGCGATGTCCGAATAATGGACCTTCGGTTCGTCTGCATACTTCTTCTGCAAAGCTTCAATGTCAGACAGAAAAGCTTCTGCCCCACGAATAATTTGCAAACGGATAAAAGCCGGATTCAACGCAAAAGCGCTGCGAGCGCTGTACGGAGAAGATTCGTAACCGGTATCGTTCACCGGAAGAATCTGGATCACGTTCATCCCACATTTTTTGACCCAAGCTCCAAACGGGATCAGATCCAAAAATTCACCGATGCCGACGCTGTCATTGGAATGGAGGGAGAATACAGGAACGGCTACGCCGCTTTGAAAACAAGAAATATCGCCAAATCTCATAGTGCAAAAGATATATACAAATCTTTACAGAAAAGCTTATTTTTTGCGAAAAAAGCGAAATCCGTCCATAAAAAAAAGTATCCGCCGCAACCGGGGACTCTTTTAAAACCGAGATGCGCTACAGCTGATCCGGCAACGGATTTTTACGCGGACGGCCACGCTTGCGTTTAACCGGAACTTCCGGAGAAGCAAGGCCTTCGCCCAAGGGAGAATCCGCCTTGAAAAGGGAGTTCGGGTCGTTAGACGCCTTGGCAAGAAGTGCCGCAGCTGCACGTTTTTTTGCCAGTTCCTTTTGACGTTTGGCTTCTTCTTCGGCATGCTTTTTTGCCAAATCCGACTGGGAAATCAGCTGAGTTTTGGTAGCGCCGAACTTGCCGCCAAAGGAACCGACAAGGACGCGGCCCGAACTTTGACGGGGCGGAAGCGGAGTAACGCTTGGCTTTACCGGAGAAACACTCGGCGTCGGGGCCGAAGCGGCTTTTTTCATTTGGCTTGGCACAAACAGCGTCTTTTTAGGAGCCGCAGCACGGTGCGCTGACTGGCTTCCCCGGCTACCGTCGTAATCCGACATTTTCGGCATCGGACGGGAGACGTACGAAAGCGAATCGCGATTTTTGTACTGTTCCGCGATTTTGCGAATTTTTTCCTGTTCCTTGGCGAGCTTTTTGGCTTCGCGTTCCTTTTTGGAAGGGCGGAATCGGTCGCGTTTTTCGGGATCTACGGGGTGAAGAGCCAAAATTTCTTCGTCCGAAAGACCGCGTAATTCAGGGGGGACTTCTATAATCGGAAGTTCTTCGATCGGTTTTTTATTCGTCATTTTGATTGAAAAAGCTAAAAAGCTGAATTGATCCAAAAGCCGTGATTTCCATTTAATTTAAAAAAAACGATTTGTCAAGACCTAGAAATTATTGAACTAGAGTTGTATTTTTTACACAAATGCTCCGATTTACACAAGAAATTCTTTTGGCCCTCCGGACCAGAGCTAACGAAGAAGAAGCTCACGCAATGTCCAAAAGCATGCGCGATTCCTTCGACTTCCTCGGCGTAAACGTTATTAAGCGTCGTGAAGCTACTTATCCGATTTTCGACAAGAATCCGCCTAAAAATGGCGACGAACTTGCGACAAGAGTTTCGGATATGTGGATTCAACCGTACCGCGAAGTTCAGTACGCCGCTTGCGACTACCTGTTCAAGCACAAGGCTCTTCTCGGCGGTCAGCATCTCAATTTTTTGAAAATGCTCATTAAGACGCGTCCATGGAAGGATACCGTTGATACGATCGCAACGAGCATTCTCGGTGACCTAGCCTGGAGAATCCCTCCGATTCGCCACAAAGTCGCCACCTGGATCCGCGACCCGAACATTTGGGTCCGCCGCAGCGTGATTCTTTTCCAGTTGCAGTACCGCGATCACACGGACTGGGACCTTCTCAAATCCTGCTGTTTGCACTGCGCAAAGGATGACAACTATTACATTCGCACGGGTATCGGCCGCGCCCTTTCGGAATACGCCCGAATCAACCCGAACGAAGTCCGTCACTTTGTCATGGACACGGAACTCGCTCCGCAGACATCGCAAGAAGTGCTCCGCAACATTTAACCGATCCTATTTTTTGAAAAGACCGCCTACGTGCGGTCTTTTTTTGTGCTACAAATCTTTTCCCAGTCAAAATTCCCACTATAATAATAGAGAAGGGTTCTCTTTTCTAAATTTAAACTATGACTCTTCGCGAAGCATTTGAACAAAAGATTTTGCTGCTTGACGGTGGCATGGGCTCGGTGATTCAAACCTATGGAATCCAAGGCGCAAACAATGACATGCTGTCGATTGAAAAACCGGACGTCATTCTCGACATTCAACGCCGATACGTGAAAGCCGGAGTCGATGTTCTGACCGCGAACACATTTTCCAGTCAACGGGTTTCCCAACACGAGTATCACCAGGAACACCGCATTGCCGAAATGAACCGCGCCGCGGTAAAAATTGCAAAGCAAGCGGCAAGCGAAGCGAAGGATCGCCAGGTTTTTGTTTTGGGAGACGTCGGTCCTACAAGCAAAATGCTTTCCATGAGCGAAGACGTGAACGATCCGGCAAGCCGGAGCATCACCTTCGACGAACTGGAAGCCGCCTATTACGAACAAATCGATGTCCTTGTGGATGCTGGAGTCGATGGAATTCTCATCGAAACGATTTTTGATACGTTGAACGCAAAAGCCGCTTTGAGCGCCTACCAGAAAGTCAAGGAAAAAACGGAGCGGCCTCTCGACGTTCTCCTTTCAATGACCGTGAGCGACGCTTCGGGAAGAACCCTTTCCGGTCAGACCGTGGAAGCTTTTGCCGTAAGCGTAATGCATGCAGACCCTTTGGCGATCGGCTTAAACTGCGGTCTCGGCGCCGACGGAATGCTTCCTTATTTACGCCGCATGGCGGCCGTTGCACCGTGTTACATTTCCTGCCATCCGAACGCAGGACTTCCAAATCAATTCGGCGGATACGATGACACCCCGGAAGATATGGTGAGAATGATTCAACCCTATCTGGAAGAAAAATTGGTGAACATGATCGGCGGTTGCTGCGGAACCACTCCAGAGCATATGGCCGCCTTCCGCAAGGCTTTGGATTCCCTCGCCCCGGATTACGAACGCAGAAAGCCCGTTCACCGTCCCCCGATGCTCATGCTCAGCGGTCTTGAACCTCTTGCCGTTGCACCGATTCAAAAGCACGACAAGCAAAGCTTTTTTGTGAAAGTCGGCGAGCGATGTAATGTGGCAGGTTCTAAAAAGTTCCTTCGCCTGGTGAACGAAAAGAATTACGACGAAGCGTTGGACATTGCAAGGACTCAAGTTGAAAAAGGCGCCCACGTGGTGGACGTGAACATGGACGACGGACTTCTCGATGCGCAAAAAGAAATGACGCATTTCTTGAATCTGCTTGCAAGCGATCCCGCAGTAAGCTGCGCCCCGGTGATGATCGACAGTTCTCGCTTTGAAGTGATCGAATCGGGACTCAAATGCGTCCAAGGCAAGTGCATTGTGAATTCCATTTCGCTGAAAATGGGCGAAGAAGCGTTCCTCGATCACGCACGAACTGTGCAACGCCTAGGCGCTGCCGTCATTGTCATGCTCTTTGACGAAGAAGGCCAAGCAACCAATTACGATCGTCGAGTCACAATCGCTTCCCGCGCGTACAAGCTTTTAACAGAAAAGCTTCATTTTCATCCATACGATATCATTTTTGACCCCAACGTGCTGACCGTCGCCACAGGCATGGAAGAGCACTTCGCATACGCGTCCGATTTTATCCGCGCCACGCGCTGGATCATTGATAACCTGCCGGGAGTTCGCATTTCCGGCGGACTATCAAACCTTTCTTTTGCGTTCCGCGGAAACAATTATCTGCGCGAAGCTATGCACTCCGTATTTTTACACCATGCGATTCCTAACGGCATGGGGATGGCCATTATGAACCCGGCTGCGGAAGTCGAATACAAGACCATTCCCCTTGAGCTCCGCATGGCGATTACGGAAGTTGTCTTGAACACATTCCCGGAAGCTTCCGAAGAGCTCATCAGCATTGCGCAACGCATGACGGAAGCCATGCTCAAAGCCAAAGAGACCGGTGAAAAATACGATCCCAAGGCGATTTTTGCGAGGACAACCGCCAGCACTTCAAACGATTCCGCTGAAGTCAAAGAAGAAAAGCCTACAACTCCAGAAGAACGTTTACAAGAAGCACTTCTCAAAGGAACTTCCAATACGCTGAAAGACGATTTGCAGCAGCTGATCGATCGCGGCGACAGCCCGGTGGGAATTATTTCTGGGCCTTTGATGGACGGGATGAACGAAGTCGGACGTCTTTTTGGTGAAGGAAAAATGTTTCTTCCGCAGGTCGTCAAAACGGCCCGTACCATGAAAAAAGCTGTGGAAGTCTTACAGCCCTACATTGAAGCTGGAAAAGATTCCAATTCAAGTTCCCGCGGGAAAATCATTATTGCAACTGTCAAAGGTGATGTTCACGATATTGGAAAAAATATTGTTTCCGTCATCATGGCGTGTAACGGGTTCGACATGGTGGACCTTGGCGTGATGGTTCCAGAAGATGTCATCGTAAAAGCCGCAATCGAACATAAAGCCGACATCGTAAGCCTATCCGGACTAATCACTCCGTCGCTAGAAGAAATGTGCACAGTCGCAAGAGCCATGCAAAACGCAGGACTTCGCATTCCGATCATTGTCGGAGGCGCAACAACTTCCCCGACGCACACCGCTGTAAAGATTGCGCCGTGTTACGACGGTCCCGTGTTCCATGTACGCGATGCAGCAAGCAACCCGGGTCTTGCAGCAAAACTTTTAAATCCCGAAACTGCAGCACAGACCATCCAAGAAAACCGCGACGAACAACAACGCATTCGTGACCAGCAAAACGGCATTCAGACAAGCGCAGCTAAAGCCTTGGCAGCCGCTGAAAAAACTCCCGTGGAACGGAGATTCCTATGCGATTGGAGCAAGTACCAGCCAGCACGCCCGCCGTTCATGGGCGAAAGCAAGCTCCCGCCCATTCCGCTCGAAAATGTCATTCCGCTCATCAGTTGGGAATTTTTCTTCTTCACTTGGAAAGTCAAAGCAGACCAGGAAGAAGCGCAGAAGCTCAAAGCCGATGCCGAAATTCTTATTGAAAGTCTAAAGCGTCCAGAATTCGCATTGCGCGCAGTCCAAGCATTCTACCCAGCCGCAGGAACCGAAAAATCCATCAAATTCAACACGGGCCGCACCGGTTCCGAAGAAGATCTGGTGGAAGTTTCAACAGCTCGCCAGCAAAAGCCGGAAGGTACATGTCTTTCGCTCTGCGACTATGTGGCACCGGTAAACGCAAAAACAGACAGCGTTTTTAATGTTCCCACAGGGAACGATCTGTACCGCGATATCGTCGGGGCCTTCGCCGTAACCGTAAGCGAAGCTTTTGTAAAACGCCTAGAAAAATTGAAAGCGGAACAGGGGGGCAGCGACTACGGCGTTCTTCTAATGCAAACCGTCGCCGACCGCCTCGCAGAAGCCGGCGCCGAATACTTGAGTCGGGAACTAGAAAAGAACGACAATTGGAAGGGAATTCGTCCGGCAATCGGTTACCCGGTTCTCCCGGACATCAAGGAAATTTTCCAGGTTGCAAAACTGATCGATTACAAGAGCATTGGAATAAGCCTTACCGAAAATGGCGCCATGTACCCACAAGCATCTGTCAGCGGACTTTACATCAGCCATCCGGATGTAGAATACTTTACCGTGAAATAATTAGCAAGCAAACCTTGCCATAACAAAAAGCCCTTTCCAAAGAAAGAGCTTTTTTCAGCATGCTATTTAGTGTACTAAAGGCTTTCCAATTCTTCTGCAGTTAGGTGAAATTTTTTTGCAATTTCATTTTGCGAAACACCGTTCTGCTTTAGGATCTTGGCCAGCTGCAGCTTTTCGTTTCGCATTTCGGAAAGTTCTTGCTGAAGACGTGTCTCTTTTTCTTTCAGGAGAGATTCTTTTTCACCGAGACGGGCATTCTCTTCACGAAGACGAGCGTCTTCGTTTTTAAGACGGATATCTTCATTTCTGAGGCGTGCATCTTCATCTTTGAGGCGTGCATCCTCATTTCTGAGGCGGGCATCTTCCTTCTCGCGGTAGGCCTTTATCGCGTACGCGTCCCACTTGGCTTTCTGTTCTGCGTCGATCATCTTCTGTTCCTCCTTGCTGAATTTAGCTAATTCGGCAGTGCGGAACAAG
>JAGDBD010000008.1 GCA_017959225.1 Fibrobacter sp. | reverse complement strand
GGCTGTCGTATTCGAAAGCCAGGAAGACGCTGTGAAGGGAATTCTTGACCCGAACCGTGTCAAAGCAGGTGACGTTGTGGTGATCCGTTACGAAGGTCCGAAGGGCGGTCCTGGCATGCAGGAAATGCTCTACCCGACGAGCTATCTCAAGAGCCGCCATTTGGGCAAGCTCTGCGCACTCTTGACCGACGGTCGATTCTCCGGCGGTACAAGCGGACTTTCCATCGGCCACGCAAGCCCGGAAGCCGCTAGCAAGGGAAACATCGGTCTTGTCCAAGACGGCGACATTATCGAAATCGACATTCCGAACCGCACGATCAATGTTGGCCTTACCGATGCAGAACTCGCCGAACGCCGCAAGGAAATGGAATCCCGCGGCGCAAAGGCTTGGAAGCCGGTGAACCGCGACCGTAAAGTCTCCAAGGCTTTGCAGGCTTACGGCATTATGGCGTCCAGCGCCGACAAGGGTGCCGTCCGCGACATCAACAAGATCCTCTAATTTTCAAATTTGTAGGATTTCAAAGGAGCCCGAACAATTTTGGGCTTCTTTTATTTTATGCGGAGTGTTGGAAGCCATACACCCTTTTTCTATTTTGCATTCCGTATGACAAAGAAAATCTATTACACTCTGACCGACGAGTCGCCGTTCCTTGCAACTCAATCTCTCCTTCCAATCGTCCAGTCTTTTGCAAAAACCGCAGACATCGATGTGGAAACCAAGAACATTTCCCTCCCGGCACGCATTCTCGCCGTTTTTGCAGACAAGCTTCCCGCCGGATCCGAATTTTTTGGAAAGCCTGTAAGCGACGACCTCGCATTCCTTGGCAAGTTCACTCAGGATCCTTCTGCAAACATCATCAAGCTTCCGAATATTTCCGCATCCCTTCCGCAGCTTAAAGCCGCCATTGCGGAACTTCAAAAAAACGGTTACGCCGTTCCGGATTATCCGGACGCTCCGTCCACCGAAGAAGAAAAGTCTATCCGTGCAAAGTATGACAAGGTTAAAGGTTCCGCAGTCAACCCGGTCCTTCGCCAGGGAAACTCCGACCGCCGCGCACCGCTGGCCGTCAAGAACTATGCCCGTAAGCATCCCCATTCCGACGGAACTTGGAACGAATCCGTAAAAACTCACGTTTCCAGCATGGAAAGCGACGACTTCTACGGAAACGAACGCTCCATCACTCTCCCGGAAGCCGACACCTTCAAAATCGAATTCGTTTCGGAATCCGGTGAAGTCAAAGAACTCCGTGCCGCAAAGCCGCTTCTCAAGGGTGAAATTCTCGATTCCACCGTAATGCGCATGAAGTCCTTAGAAAAATTCATCGCAGAACAGATGGAAGACGCTAAAAAGCAAGGCGTCCTCTTTTCCGTGCACCTGAAAGCTACCATGATGAAGGTCTCCGACCCGGTCATGTTCGGCGCCTTCGTCCGCGTATTTTTCAAAGACGTCTTTACAAAATATGCAGACCTCTTCAAGGAACTCGGCGTCAACGAGAACAACGGTCTTGGCGATCTTTACAAGCGCCTTGAAGGAAACCCGAAAGAAGCCGAAGTCAAAGCCGCTATCGATGCAACGATTGCAAACGGCCCGAGCCTTGCCATGGTCGATTCCGCAAAAGGAATCACGAACCTGCACGTTCCTAGCGACATCATCATCGACGCTTCGATGCCGGCCATGATCCGCAACTCCGGTTGCATGTGGAACAAGGACGGAAAACTCGAAGAAGCAAAAGCCGTCATTCCGGACCGTTCCTATGCAGGCATTTACAAGACCACCATCGACTTCTGCAAAAAGAACGGCGCATTCGACCCCAGCACCATGGGTACAGTCCAGAACGTGGGTCTCATGGCGCAAGGCGCCGAAGAATACGGCAGCCACGACAAAACGTTTATCGCCACCGGTAAGGGTATCATTCGCGCCGTAAATTCTAAGGGCGAAGTTCTCCTTTCGCAGAACGTGGAACAGGGCGACATCTACCGCATGTGCCAGGCCAAGGACGCTCCGATCCGCGACTGGGTAAAGCTTGCCGTAACCCGTGCAAAAGCAGCCAACATGCCTGCGATCTTCTGGCTCGATCCAAACCGCGCCCACGACCGTGAAGTGCAAAAGAAAGTGGAAGTCTATCTCAAGGATTACGATCTTTCCGGACTTTCCATTTCCATCAAGTCCCCGACCGATGCGATTTTCGAAACCATGACCCGTGCAAAGAACGGCGAAGATACGATTTCCGTCACGGGTAACGTCATGCGCGATTACCTCACCGACCTTTTCCCGATTCTCGAAGTCGGAACCTCTGCCAAGATGCTTTCCATCGTTCCGCTGATGGCAGGCGGCGGCATGTTCGAAACGGGTGCAGGCGGAAGCGCTCCGAAGCAAGTGCAACAGTTCCTCGCCGAAAACTATCTCCGTTGGGATTCCCTGGGCGAATATTTTGCACTGGCCGCCTCTTTTGAACAGATCGGCACTCCGAAGGCCCAGGTTCTCGCCGAAGCTCTCGACAAAGCAAACGGTAAAATTCTCGAATTCAACCGTACTCCGGAGCGTAAAATCGGCGGTCTCGATAACCGCGGATCCCACTTCTATCTCGCCTTGTACTGGGCTGAAGAACTGGCCGCGCAAAAAACCGATCTGGAACTTTCCGAAAAGTTCACCCCGGTAGCCAAGGCGTTGAAAAAGAACGAAAACGAAATCGTTTCCTCTTTTGCAAAGGCACAAGGCGTCGCAGTCGATATCGGCGGGTACTACGTCACCAAGCCGGAACTTCTCCAAAAATGGATGCGCCCGGTAGAAGCGTTCAACCAGATTATCGACAGCATTTAAGTCATTTGCACGTAAAAATACGTCACAGATGGATCACAAAGGCTTTCCCACAAGGAAAGCCTTTGTTTTTTACAATCTGTATTTATACATTTTTCCCTATGAAAGAAAAACTCTTGAATTACATCAAAAGCTTCAACTGGAAGTTTCTCTTTATCTTCGCCGCAGTCTGCATTCTGCTCGCCATCATCAACAACATCCGTGTCGATGACAGCAAATCCGTCGAATGGATCGGTTCACAGACAGTGCTCGAAAAGCCGGAGGGAATCTAATGAAAAAGCACATCCTTTCAGCGATCCTTTTGCTGCTTGCCGCTTTCTTCACCGCGGTCTGCGTCGCCGAAGTGGCCTTTCCGGAATCCTTCCTCACATTTACGGATTACGAATCTTTAATTGAAAAATTTCCATGGATCTGGAAGTACAATTTCCACGTGGGCATCGGAACGTTGATCCTTGCGATTCTGCTCGTGATCCCTGCCTATTTAAAAGACAAGGAATTCACCGTCAAAGGCCTCGAAACGCTGTTCCGTTTGGGAATCGGCGGCATGTTCATTTTTGCGAGCCTCTTCAAAATTCAGGATCCAAAGCAATTCGCCGTTCTCGTCGCTCAGTACCAGTTCCTTCCGGATTTCGTGAACAACCTGTTCAGCTTAATTTATCCGCAATTCGAACTCTGGTTTGGCCTTGCACTGATCGTCACCCCCTTTACCAAGGAATGTTCCCTTGCGATTTTTGGCATGTTCGTCAGCTTTATCATTGCGCTGATCTGGGCTCTCGCGCTGGATTTAGGCATTACCTGCGGATGCTTTGAACTGGAAGGCGCTCAAAGCAAGAGCGAAACCTGGACAGCCCTCATCCGAGACTTGATTCTCATCGGGCCCACCTTCTGGCTTACGCACCGTCCGAACAAGAGTTTAATCAGTCTCTGGCGCTCTCGTTAAAACGGACCTGCGCCCAAATCAAAATCACCGGTTTTCACTTTCGCAAGAATTTCGAGACCGGTGATTTTTTGCATCATACAGATATTATCGTTTTCCATTTCCAAATTGCCACTATCGCCGTAACGGTTCACCACAATTCCCCGCACCGAAAGTCCCCGACTGCGGGCATATTCCACAGTCAAAACACACGCATTGATAGATCCAAGCGCCGACGACGTCACAATCAAAAGCGGAAGATTCACCGCTTTCATAATATCTTCCAAAAAAATCTGCTGACCGACCAAATTGCAAGAACGGTCTACATCGTAACGGATCGGGCAAAGGATCCCACCGCTCCCTTCCACAAACACAAAAGAATGTTTCTTCAATGCTTTTCCAAAATCATCCACGACTTTGGAAAGCTCTACTGGATTCCCTTCTTTGCGAGCCGCTAAATGGGGAGAAACCGCTTCCTTGTACACATAGCTCACCATTTCTTCCTGTGTATCGGAAAGCCCTGCAAAATTTTTCACATACTCCGCATCGCCAGCGATCCACTTTCCATTTTTGAATTCCGCACCGCTCAAAGCCGCTTTATAATAGCCAGCATCAATTCCAGAATCCCGCCATTTTTTCACAAGAAGGGCGGTCACAAAAGTTTTACCGACATCCGTGCCGGTAGCCGTTACAAAATATCCGTTAACCATAAACTATTCTACACTCCCAATGGCTTTTGCAATTTTTTCTGCCGCAATTTCCAACTCTTTTTTTGAATGGCTCGCCATGAGGCTCGCTCGCAAGCGCGCACTGCCTTTAGGAACTGTGGGGTAACGAATCGCCGGGATCAAAATTCCGGACTTTTCAAGTTCAAAGGAAAGCCGCATAGCTTTTTCTTCATCCCCCACAACAATCGGCACGATCGCCGACGGAACACGGGGCACGTTCAACCCGAAGCTTTGCAATGCATCGCAAAAAAAGGCCACATTCGATTGCAATTTTTGAACCCGCTCCGGATGATCTTCCAAATAACGCAAATTGTTGCAAGCAGCAAAAGCCACCGCCGGAGACATCGCCGTCGTAAAAATAAAGCTTCGGGCTTTGTTCCGCAAAAATTCAATCAGTTGACTTTTTCCTGCAACAAAACCGCCTTCACAGGCAACCGCTTTACTTAAAGTTCCCACGGTCACGTCCGCATGTTCACAACCAAAATGTTCCGCAAGTCCACGGCCCGTTCTGCCGACAACGCCTGTCGCATGAGCTTCGTCGATCATCAAAAGTACACCGTTCGCCCTTGCGATTTTCAAAAGTTCCGGTAAATCCGCCAAATCGCCGTCCATGCTAAAAACAGCATCGGTCACAATCCATCCACGAACAGAATCCGACCCTAATTTTTCACCATTCCCATTCATCGCTTCTGCGATCAAGCGCTTTAAATCTTCCAGATCGTTATGCCTATAAACGTAACATTTAGCACGGGAAAGGCGAATCCCGTCGATGATGCTTGCATGGTTCAATTCATCGCTAAAAATGATATCGTTTTTACCACAGAGCGCAGAAATCGTTCCGACATTCGCCATGTAGCCCGTACCGAACGTAATCGAAGCGTCTTCACCCTTGAATTTGGCAATTTCCTCTTCCAATTCTAAATGGGGAGTCTTGTTTCCGGTGGTCAAACGTGCGCCACCGCTCCCCGTCCCCCATTTGAGCACTGCACTCGCCATTGCCTGTTTGAGTTCCGGAATGTCGGCCAAATCAAGGTAGGAATTTGAGGCGAGTAGCAACTGATCCTTCAAAAGTCCTTCCGAAACCACTTTCACATGGGCGGATTCCGGAGAAACCATGTGCCGCATTTTTCGGTATGTATGGGAATTCTGCATCAACTGTAATGCTTTTTCCGTGAAATTTTCGAGTATGCTCATTTTTTCCTTTATTTCGTAAGAGGAATATAAAAATTTACACATTTCCCCTTATGGATTTTTTATCCATGAAAACTTCTTTTGTTCAAAAAAACGCGTTTCTGTAGAGAATATTTTAATTGGAACAAATAAAAGGATTTGGGCATGAAAAAATTGACTCTCTCTCTCGCAGTAGCAACCATCGCAGGCCTCGCTTCGGTGGCAAACGCAGCTCTCGCCGATGGCGGTGCAAAATTCCTCGGCAACATCACGACAGGTGGTGCAGTCCGTTCCGATATGGGAACCTATTGGAACCAGATTACTGCCGAAAATGGTTGTAAATGGGGTTCCGTTCACTCCCTTAGCGGTGGAAACAGCGGTACAAGCCAATTCTCCTGGGATAACTACGACAAGTGCGAAGGCGCTTACAAGTGGGCAAAGGAAAAACCGGGTGAACGTCATTTCAAGTTTCACGCTCTGGTCTGGGGATCCCAGTATCCCAACTTCCTTTGCAAAAAGAAAAATCCAAACATCACTGTAGAACTCACCAAGCAGTATATCACCGAATGGTTCGATGCCGTTGCCGCCAAGTTCCCGGACCTCGAATACATCGACGTGGTGAATGAAGCCATTTTCGCCGGAGACAACTACCATTCCGGTTTTGGTAAACCGGCTGCAGGTGCAGAAGGCCATTCTACCGACGATACGGAATGCGGTGGTTCTTACATTATCGAAGCTTTGGGCGGTGACGAAGTCATTAACGGCAAGCATCAGTACAACTTCATCACTACCGCCTTCAAAATGGCCCGCGAACGCTGGCCGAAGGCTGTGCTTATCTATAACGACTACAACACAATCCAGTGGCAAATGAATGAAGGTATCGAACTCATTCAGACCATTATCGCCAATGGAGCTCCGGTGGACGCTTATGGTCAACAAGCTCACGACTGTAAGGGTCTGAGCCAATCCGATTTCGAAAGCAAGCTGACTACGATTCACCAAAAAACGGGCCTTCCCCTGCTCATTTCGGAATACGACATTTCGGAAGCCAACGATGAAAGCCAAAAGAACAACTTTGCAAACCACATTCCTTTTATGTGGGAAACGGAATGGATCGGTGGTATTACCCTTTGGGGATACATCAACGGTTCAACCTGGGTTGAAAATACTGGCATTATCAACGAAACAAATGGCACCAGTAACGATCGTGCGGCAATGACCTGGCTCAAGGACTATTTTGCTAAAAATCTTTCCAAAGGTAAAAACACAACGCAGCTTGGTGAAGGTAATGCTGTAGAACCTGAACCACAGACCGCATTCAAGAATCACACAATTCCGGGCAAGATCGAAGCCGAAGACTTTGACATTCCGGGTGTTGGTTCTGGCAACGATTCCTATAACGAAAATGATGCAACGAACCACGGCGATAGCGACTACCGTGATGGTACTGGAGTTGACCTCTATTCCAAGGCAACAGGCATCGTCGTCGGTTACAATGCAGAAGGTGACTGGCTTGAATACACCGTCAACGTAACGGAAACCGGAGACTACACTTTGTTCGCTGCAGTGGCATCCGCATCGGATGGTTCTAGTTTGCAGTTCCTCGTCGACGGAGAGAATTTGACAAGCGTACTATCTGTTCCGGCAGCCACCCAAGGCGAAGAAAATTATGAAGATTACAACAAGGTCAGTGCAAACGTCTACCTGACTCAGGGCACCCACATCATCCGTATGAAAGTGGTCTCCACCTGGTTCGACATCGACTACTTCACCTTCGTCAAGGGTAAAGACGCTACCGATCCGGAACCGATCACCATTGGACGCACACCCATTGCTAACCGCATGAATTTGGAAGTCAATACCCTCCAGGATTACCAGGTGTTCAACCAGCTCGGCATGCGCATCGGAACGATTTCCGCTTACGGAATCTCCGCTGCAATCGACCAGCTGAAGAGCTCCAGCGCACTGAAGAGTTCCGGTGTGTACTACCTCAAGAATAGAGCCACCGGCGTTTCCAAGAGCGTCCGAATCGAACGTTAATTCAGTTCATTACAATTCTACCAGTACTTTCTGCTGTTGAAGGTACTGGATGCATTCCACGGCGGAAGCTTTTCTCGAATCAAAGAGGAATATGCGACCGCCGTTTTCGTCGTTCATCTCTTTCATTTTCATAATGCGCACATAGCCTAAAGTTTTACTGGCTACATATCCCGTCACATAATTCGGATCGTCACTGATGCATAACTCCGCAACGATTCCTGGGGCATTCGCCACTTTCGTCGCAAGTACAATCGCTTCGTTAAAATGATTCTTTTTACCGTCCACTTCGCTTGAATGCAAAGCGTCCATGTAAGTCGCACGGACTCCGCGTGCTCTGTCCGGTTCCAAGCGAGTCCCCGTTGCAATATCGTAAAGCATTGCTCCGCGCATCGGAAAGGTTTCCCGCAAAAGCGCTTTCAAATTCGCCGTAAAATCCTCGATCGCCATGGCGGTAAGTTCTGCTCCGTTCTCCACGACAGCATCCCGAAGCAATTTATACGCCCAATTCAAACCTTCTTCAGCCGAATTCACGTCTACCCGTGTCACCGGCAAAGCCTTTAAAACCTGAATATCCTCTGCTTGAATTTTCTCAATTTTCACATTGATAAAATCCGGTTCCCCTTTGGAATGAGTCATCGCACGGCGAATCATCGCCTTGCAAACGTCTTCAACGGATTCTTTGGTCACGATCCGTTCAGCACCGGAAATATGCTGTTCTTTTTTTTCAGAGCCTGTAAGGACTTGCTGTGAAGCCCGCATTTTTAAGCTGTAATAATCCATGGTTACGCGAATGTAGCAATTTGCAGTGCTCTAAAATCATTCGTGAAAATCGTCTTCCCCACTTACAATAGGCGCAGGTTCACATTCTCCGACAAGCCGAATCGCTTCGCAAATGCGGTCTATTTCAGCATCGGTTGTAATGAGCGGAGGCATCGTGTAAACATAATTGCAAAATGGACGAAGCCACACGCCCGTTTCACGGATAACCTTCAAGATATCTTCATTCGAAGGCTTCGCTTTCAGCTCTAAAACGCCAATAGCACCAAGAACACGCACGTCAGCAGCATTTTCAAGAGACTTCATGGGCAAAAGATTCTGCTTTAACCGCGATTCGATCCTTTTGACCGAAGCTCCGTAATCCCGACTTTCAAAAAGAGAAAGGGAAGCGATTCCCGCTGCACAGGCAAGAGGGTTCGCCATATAAGTCGGCCCATGCATAAATGCAGAAATTCGACTATTTGTAATGGTATCCGCAACCTCTTCCGACGCAACACAAGCCGCCATCGTCATACTTCCACCGGTAAGCGCTTTACCGATGCATAAAATATCCGGAAGAATTTGAGCATGCTCCATCGCAAATCGCGGACCGGTGCGGTAAAAACCAGAAGCGATTTCGTCTAAAATCAAAAGGATTCCACAGCGGTCGCAAAGCTCTCGCAACTTTTTCAAATAGACCGCATTGTACAGCCACATGCCATTACCACCCTGAAACACCGGTTCACAAATGACCGCAGCGATTTCTCCAAGATGCTCTTCCACCATTTTTTCCATGGACTTGAAATCCGAATCATTCCAAGGTTCGTCTGCTCGGCAATTCGGACGTTCCGCAAAAAAGTGATGCGGCATGATTCCCCGGAAAAGAACATGCATTCCATCGGGATCCGAAAGGGCCATTGCTCCGGCAGTATCACCGTGGTAACCGCCTTTCAGCGCAACGAGCTTGCATTTTTCCGGATGGCCTTTCGCATACTGGTATTGCACGGCCATTTTCGCTGCGCATTCCACAGCAATGCTCCCAGAATCTGCGTAAAAAATTTTGTTCAGGCCCTGAGGTAAAAAACGAACCAGACGTTCCCCAAGTTCAATCGCAGGCTCATGCGTAAAACCGCCGAACATCACGTGGCACATCTTTTCGCTTTGCTGCTGAATAGCCTGAACAATTTCAGGCGCATTGTGCCCATGGGCAACGCACCACCAGCTTGAAACGGCATCGATCAGCTTCAAACCGTCGGCAGTTTCAATGGTCGTACCGTGAGCGGTCTTTGCAAGGAAACGGGCCGGAGTATTTTTGAGCGCAGCATAGGGATGCCACAGGTGTTCGCTATCGAACTGCAATTTTTCTTTGAAATTCATGAGCAACTCACTTTTCAAAGAAAAATAGCTTTATCCCATCAGATCATCTGCAAAAAGTACTGGTGCACCTTGGAATCCAAATCCAGCTCCGGATGGAAAGCAAGCGCAAGCTGCTTTTTGTATTGGACAGCCACGATTTTGTCACCGTTCACTGGAGAATTCACCCGTGCAAGAACATCCACGCCATCGCTCACATGATCAATGATCGGGGCACGGATAAACGTCATCGGAACATTTCCCACATGCTTCAAATCGTTCTGCACAAAAAAGCTTCCCAACTGCCGACCGTAGGCATTTCGTTCCACCGTCACCGGGAGAGTTGAAAAATACGTAGCCGAATCGTTCGAAAGTTTTTCTGCCAAAAGAATCAGCCCTGCACAAGTCGCAAGAACCGGAAGTCCTTCCCGAATCTTTTTCTGCAAAGGTTCAAAAAGGCCCAAGTCCCGAAGGAGCTTCCCTTGAACGGTACTTTCCCCTCCTGGAAGCACAAGACCGTCCATGGGGCGATCTAAATCCCGCAACTGGCGAATTTCAAATACATCGGCGCCCAAATTTTTCAAGACCTGTTCATGTTCAATGAACGCCCCTTGAACCGCAAGGACTCCAATTCGAAGTTTTCTTTTTTCCATTACTTGCCTCTTTCCGCCATCAGCAGGGCGATTTCCTGTTCGTTGATACCGACCATCGCTTCACCGAGATCTTCCGAAAGTTTTGCGATCAATTTTGCGTCGGTATAATTGGTCACAGCCTGGACAATCGCTTCGGCACGTTTCGCCGGATTTCCAGACTTGAAAATGCCAGATCCCACAAAAACCCCTTCAGCGCCAAGCTGCATCATCAAAGCGGCGTCCGCAGGGGTTGCAACGCCGCCCGCGGCAAAGTTCACCACCGGAAGCTTCTTGTGTTCGTGCACATAACGAACGAGTTCGTACGATACCTGCAATTCCTTGGCACGGTTATAAAGCTCATCTTCGCGGAGGCTCGAAAGCCGGGCGATTTCCTGATTCATGAAGCGCATATGGCGCACCGCCTGCACAATATCACCAGTTCCAGGTTCTCCCTTGGTACGGATCATCGATGCGCCTTCTTCAATACGACGCAGGGCTTCGCCCAAATCTTTTGCTCCGCATACAAATGGCACTTCAAAATCACGCTTGTTAATATGGAACACGTCATCAGCTGGAGAAAGAACTTCACTTTCATCGATATAATCGATTTCAATCGCCTGCAAAATCTGAGCTTCTGCAAAATGTCCAATGCGGCACTTTGCCATTACCGGAATCGACACAGCATCCTGAATGCCTTTGATCATTTTCGGATCGCTCATACGGGATACACCGCCCGCTGCACGGATATCTGCCGGAATTCGTTCCAAAGCCATCACCGCAGCAGCACCGGCTGCTTCTGCGATTTTTGCCTGTTCCGGAGTCGTCACGTCCATGATGACGCCACCCTTAAGCATCTGAGCAAGATTACGGTTCAATTCGCTACGATTTTCTGTTGCATGAGTCATTGTTTAACCTCTTTTGTTTGGATTCAAGGCGTAATGTAGATCTTGTAACTTTTTCACACAATGTTCAAATTTCTACTTTTTTGACCATACCACTATAAGGTCAGATAAAGGTCAGATTTTAACAAAAAGGAAATGTCAGAAATGTTTGCCTATGATATGTCTAAAGCGGGTTCTGAATCTCTATATCACTACCTGTACAAATGCATCCAAAAAGACATCCTTTTCAAGAAGATCGAAGCGCATTCCCGCCTGCCTTCTAAACGGAGCCTCGCCCAAAATCTCGGAGTGAGTGTCGTCACCGTCGAAAACGCCTACGCTCAACTTCTCGCCGAAGGGTTCATCTATTCCCTTCCCAAAAAAGGCTTTTACGTTGCAGACATTCAAGCACCAACTGACCCTAAAATGAAGCGTTCTAAAGCAGGTCACAAGGCCATTCAAAAACAGGATGACGAACCGGAGCGTATCAAATCCCAGTACATTTGCGATTTTGCAAGCAACGCTGCGGATCTCGAAAGTTTTCCTTTTACAACTTGGGCAAAGATTACACGGGAAGTCCTTTGTGAACGTCAACGCGAACTTTTGCAGGTTTCCCCCAGCGAAGGCATTTTGGAACTTCGAAAAGCCATAGCGCACATGCTTGAAGAATTTAGAGGCATCCGCGTGGAAGCTTCGCAAATCGTTATCGGAGCAGGGACAGATTATCTTTACGGGCTTCTTTTGCAACTGCTAGGGCTTGACAAATGCTACGCCGTAGAAGATCCCGGCTACAATAAAATTTCAAAACTTTACAGCAAGTACAATGTGGACTTCTGCTTTATTCCTGTAGAATCGGAAGATTTCGTTTCTGCCATCGAAAAATCCCAAGCGCAAGTGGTGCACCTTTCCCCTTCCCATCATTTTCCAACCGGCAAAGTCATGCCCGTTGCAGAGCGTTACCGCTTGCTCAGCTGGGCCGCAGCCTCTAACGACCGTTACATTATCGAAGACGATTACGACAGTGAATTTCGCATGGTCGGGCGTCCGATTCCCTCTCTGCAGAATATCGACGTTCTTGAAAAAGTCATCTACCTGAATACCTTTTCTAAAACCATGACTTCAACGATCCGCTTAAGTTACATGGTCCTTCCCAAAGTCCTCGCTCAAAAATTCCACGATGAATTTTCATTTTACTCCTGTACGGTTTCAAACCTGGACCAATACGCCATGGCACGCTTTATGGAAGGCGGTTTTTACGAAACCCACATTAACCGCATGCGAAATCTTTACAGGGCAAAGCGCGACACTTTGCTGATTGAAATTCGCAAAAGCAAGCTTTCCAAAATCGCAACCGTTTACGAAGAAGATGCCGGTTTGCATTTTATTCTGGGCGTCAACACGGCCCTTTCCGATGAAGAATTTTGTAGACGTGCAAAGGCCAAAGGCGTACACATCCGCGCCCTTTCCGAATATTACTTTGAAGCGGAACCCTCCGCCCACAAATTCATCATTAACTATTCGTCAGTAGAAAAGTCGCAAATGGCGCAGGCGGTACAAGCGCTTGCAAATGTCATCCGTTAAAAAGGATCGCATCCAAGAATTCATGCAAAGCCCTATTCGCTTCGGGGATTGCGGTTTTAGCTATTTCCAAAATCTGCTCCTTGGACTGCACGTATTTTTCGCCAGCGGCAAGTGCCGTAGCATGTTCTTCTGCACAGTTCTGTAAAAGGCTTTTGAGCGTAGCTTCATTCGTTTCCAAATGGAACTGCAAGCCTACTGCGCGTCCAATTTTAAATCCTTGATTTTGGCAGGCTTCGCTATACGCAAGGGGCATGGCAAATTCCGGGACCTCAAAAGATTCTCCGTGCCAATGGAATGCATTTACGGAAAATCCATTTTCAAACGTTACTGGAAAAAATCCGATTTCCTTTTCGGGATTTTTGTGAATCGGAGCAAAGAATGCGTTTGCTAAAATCTGCGCTCCTAAGCAAATGCCAAGCACCGGTTTTTCAGCAGCAAAAAGTTCACGGCAAAGCTGTTTTTCATCTGCCATGTAAGGATATTTGTCTTCATCCAGAACGCTCATCGGGCCGCCCATGAAAACGGCGAAATCCACAAGAGTCGAATTCGGCACAGGCTCCCCGTCAAAAAGTTTCACAACATGAACGCGGTGCCCTTTGGATTCCAAATAAGGAAGTATTTCGCCCGGGCCTTCAAAATCAACGTGCTGAAAGATATAGGTTTCCATGCCTGTAAAATAAAAAATCCCCGGCGGATTCGCCGAGGATTTTTTTTCAGTCTTGTAAGACTCGATTACTGAATGCGCTTCATCATGATGCGGCGGTTCAGTTCGCGGCCTTCAGCAGTGCTGTTGTCCGCAATCGGATCCGCTTCGCCCATACCGACCGCTTCGAGACGGCTCTTATCCACGCCGTTCTTCACGAGTTCGGTGACAACCGCATCCGCACGCTTCTGAGAAAGCTTGAGGTTAGACTGGTCGTTACCGCGGTCATCGGTGTAACCGAGGATCTGATAACGTTCCGTCTTGCGTTCCTTGGCATTCAAGTTCTTGGCGAGTTCACGGAGAGTTCTCTTCGAGTTAGCCGTGAGCTTAGCCTTACCACTTGCGAAGTACACTTCGAGTTTAATGTCTTCCACCAAGCAGCCGTCCGCATCCGGAGTACCGGCTTCGTACGGGCACTTGTCGAGGCCAGAGCACTGACCGGCGAACATATCGAGCATACCCTTCTGAGTGACCCACGGATCGCAAACGCCATCGTTATCCGAGTCCGGATTGTCAAGCGGGCAACCGCTGTTGTTCACAGAACCAGAATCAAACGGGCACTTGTCGAGACCGGTGCACTGTTCGGCGAAGGCTTCGAGCATACCCTTCTGGGTAACCCATGCGTCGCAAACACCGTCGTTATCCGAGTCCGGATTATCCAGCGGGCAACCGTTGTTCTTCACAGAGCCAGAATCGTACGGGCACTTGTCGAGGCCGGTGCACTGAGCAGCGAACACTTCGAGCATACCCTTCTGGGTAACCCATGCGTCGCAAACGCCGTCATGGTCCACGTCCGGATCTTCCGTCGGGCAGCCATCCGTTGCAATCGGACCAGCTTCGTTCGGGCACTTGTCCACGCCAGAGCAAACACTCTTGTAATCATCGAGCATACCGCGTTCCGAGACCCAAGCATCGCAGACGCTATCCTGGTCGGAGTCCGGATTGCCAAGCGGGCAACCTTCATTTTCAATCGGGCCATATTCTGCCGGGCACTTATCCACGCCCTTGCACTGCTTCACGTTCGGATCGGTCGGATTTTCGAAGAAGTAGCCGAGCTGCTTTTCGGTAACCCATGCATCGCAGAGACCGTCGCCGTCCACATCCGGATCCGGCCACGGGCAACCCTTGTTAGCCACTGGACCAGCTTCGCCCGGGCACATATCGTAACCCTTACAGACGTTAGCGAATTCAGCGAGGAGACCTTCGTCAGTCACCCACGGAGAGCAGAGCGTATCGTTATCCGGGTCCGGCTGTTTAGTCGGGCAACCGTTGAAGTTAGCTGCACCAGGCTGAGCCGGGCATTCATCGATACCAGAGCAAACGCTAGAGAACTTGTCGAGCATATTCTTCTGAGAAACCCAAGCATCGCAAACGCCGTCACCATCCGGATCCGGATTGTCGAGCGGGCAACCGTCAGAGCCTGCGCCCTGTTCGTTCGGGCACTGGTCAATGCCTTCGCAGATTTCAGCAAATTCGGAATGGAGACCCTTTTCTGCAACCCATGCGTCGCAAACACCGTCTTCATCCAAGTCCGGATTCGGCCACGGGCAACCGTCGTTGCGCTTGTCGCCGCGTTCATCCGGGCACTTATCGTTATCATCAGGAACGCCGTCGTTATCGCGGTCCGGATCGATCAAGAAGCCAGACCAGGTGATGCCGCCGAAGCCGTAAGCGCTATGAGTCGTACGGACCTTGCTAGACCACACAGCTTCCTGCGTACCTGCGCTGGTCGTGTGGGTTCCGTCATGAGAGAAGCCACCGGAAATCGGGTAGGCAGAGTAATTCTTGGAAACGGCGAAATGACCGCCGACCTGAATATCAAGATGGGAGCCGATGTGGAACACGAGGCCAACAGAAGCTTCGTTCATCGACATATCCTTGATAGCCGCATAGTCGCCATCGGGGATATCCATGTAATATTCACCGAAGAGGGAAACAACCGGGAGCGGATAGACTTCAAGGCCCGCAGCTACCGAGTAGAAGCCCGGGAATTCCTTGTTGCTCAAAGTGAAGCGGTAGCCACCGTTCAAATGGAGAAGAACCGGGGCGGCATCGATTTTACGCATGTCCATTGTGACTGCAGCGGTCATGCGGAGGATCGAGTTCTTGTTACCGTAAGAGTAACCGATTCCCTTGTCTTTATTGATATAGTCCGGTTCACGGATCCAGAGACCGCGCTTGTTCACGTCCGTCGTCGGGAAGTCCATGCCAAGAACCAATGCGATGTCAAAGAGTTGATCTTCCGGAAGCGGAGCGCGGAACTTCAAGCTTGCGCGGAGGTTTCCGAGGTAGCCCTGGTTTGCTGCATCACCAGCAGAGGTTTCATTACCATTTTCATCGGTATACTTGTCGAAACCAACGTGGTCATAGTAAAGCGGAAGCATCACGGCAACGTCCAAGATTTCGAACATGCCGAAAGACATGCCGACGTAACCACTTGCGCCGTAATATTCAGCCACCTTGTTACGACCCGTATTCGAATAGAACGCAGGATCTTCGTAGAAGCCCTTGTCGTTGGAAACATCGCCCAAAACGGTGATGCCCAGCTGACCGTGCTTCATCGACTGTGCTGAATAAGTCTTGTCAAAACCGAGTTGTCCGCTCTTGTTAAAGGTTTCGTGCGCAAAAGCGAGCGAAGCCGATAAACCAAGAAGGGCCAAACACTTCATGCAGTTTTTCATTGGTTCTCCTTCTTATAAACCAATCCAAACCCGCCAACTGCGACGGGTATACACCTATTTGAAAGATAGTTAGAAAAACTTTTTTTGTCTTTATCAATTTGTTTCAGCGCAACTTCGTTACCGCATTTTTACATTACAATTTTTCCACCGAATCGTCACGTCGCAAATAGTTCCGGAAACTCCCGACGAAGGCTTGTATAGCCCCGAAACGAAAGAATCAAATGGTCTAATACCGGAATTTCAAGCAACTTCCCCGCTTGCGACAAAAAACGTGTCACCCGCTTGTCCTCTTCGCTAGATTCCAAAGATCCCGACGGATGATTATGTGCCAAAATAACGCCGCTCGCCCTGTCCCGGATCGCTTCGGTAAAAACTTCGCGCGCATGGACCTGGGTACGGTCGGCTAGGCCCTCAGTTACCACGTGGATTCCAAGAATGCCATTACAGCTGCTGAGGGATACCACTACAAAACATTCCTGCCGTTTAAACTTGAGAAAGGCTAAGTGTGGAACAAGAGCGCTTGGCGAAGACACGTTTTCCATCTGCGAACCGATAAAAAAACGACAGGAAAGCTCCAAACAGGCAAGTATTTGAGACGCTTTGGCTGTTCCAAGCCCTCCGATCCGGCAAAGTTCCTGTAAACTTGGCCGGCGAGCAAGCCCCGAAAGGAATTTTGCAAGCTCATCCGACAGCGTAAAGACATCTTTTTCGGAAGTTCCCCTGCCTAAAATCAACGCCAGGAGTTCTGCAGTCGAAAGGGATTCCGCCCCTTCTAATTGCAAACGTTCCCGGGGCAGTTTACTTTTATCGCAAACGATCACAAAAGCCTCCTATTTTCGCATTTTCTCCTTATAGACGTTTCAAAAGGCCATTTATCCACCGGCAAAATCAATTTTTGCAAAAATTACAAAAAACGTCCATTTTTAAAACTTCGTCATAAAAGCACACGATTTTAAAATCAAAAGCACACAAAACAGCACAACTTCGCATAAAAAACACACATTTTCAAAATTCTCCAAAAATTTTCATTTCAAAAATCGCAAAATAAAAGTAAAAGTTCACAAACTTCGGGTAACTTTCAAAAAATGTTTTAAAAATTCCACATTTTTTAGCAAAAGTATTTCACAATAAGCGAATATATGCTATATTTTTTGCAGAAAAACGATTCTAATCTATTGAGAACCCTTATGACAAATCACGCATTAAGCGGAGCCCAGGTAATTCTCGATTGTCTGAAGCGCGAAGGCGTTGACACAATCTTCGGTTATCCAGGCGGATCCGCCATTCCTCTTTTTGACGCACTCCTCGATTCCAATATCAAGATGGTGCTTTCCCGTCACGAACAAGGCGCAACCCACATGGCTGACGGCTATGCGCGCGCAACGGGAAAAGTCGGCGTTGTACTCGTGACCAGCGGTCCGGGCGCCACCAATACGTTTACAGGTATTTATACCGCATTGATGGATTCTTCGCCCATCGTCGTGCTCGCCGCCCAGACGACCACTCCGAACCTCGGTAAAGACGCTTTCCAGGAATGCGATACCAGCGGCATGACTTTTGCAGCCGTCAAGCACTCCTTCCTCGTCAAGAATCCCAACGACCTTCCGCGTATTGTAAAGGAAGCATTCCACATTGCACGTTCGGGCCGTCCAGGTCCCGTGCTGATCGACCTTCCGAAAGACGTGACCGCAGGCAACTGCACCGCTTCTTTCAGCGACGAAATCGATCTTCCGGGTTACAAGATCCCGACTTACGCTGACCCTGCCGCCGTGGAAAAGGCCGCAGCCCTTTTGAAGAAAGCCACAAAGCCTCTTCTTCTCGTGGGTCACGGCGCCATTATTTCCAACGCTTCCCGTCAGGTGAAGGAACTCGCCGAAAAGCTGAACGCTCCGGTCGTCGAAACCCTTCTCGGTCTTGGCGCATTCCCGGAAACGCACCCGCTTTCCCTTGGCATGCTCGGCATGCACGGAACTGCCTATGCGCACAAGGCCGTTCTCGAATGCGACTTGATCATGAGCATCGGTTCCCGCTGGGACGACCGCATTGTCGGTAAAATCGAAGAATTCTGCAAGGGCGCAACGATTATCCATGTGGATATCGACCCGGCGGAAGAAGGCAAAATTTTGCAGCCGGACGCTTTCCTCTGCGGTGACGCAAAGCTCGTTCTGGAACAGCTCCTTCCGCTCGTTTCCCGTCTCGATACTGATGACTGGGTAAAAACCTGCCAGACTTACAAGAAGCGCTATCCGTTGACCTACCCGAAGCAGGGCGGTCTCCGTATGCAGCACATCATTTCTACCGTTTACGAACTCACCAAGGGCAAGGCTATCGTTACAACGGACGTGGGCCAGCACCAGATGTGGGTCGCCCAGTTCTTCAAGGCCGATTATCCGCGTCAGTTCATTTCGAGCGGCGGTGCAGGCACGATGGGCTTTGGCTTCCCGTCTGCGATTGGCGCTGCCATCGGTATCAGTTCCGAATTGAAATGGCCGATCTGCTGCTTCGCCGGCGATGGCGGATTCCAAATGACGGAATTCGAACTTTCCACCGCTGCCATTCACAAGCTTCCGATCAAGATCTTCGTGATGGACAACAAGTACCTCGGCATGGTCCGTCAGTGGCAAGACATGTTCTACGGCAAGCGTTATTCTTCCGTGAGCATGGAAGGCAACCCGGACTTTGTGAAGCTCGCCGAAGCTTACGACATCAAGGCATTCCGCATCAAGCGTTCTGCCGATGCCGAACGTGTCATTCAAAAGGCCCTCGATTACAATGAAGGCCCAGTGCTCATCCACTGCGAATGCGAAGAAGAAGATAACGTGTTCCCGATGATTCCGGCGGGCGCTCCGCTCACCGCTATGATGACGGAACCGCCCAAAGGTCAGCTGGAAAAGCCGACAGGGAGCACCTAATCCATGGCCACTTTTGATAGAAATACTTCGGCTCACTGCTTGAGCCTTCTCGTTGCAAACCGCCCAGGCGTTCTCGTGCGCATTGCGCTCGTGTTCTCCCGCCGCGGCTACAACCTCGATTCCCTCGTTGTGTCCCCGACGCTCAATCCGGACTTTAGCCGCATGAACATCGTGGCCCACGGTAATCCAGAAATTCTCGTCCAGATCATTAAGCAGCTGGAAAAGCTCGTGGACGTGATCCAGGCGAAGGACCACACCGGATCCAATACCGTCGAAAAGGAACTTGCACTGATCAAGGTCAGATGCAAGCCGGAACAGAGAACGGAAATTCTCCAGCTCTGCGACCATTTCAAGGCGGTTACCATCGATATGACCGATACTTCGATGATCATCCAGATCACAGGAAATACGGACAAGATCGATGCGATGAAGCACCTTCTCGACAAGTTCGAAGTGGTGGAATATATCCGCACCGGTAAGGTCATTATGCTTCGTGGCGAAGATATTACTTAATCGTAATTTTAACAGCAATCTTCCCAAAAAAGCTCCGCGCAAGCGGGGCTTTTTTTATATTCATGGGCATGAAAATATTTGTAACAGGGGTGGCAGGACAGCTCGGCCACGACGTGATGAATGAGCTCGCCAAAAGAGGTTATGAAGGCATCGGTAGCGACATCGCTCCGGCATACAGCGGAATACAAGATTCTTCTGCAGTGACAAAAGCTCCATACCGTTCCATGGACATTACAAACCCAGAAGCCGTCGAAGCAACACTTAACAAAGTTCAGCCGGACGTCGTCGTGCACTGTGCAGCTTGGACAGCGGTGGACCTTGCCGAAGACGAAGACAAGCAGGCGAAAGTCCGTGCAATCAACGCCGGCGGAACAAAGAACATCGCCCTCGCTTGCAAGAAGTTGAACTGTAAAATGGTTTACATCAGCACGGACTACGTCTTTGACGGACAGGGTACAAAGCCCTGGGAACCGGACTGCAAAGATTACAACCCGCTGAACGTTTACGGACAAACAAAGCTCGAAGGCGAACTCGCCGTCAGCGAAAATCTCGAAAAGTATTTTATTGTCCGAATCGCATGGGTTTTCGGTCTGAACGGTAAGAACTTTATTAAAACCATGTTGAACGTGGGAAAGACCCACGATACGGTTCGCGTGGTAAACGACCAGGTGGGAACACCGACTTACACATACGACCTTTCCCGCTTGCTCGTGGACATGATCGAAACCGAAAAATACGGCTATTACCATGCGACGAACGAAGGCGGATACATTAGCTGGTACGATTTCACCAAAGAAATTTACAAGCAGGCCGGTCTCAAAACGAATGTCATCCCGGTGACGACTGCGGAATATGGACTTTCGAAAGCAGCCCGTCCGTTCAACAGCCGACTCGACAAATCGAAGCTTGTCGCAAACGGTTTTAAGCCTCTCCCTACATGGCAAGACGCTCTTTCCCGCTACTTGAAAGAGATGCAAAATATCGCTTAAAACTTTAAAGCAAAAAAGACTCGCCGCAAGCGAGTCTTTTTTGTTTTGGAAATTTACTTCTGCTCGGCTTCTGGCTGAGCCTGGCTCAACAGATACGCGTTGATGAACGGTTTGATCTTTCCATCGAGAACACCCGTTGTGTCGGACGTTTCTTCGTTTGTACGCAAATCCTTCACCAGCTGGTACGGCTGCAGAACGTAGCTTCGAATCTGGGAGCCCCATTCCACCTTTTTCTTTTCGGCAAGGCGCGCATCGCGCTTTGCTTCTTCTTCCTGGCGGTAATGTTCGGCGACCATCGTCGTGAGCATTTTCAAAGCCGTTGCGCGGTTCTGAATCTGTGAACGTTCTGTTTGGCAGCTGGCGACAATCCCTGTAGGAATGTGAGTCATACGGACAGCGGAATCGGTCTTGTTGATGTACTGACCGCCAGCGCCCGAAGAACGGTAAACATCCACGCGGATATCGGCCGGGTTGATTTCGAATTCGACTTCGTCGTGTTCCGGATAAAGGTAAACGGCGCAGAAGCTCGTATGGCGACGGGCATTAGCGTCGAAGGGGCTGATGCGAACCAGACGGTGCACGCCGATTTCTGAGCGCAAAAGTCCGTAAGCGTATTCGTCCTTGATTTCGATCGTCGCACTGCCGATGCCCGCTTCTTCACCTTCTTGCACATCGATCACCTTAAAATCCATGCCTTCGCGTTCCAAAAAACGCTTGTACATGCGGAGCAGCATACTGGCCCAGTCGTGGGCTTCCGTACCGCCTGCACCCGGGTGAAGGGTCATGACAGCGGCGCAGGCATCATCCGGGCCGGAAAGCATCCGGCGGAATTCCATTTCATCGACACGCTTTAAAAGAGCCTTGTAATCTTCTTCAACCGTATCGAAGAGTTCCTGCGAATCCGGTTCGGACTTGGCCATTTCGTAAAGTTCCGAAAGGTCATCGCAAGAAGAAGAAAGTTCCTGCCAACCGGAAATCGTTTTTTTAAGGGACGTAATTTTTTTGAGCAAGGCCTGAGCCTTGTCCTGATTATTCCAAAGATCCGGGTCGCCGGATTCCTTTTCGAGTACCGAGAGTTCTACTTCTTTAGACTCGAGGTCAAAGATACCCCCGAAGCTTATCGATTCTCACGCGGAGTTCGGTAAGCCCTGTATGCGAAGTCGCTGCCATTACTTGGCGCCTCCGATAGCACTCGCCGGAGTGTAATCCTTGTTCAAGTACTTAACGGTGTACTTTTTAGCCAGTTCGTCCAAATACTGCTTGATCTTGAGCTGACGATCCTGCTCTGCCTGGACGCGGAGAATGTAATCGATCTGGACCTTGTAGTTTTCGAACTTACCGTCGTTCTTTTCGGTAAGCATAAAGATCTGGAGACCTTCGCTCGTGGAGAACACATCGGAAATGTCGCCGACAGTAAGCTTGCTAATGGCCTTTGCAAAGTCTGCACCCTTGCTCTTAGCGACAAACTTGTTCATGACACCGCCCGTTTTGCGGGCTTCTTCGTCATCGCTGTACTGGGCTGCGAGAGTGGCGAAGCTTGCCTTGCCAAGACGGACCTGGGCTGCGAGACCCTTGAGGAGTTCCTTCTTGTCTTCGATGGCCTTCTGGGATTCACCCTTCTTGCTCTTCAAAAGAATGCGGGCACCGCTGATGGTATCGTTCAGAGGAACCTTGGACTTGTTGAGTTCCCAGTACGCGGAAATCTGCTTGTCGGTGGGATCTGCCGGATACGGAACCTTCTTTTCGAGAATGATGTCGCTCTGGAGCTGCTGTTCAATGCGCTGATTGAACTGGGCTTCCGTGATACCGCTCTTCTTGAGTTCCTTGTTGAACACATCGATGCTCGGATATTGAGCCTTGAAAAGCTTTGCGACACTGTCGATGCGGTTCTTCGGAACCTTGATGGCAAGAGCCTTGGCTTCGAGCTTGATCAGTTCCTGACCCACGAGGTTGTCGATGACCGCCCAACGGACCTGCTGCATGGCTTCCGGCGGAAGCTGACGTCCACGGGCCTGAGCCTTGGCAAGAGCTTCGGTGAGGCTATCCACATGGCCCTGGGAAATTCCAGTCTTACCGACCTGGATCACATCAAAATTTTTACCACTCATCAACTGAGCGGAACCGAACGTCGCGCAAATCATGACGGGGACGATAGATTTCTTAACAAGATTCAAAAAGCGCATATGCACCCTAGGTTAAATTTTTGACGCCGATAATATAGAAATTTCGGAATGATTATTTCGCACTCGAAGCAGAACCGGAAGAGGTCTTGCCTTTGATCGCCGAAACCACATCCGGAACGAGATCCGCAATTTTCGAAACCAAGTCGCTATCGCGAGCGATCGGCATAATGCGAACGTCTTCACCCGTAATCACCACAAAAGCCACCGGATTAATGGAAACTCCACCGCCGGAAGCCGCCACATTTTCTTTGTGACCGCCAAGGCCGAAGCCCATGGAAACGCGGCTCACCGGAATGACAGTCGTTGCTCCCGCCTGGATAGGCTTTCCAATCACCGTTTCCGCTTGGGAAACCAAGCGAAGCTTTTCAAGAATCGTATCTGCAAGTGTATCTATTTGTGCCATATCGTTAATTATAGTTATTCCGGAGAATCATAAACATTTTGTGCCACTTTTTGAAAGCGTTCCCGCAACGATTCCGCATCGAGAGCCCCCCAAACACAGACGACTCTCCCCCCTTGCAGTCGGAGAGCCGCTCCACGTTCCCCTGCTCCTGCGTTAAAAAGGACCGTATCGGCGGAAAATCCGACTTCACGGTCATGACGCCGCGCATTGGCAATCCAAATTTGCCATTCATCCTGAGAAACGTACCCCCAGCTGCGGGCCGCATTCCAACGGAGTCCGTCACCTTGATACCCTTGAATCAACATGGGAAAATCCGAAGGAATTCCCAAAAAATCTCGCATTTGAATAGACGTGGCCCACGTGATGCGATCCTGGAATGGAAGGCTTAAGAATTCCTGTGGAAGCCCGGCACGATAATCCGGAAAACTCTGCACATAACGTTCCAGTTCCGCACGTTCATGGTTCCGTAAAATGCCATACCGGAACACAAAAAGACGCTTACCCGAACGCATTGCGATTTCTCGGGATTCCCCTTCCACAACCGGCAAGGTTTCTTGCACAAGTCCGCTGTTCAAGTAAAAGGCTAAAGCCGCCATGTCCGAAGAAAATTCAAGAATGCGGATATGAAGAGTGTCACCCGGAGTCGGTGCGAAATTGACTTCTGCCATATTCGAAATGGCGTAACGTTGCAAGTGCCAAGCCGGCGGAACGTGCTGCATCACGGAATTTGAATCGTACACTTGCACAGATACCGGTGCCGATTCGCGGTAGTGAAAACCATACAGGTCTAACGAAAGAAGCGTCTGTTCCTCTTCGCATGCGTTCAAGAATAGCATACAAAGTAACACGCCCAGCCATTTCAGAATTTGAAATTTCATTCCACCCCTAACCGATAATGTTCTTGTACAAAAAGTTCTCTTAGCCGTTTGCAAAACGAAAGGCCATCGCCCATCGGCTCTTCAAAAAATTGAAAAGAATGCGCAGCGATCCGCGGATCTTTTGGCGAAAGCGTTTTGCAAATCGAAAGATTCAATTTTCGTTTGTGCGCTTCGTCCAAATCCCCGTAGCCGATAGCCTTTCCCATTCCCACAAGGCCAATCCAGCTGCGCACTTCAAAAGCAAAAGGCACGGGAATCAAATCTCCAGGATTTACACCGTGAGGAATTCCAAGTCCCCGAGGCTCTGGCGAAAAAAGCCTTGACGTAGCCCAGATCGCCTTGGGGCGGTAAGCCCCTTTTCCCATAAAAAAGATTTCACCCAAGTCTCGAAGGATTCCTTTGTACGCAGTGGAAGACGCCCAACTGACAAGCGGCGTCCGACGGCGGACAAAATTTCCGACGCTCCAAAAAATTCCAGGAACGCTTTCTTCCACGGGCCAATCGAAAGTTTTTTTGGCAGAGCGGACCGTTTCTAAAATGGCGGCTTCGGTGGGAAGCGGGAATGTCCAAAGTTTTTCACCCGGAAACTTTTGAAACAGAGCGTCCAAAACTTTTTGCAGCAGCATCAAAGGAATTTCTTGCGAAAGGCAAGAACCTAAAAGGACCCAGGCGATTTTTGCTTCGAGCGTATCCGCCTTTTTTGCGACAGAAACAATTGGGTCCGGAGTATCCTGAAAGTACCGCACAAAATCTGCGGTTACCTGAATGATATCCGGATGTTCCTTTTCCCACTGCATTCGACTGTAACGGGCCGATTATACGAGGCTCTGACCCATTTTCACGGCCTGTCCAAGAGTTCCCTTGAACAGATCCGGATAGCGTTCCGACAGGACTTTGTCCGCGATCAAAATGACCGTACTTCCCATTTCGAAGCGACCGAGTTCCGCGCCGCGTTCAAAGCGGTATTCGGACTTCGGCACATAATCGATGCGGGGAGCGCTGCGGGGAAGCTTGCCCACGTTCGTAATCCAGTTGGGAGCGTAATTGACAACGATGCGGCCAACGTTTGTAGCGCCTACCTTTACAAGCAAAAGTTCGCCGCCGCCGTCTACGGAAATGCGGGTCGTGACGCGTTCGTTAATGCAGAAGAGACCTTCGACACGTTCCACGCTCCAAGCGTTCACCGGCCAAAGAGTTCCCGGGCAATAACTAGCCGAAAGAAGCTTACCCGACACCGGAGAATGGATGCGGTGGTAATTAAACGGGGCAAGGTAGATCGTTGCGAAACGTCCACCGGCAAAGTGCTCGGCAAGTTCCGGATCCCGAAGAAGTTCTGCTAACGAATAGGTTTTACCCTTCGCCTGGATCATTTCCGCATTCAAACCTTCCAGACTTCCCGTCTGGGATTCCCTACCGTCCACCGGGCTTACGACTTCGGAGTCCGCAATAGGGCGTGCACCGTCCTTCAAAGTGCGGATGAAAAGTTCGCCGATATTTGCAAAGGACGAAAGCGGTTTCGAAGATTCTTCCATATTCAGGGAGTAAGCCTTGGCAAAAAGATTGCGGGCAAGCTTCGAAAGGAAGGGAACCTTCAGATTGATCAGATTACCGAAGAGTCTCGATTCGAGATTCTTGGGCAGGAGTTTCATAAACACATAACGAGGAGAATTCATCATCGCAAAATTATATAACTTTATGCCACTTTAAAACAAGGAAAACCATATGGACTATCTATTCTTAGTCATCGGTCTTGCATTACTCCTTCTCGGAGCTGAATTTCTGGTCGACTCATCGGTCGCCATCGCCAAAAAGGCAAAAATTTCAAGCTTTATTATTGGACTTACAATTGTCGGCATGGGAACTTCCGCTCCGGAGCTCTTTGTTTCCCTCTCGTCTTCGCTGACTGGCCACGGGGACGTCGCTGTGGGGAACATTGTAGGTTCAAACATCTGCAACATCTTTTTGATTTTGGGCGTATCCGCTGCCATTACGCCTTTTGTGATTCAAAAGGAAATCGTTAAACGCGATATTCCTTTTGGAATATTTGCCGCGGTGCTACTGTTTTTGCTTGCCAACGACTCCTTGATTTTGGGTTCCGCAGAAAGCGGTCTTTCCCGAATCGAAGGCATTCTGCTCCTGATTTTGTTCGTCGGGTACATGGCGTTTACCATCACAAAAAGTTTAAAGAACCGCGGAAACCAAGAAGAAGACGAAGCGGAATCGAAACTTGCGGGGAAGCCCGTTCCCCTGCTTCTTTTGATTGCGGTCGCATCCCTTGCAGGACTCATCGGCGGAGGAAATCTTTTCCTTTCTTCGGCAGAAAATCTCGCCCGAGCTTGGGGAGTAAGTGAAGCGGTGATTGCAATTACGGTCGTCGCCTTGGGAACTTCCCTTCCAGAACTCATCACTTCCGTTGTCGCCGCTTTAAAGAACAATTCGGAACTCGCCCTTGGAAACGTCATCGGTTCCAACGTTTTCAATGCGCTGCTGATTTTAGGCGTCGCATCGGCAGCACATCCGATTTCTATTCAGGGCATTCGCCTGGAAGATTACTCCGTGATGATCTTTGCAGCCCTTTGCACCCTAGGCGCGGCCTTTAGCTTCCGAAAATACTTCTTTACCCGCGGTGAAGGAATTTTCTTCCTCATTTGCTACGTAGGCTATACAGCATATCTGGTTCTGCGGTAAAAAATTCCCAATTTTTGATTTTTTTCAATTACCTGTTTCACAACAGGTAATTTTCCTTTATATTGAAAAAAGGAGGATTCACCAACATCGGAGGGAGCCTTTATGCCTACATCTTTCGTCGTCTTTTTAATTATAGCCATTGTCCTTATTGCAATCGCAGCTTTCCGCATGGGCGCCCGAATCAGCAAAGCAGCAAACCGAGACGATCCCACCCAAAAGAACACTATTCCCTACGATGTTTGCCTTGCCAAAAATGCAGACGCCTTTAACTACGGAACATTTATCGACAGCCGCGACGGAGAAACTTACCGGACGGTCAAAATCGGAAAGCAGATTTGGATGGCGGAAAATCTACGTTTTAATGCAGAAGGAAGCTTCGCTCCCAACGGAAACGAAGAGAACGTTCAAAAATATGGAAGGCTTTACACCTGGACTTCTGCATTAGACATTCCCAGTTCCTTTGCAGACGAATCCTTGACTACGGACCTCCAAATGGTGAACCGCATCCGCGAAAAAAATTACAAAGGCATCGCTCCGGAAGGTTGGCACATTCCAAGCAATAAAGAATGGGAAGAACTGGTAGCGCAATTAAAATTCAAATGCGAAGATCTCCGCAGCGCATGCATTTGGCATAAGCCTGGTAAAGATTCCCTTGGATTCTTTGCTCTCCCTGCCGGCTATCGTTTTAACAACGGAGCTTTCTGGCATTTCGGCGACCGAGCTCGCTTCTGGAGCAAAGACGAATATTGCAATAAAGCGAATGCGTTCCGTTTTAGCATTACGGAAGAATCCATGGATATCGAAGGCATTTACCGTTCCGACGCCCTTTCGGTTCGCTGCATCAAAAACACCTGATTTTTTCAACTCCAAAACAGAAGGAACTTGCCATATGGCAAGTTCCTTTTTGATTTTACAAATCCGCTATATTACGAATTCTTGGAAGCGTCTTCGCTTTCGCACGGGCACTGGTAACAGTCGCCTGTTTCCGCGTAATCCTTACCGGTCCAGCAGTAAGTGCAAAGCTGATCCGCCGGAAGGCCGATCGCATGGACCAAATCGTCGATACGCTGGAACGCAAGGGATGTCAAATGCAACTTTTCACGGATGTATTCGACCATTCCCTTGTATGCTTCGGAATCCGGATCCGTATACTTGTCAAGATCCGCATTTTCGCCTTCGACTTCACGAATGTAACGGCGCGTAATCAAATCGTAGACGCTCTTGGAACGGGAGAAGTTGATGAATTTGCAAGGATACACGAGCGGCGGGCAGGCAATGCGCATATGCGTTTCCTTACAACCTAACGAATAAAGCTTGAGAGCCTGTTTACCGAGCTGTGTACCGCGAACAATGGAATCATCGCAGAACACGAGACGACGGTCCTTAATGAGCCCCGGAATCGGAATCAGCTTCATGGATGCCACATGTTCACGCTGTTTCTGGTCTTGCGGCATAAAGGAACGTGCCCAAGTCGGCGTGTACTTGACAAACGGACGTGCAAACTTGATGCCTGCTTCATGGGCATAGCCGAGGGCATGAGACGTGCCGGAATCCGGAATTCCACAGGCGGCGTCCGCTTCTGTTGGAGTGCGCTTTGCCAGGGCCGAACCGCAGCGGTAACGGGTCATTTCCACATTGCGGCCTTCGTAACTGGAAGCCGGGTAACCGTAATACACCCAGAGGAACGAGCAGATAGCCATTTTGCGACGGGGCTGCACAAGGGTCGTGATGGAATCGGAAGTCATCTTTACCACTTCACCCGGTCCAAGATCGCGCACATGTTCATAACCGAGGTTATGCAAAGCGCAGCTTTCCTGGAGAGCGATCATCGAGCCTTCCTTTTTGCCGATGATGATCGGAGTTCTTCCCCACTTGTCGCGGCTTGCATAGAACGTGCCGTTGCTTTCGATCAAAAGGACGGAAATACTTCCCTTCACCTTTTCGTGCACGTACTGCAAACCTTCCACAATAGAATCCCGTGTAGCGATCAGGGCCGAAATGATTTCGGTTTGACCGACCATTCCACTGGTCGTGGAATACTGGAGCTGCACACAGTTCGAACTAAAAAGTTCCTTTTTCAAATCTTCGATGTTTGCAATCAGGCCCACGGTCACGACTGCAAAAGTACCGAGCTTCGAGCTCATTACGAGCGGCTGCGGGTCCGTATCGGAAATCACACCGATTCCCACCTTTCCCACAAATGCAGACAAGTCATGTTCAAACTTGCTGCGGAACGGCGTGTTCTGGATATTGTGAATAGAGCGATGGAAGGTTCCATCCGGCTCCAAAACAGCCATACCGCCACGATGCGTTCCTAAATGTGAATGATAGTCGGTTCCGTAAAAAAGATCAAATACGCAATCTTCTTTCGAAACAACGCCGCAAAAGCCGCCCATAAAGTCTCCTTAGCCAAAAAGGATTTCG
>JAGDBD010000044.1 GCA_017959225.1 Fibrobacter sp. | reverse complement strand
TTTTATTTTGCCATCGATGCTTTGCATTCTTTTACTGCTGACTTTGATGCGTAAACGTTGGGAGAAGTAAAATGAGCATAACGGAACGGATCGTGACGATTTTGATTCTTGCCCTTGCGACTTTTTCGACACGGGTGATTCCATTCTTGATTTTTGCACCTGGAAAACCGACGCCGTCTTACATTAAATATTTGGGTAAAGTGTTGCCGTTAGCTGTTTTTGGAATGCTCGTGGTGTACTGCTTAAAAGATGTGGAATGGATTCATGGAAGTCACGGCGTTCCGGAACTTTTGAGCGTCGCCGCTACCGCATTGATTCATCTCTTTTCGCGGCAGATGATTCTTTCGACAGCGGGAGGGACGCTTTTTTATATGATTCTAATTCACTAACCTTCGATGCGCCAAGTGAATCCAGCCTGTTCGATTTGACGGAAAGTTTCTTCGAGACCTTGTCCGCTTTCGGTCAAATATCCCGATGCGAAAATGGAATCGGCCACCATGAAAAGTTCTTTTTCGTGTCCTTTAAAGTAAACCTCTCGACCTGCGGCACAACGGATGTCCACTTCGGGGAATAAAATTCTTGCGAGGCACAAAACTTTAAGGCAGTATGCGGAAGTGAGCTTCGAAATATCTTTTTGAGCGAGCCGCGTTCCTTCAATCGGCAACAAAAAATTGATGGGAATGGAATTGGGACCGATCTCTTTGAGTTCAAAAAGCATGTCCACCACATCTTCCGCGGATTCTCCAAGCCCGACAATTCCACCGGAGCAAATTTCAAATCCCAATCCTTTGAGCATTTTCAGGTTGTCGATACGTTCTTGGTATGTATGGGTTGTGCAAATGTTCGGGTAAAAATTCCGGCTGCTGTTCAAGTTGTGATTGATGCGGTCAAGTCCCGCATCTTTTAACAGAAGGGCTTGCTTTTCGGTTAAGAATCCGATGGAGCAGCAGATTTGCGTTTCTTTTTCCTTCATTTTGCGGATGCGGGCCGCAAGCTTTTCGATGTCGCTATCGGCAAAACGAATGCCGCTGAGACCGATGCAATGCCTTGCCAAGTGGAATTCTTTGACCATGTCGTTGTGACCGTAAAGCGTTTTGTCGGAAATTTCGCGGTACTTTTCGATGGGCGCCTGGGAATCTTTAGATTGAGCGCAATAGGCGCAGTTTTGAGTGCAGTTTCCGCTGCGGACGTTGGTGAGCAATTGAATGCTCACGCGGTTTCCTTTGTAACGGGTCCTTAATTTGTACGCTTCAGGAAGCAATGATTCTAGAATATCGTCGTCGCCATTTAAAATTCGGAGACATTCTGCGCGATTCAAAATAAGATTTTCCATTCCGCTTTAGCCTTTGACGAGGTTGTGAAATGCTCGTTCGGACCGCAATTTAAGTTCGCAGAAACAGCTTGTCTAATAGAAAAAATATAGAACAAGTTATCGGAAGCCATGATAACTTGTTATAATTAGAACAGGTGTCTTTTACTTAGAAGAGAATCTTTATGGAACTGCAAATGGCAGAATCTTGGATTTTTGAGCAAGGCTCATTTTGGGCGTTAGTACCGTCCGTCGTTGCAATTGTACTTGCCCTCATTACCAAGGAAGCTTATTCCTCCCTCTTTTTTGGTGTTTTGATGGGAGGTCTCTTTATTAGCCAAGGAAGTTTCCCAAAGTTTTTGGATGCGGTCTTTAAGGATGGCATGATCAAACAGGTTTCGGACCCTTGGAATGTGGGAATTTTGTTCTTTCTCATCATCATGGGGTCGATGGTTGCGTTGATGAATAAATCTGGCGGAGCTGCTGCTTTTGGCGAATGGGCAAAAATCCACATTAAGTCCAAGGTTGGAGCTCAACTGGCGACGATCATCCTCGGCATTTTGATTTTTGTGGACGATTATTTTAATTGCTTGACCGTAGGCAGTGTGATGCGCCCGGTAACGGATAAGTTTAAGGTGAGCCATGAAAAACTCGCATATCTGATCGATGCGACGGCGGCGCCGGTTTGCATTATTGCTCCGATTAGCTCATGGGCGGCTGCGGTGACGGGTTTTGTGGAAGGAGAAGATGGCCTTGGACTTTTTTTGAAAGCCATCCCTTTCAATTTTTATGCCTTGTTGACGTTGTTTGCGCTTGTTGCGCTAGTGGTGTCGAAAGTAGATTTCGGACCGATGAAAGGTTTTGAAATGGTTGCGGCAATCGTAGAAAGTAAATCAAGGGAATTGACAAAACGGGAAACACGAGGAACCGTTTTGGATCTTATTTTCCCCATCGTTTCGCTAATCGTCTTTTGCATGGTAGGCTTAATTTACACGGGAGGATTCTTTTCGAGCGGTGCAGAGCATAAAGGTTTTGTAGAAGCGTTTAGCGGAAGTAATGCGGCTGCAGGCCTTGTGTATGGAAGCGTTTTGGCATTTGCAACGACAATCCTTTGGTATTTGGAACGGCGCGTTCTGAAGTTGCGGGTTTGCCTGGAGTGTTTGCCGGAAGGATTCAAGGCGATGGTTCCTGCGATTTTGATTTTAGTGCTCGCTTGGAGTTTAAAAGGTGTTACGGATACGCTTGGAGCGAAGGATTTTGTCGCCGGTTTGATTACGGAAAGTGCTCCGGATTTGATGAACCTGATGCCTGCGGTTATATTCCTAATTGGAATAGGGCTTGCTTTTGCCACAGGAACGTCGTGGGGAACTTTTGGAATTTTAATTCCAATTGTTGTCGCAGCGTTCTCGTCGGTGGATTACAATTTAATGGTGATTTCCATTTCGGCTTGTATGGCGGGTTCTGTATGCGGTGACCACATTTCACCGATTTCCGATACGACGATTATGGCGAGTGCCGGTGCACAATGTAAACATGTGAATCACGTGAAAACGCAACTTCCCTATGCCCTATCTGTGGCTGGCGTGAGCTTTATATGCTATGTCGTGGTGGGTTTTACGCGTAATGCTCTACTTTCTATCGTTTTGGGCGCATCGATGATTGTCGGTGGACTTATCGCCTTGAAAAAATTCAAACGAAAAAGAGCTTAAACATTTTTGGGTGGGTTTATTTGGGCAAGAATTACAGCGCCAAACATGAGAATGCACCCGATTGCTTCTTGAAACGTCAAACGTTCCCCAAGGACAATCCATCCAGAAATGACAGCGAACACAGATTCTAGGCTCATAAGCAGCGAAGCGACCGTGGGCTTGATTTTATTTTGAGCGATAATTTGAAGGGTGAATGCCACACCGCTCGAAAGGATTGACGCATACAACAGCGGAATCCAAGGCTCTGGCCGGCTGTACACGAGAATTGCTTTGACAATTTCGGACGAAGAAGCTTTCATGTCGATCAAAAACGCAGGAACAATCGAAAGAACGGCGACAACCAAAAATTGAATCGCAGAAAGTCGCACGTTATCCACGTGAACGCCATATTTATCGACCAACTGGATTTGAACTGCAAAACCTAGAGCGCAAAGCAGCGAAATCCCATCGGCAATCTGCAAAGAAAAGTCTTCTTTGATGCAGAGAAAATAAAGTCCGATAACGGTGGTGGCAACGCAGATCCACAGTTTTAACGAACTCTTTTTTCCAAGAAATACGCCGAGGATCGGAACAAAGATAATGTAGCAGGTCGTGAGAAATCCGGATTTCCCAGCGGAAGTTCCCAAATAGATTCCGGACTGTTGCAAATTCATGGCAAAGAAAAGCGCGATTCCGCAAGCGATGCCCGCTTTCCACAGACGAAGATTTTCCGCTCTGGATTTTGGACGTCGAGGACTTTTTTTCATGGCGTCCAAAATTTTTACCAAAACGAATAGTCCAATGGTTGCAATAAAGTTTCGAAAGCAGACGAATACGAAAGGCCCTGCATCATTCCCTTCGACTTGGGCGACAAAAGTGGAGCCCCAAATAAAGGCGGCAAGAACAATGAGAAGGCTGTAACCAAGATTTTGCATGGGCGCAAATTTATAAAAGAATGGTCGGGCTGAATGGAGCAGTACCCTGCTGTTTAGAGTGGAAGCTGAAACAGGCGTTTTTTAACATTGGGCAAAATGACACGAGAAAACATCTATTCCGCATTGTCCTTTAACAAGGCGTTTTGCATAGGCCTTGTGGTGGCTTTCTTCGTGCATTTAGCTCTCTTTTTGAACCCTTTATTCGAACTCAAAAAAGTCGCCGTTACCCCGTCGGATTCTCCCGTGCTCCATGCGGAACGGGTCGTTTTGATTCCTCCGCCCGAGCCTCCAAGAGTTGTAAAAAAAGTGGTTCGCGCAAAGGTTATTCCGAAAGTTGTCGAAACTCCAATCAAAGAAAAAGAGCCTGAGCCGGAACAGACTTTAGAATCGGCTCCGGTTGCCGCCGCAGAGCCTATGATCGAAACGCCTCAAACTTTGCCTGTTGTTAACGAAGATCCTAAACCGTCTAAGGATTCCATTCAAAAGGTGGTGAAAGCCTATCTCGGATCGCTAAAAAAACAGCTAGAAAAAAGGAAAAGTTATCCATCTACAGCTCGCCGTTTAAAACAAGAAGGAACTGTCCGGTTGCGGTTCACCATTCAAGAGGATGGTCGAATTGACGCCGTGGAAATTTCCAAGTCTAGCCGCTATTCTGCGCTAGACAAAAGTGCTCTCGATGCGGTAGAAAACTTGGGTCGTTTTTTGCCGATTCCCGGAGTTCTCAATAAAAAGAGTTGGCGAATAGAAATTCCAATCCAATATAAGCTCAATCCAGGGAGATCCTAGTGAATTACATGTTTGATTTTGTAAAACAAGGTGGTGTCATCGGATATATTCTTATCGCAATGAATTTTGTCGGTTATGCGATTATTATTTGGAAAGTCATTTCGCTGATCGTTTTTAATAAAACGGTTCAGCCAAGGCTTACGGACAAAGTCATTCACCGTGTAATCACTTGCAATACGGATCATCACATCATCACGGAAAGCATCCGCACCGAAATCGAACTCGCCTTTTCTCCTTTGACAAAAGGGCTTACGACTGTTGAAAACATCGCATCGATTTCACCGATGCTTGGCCTTCTTGGAACGGTCATCGGTATTTTCAACGCGTTTTCCGTCATTGCGGCATTAGGCCTAGATGATGCTTCTGCGTTTCCAACGGGCATTAAATTTGCCCTTGTCACCACGGTCCTTGGACTTGTCGTCGCCATCCCTCATGTTCTCGCATTCAACTATTTGAATGCGCGTATGGAACGGGAACAGGACGAAGTCGAAAATCAGGTGCTGCTCCGCCTTGGAAAAATTTTGCAGGAACGGGATGGTAATTCGGAAGGTTCTTCCCATGTCTAGAAAAAAGCGTCGCATAACATTGGATATGACGCCTCTGATTGACTGCGTCTTTCTGCTTCTCGTTTTCTTTTTAGTGACATCGGTTTTTAAGCAAGACAAGTCCGTTTTGAAATTGCTTTTGCCAGAAACCACGAGCGAAGTCAAACAAGAAGTTTCGGAAGGTTTTTTTATTGAACTTTCCGAATCGCAAATGGCTGTGAATGGGGAATTGGCGACTGTTGAAGGATTGCGTACAAAGAGTGCTTCCGTTCAAAATAAAAAAGCGCCTGTTGCGCTGAAAATCGATAAGAAAACGCCGTATGAAAAAGTCGCAGCGGTTTTAGACGTCCTTCAAATGGAAAAAATTTACAACATCCAATTTGTCAATGAATTGAAAAAGGAATGAATCAATTTGTCAAAAAAAGAAAATCTTGTTAAATTTAGATAAGGCTAAATTATTTAGATTAGTCTAAATTTTGATCGATGGCAGGATTTATAAATGATTTCTCCCATTCCCGATAAAAACATGGTGTTGATCCAAAGCTCGGACCGGTTTTCTCACTATCTTTTGCAAAATGAATCGGGCTCCGGGCATCTGCTTGTTTACAACGTTCTGCCGGGTCTTCAGTTTGTTTACAGCAATCTGCATTTGAGCCATATATCTGCCCGATTTAAAAACGTCGGGGAGCATCTGATGGTTCTACATTGCCATAACGGGAATGCGGAATGGGAGCGGTCGTCCGAATCGGATTCAGGGATTTTTGAAGAAAACGGTTTGATGCTTTTAGAACATTTTCCGGAAGATCGGGAATTTCATTTTCCCCTTCACTGCTACCATGGAATCGCGGTGGTGATTTCGACTTCGAACTTGAGCGTGGAGCTGACTAAAATGTTCGAAATGATCGGGGTGCATCTGGGGTCTTTGATTCAAAAAACAAAGTCACTGAGGCTTCCTTTCGCCCTTCGCGCAGACGATCATACGTCCCATGTGTTTTCGGAACTTTACCACTTGCCTAAAAACATCCGCTTTCCTTACTTCAAAATCAAGACTCTCGAACTCATCCTTTTTCTCAGCCGTCTGGATTCCGAGCAGCATTACGAAAATTCGCTACTGATTCCCAACGTTTATCAAAAGAAAATGGCTTTCCTCCGGGAATTCCTTCGGGAGAATGTGGACGAACATTACACTCTTGACGACCTGGCAAAACGCACCGAGATGAGTTCCACGCAAATGAAAAAATATTTCAAGCTTTCGTACGGAACGACCATCTATTCGTATCTCAAAACCTATCGTATGAAAATTGCCGTGCAGCTTTTGGCCGAAGAAAATGCGAGTGTTTCGAATGTGGCCGCCAAAGTCGGATACACGAATTCGAGCAAGTTCGCCCATGCCTTCAAAGAATTCACGGGTTGCACTCCCAAAGAATATCGCAACAAGCGTATTCGTTAAAAATTTTGGGCTAAAAATCCCTTCGGTGGATTGATTGTGAATCCAATGAGGGGATTTTTTTTATATTTTGAGCACAAAAGATTTTACACTCTAACCAAAAACCAAAAGGCAAAAATATGGCAAAGTCTGCTATTAAGTCTGTTGTGGCTCGTCAGATCTTGGATTCCCGTGGCAATCCGACTGTCGAAGCTGTTGTTGTTCTCGAATCTGGCGTCGAAGGCGTCGCAAAGGTTCCGAGTGGTGCTTCCACTGGCGTTCGCGAAGCTTGCGAACTCCGTGACGGTGGCAAGGCATACTGCGGCAAGGGCACGCTCAAGGCTGTGAAGAATGTCAACGAAAAGATTGCCAAGAAGGGCAAGGGCATCATCGGTATGGATGCTTTCGATCAGACTGCAGTCGATGACAAGATGATCGAACTCGATGGCGACCGCATGCACAAGAACCATCTCGGTGCAAACGCAATCCTCGCTGTTTCTATGGCTGTTTGCGTGGCTGCTGCTAAGGAAGCTGGCCTCCCGCTCTATCGCTACATCGCTAAGCTCCACGGCACAAAGAAGCTCACGCTCCCGTGCCCGATGTGCAACGTCATTAACGGCGGTGCTCACTCTTCCGCTCCGATCGACTTCCAGGAATTCATGATCGCTCCGGTTGGCTCAAAGTCTTTCTCTGCTGGCCTCCCGATGGTCACGGAAATCTTCCACTCCTTGAAGAAGGTTCTCAAGTACGGTGGCTTCGAAACGACCGTTGGTGACGAAGGTGGCTTCGCTCCGGGCGTTGCTCTCAAGAAGGACTCGAAGTCTAAGTTCGGTTGGAAGATCACCGGCGTGATGACTCTCGAAAAGGCTCTCACCGCTCTCAAGACCGCTACTGAAAAGGCTGGTTACAAGTTCGGTAAGGACATCAAGATCGCTCTCGACGTGGCTTCTTCTGAATTCTGCGATCAGCAGGAAAACAAGAGCGACAAGACCAAGTATGACACGAACAAGACCTACACGTTCAAGAAGTCTACTGGTAAGACTCTCACAAGCAAGCAGCTCGTGAAGTACTACGAAAAGATCGTTGACAAGTTCTCCATCTTCTCCATCGAAGACGGCTTGGATGAAAACGACTGGGCTGGTTGGAAGCTTCTCACCGAAGACCTCGGCAAGAAGATCAACCTCGTCGGTGACGACCTGTTCGTGACCAACCCGACCATCTTCAACGAAGGTATCGAAGCTGGCATCGCTAACGCAATCCTCATCAAGGTGAACCAGGTGGGTTCTGTGTCCGAAACCCTCGCCGCTATCAAGACGGCTCAGGAAAAGGGCTACGCTCCGATCGTTTCTCACCGTTCTGGCGAAACCGAAGATACGTTCATCGCTGACCTCGCAGTGGGTACCGCTGCTGGCCAAATCAAGACCGGTTCTCTCTCCCGCACGGACCGTATTGCCAAGTACAACCGTCTTCTCGTCATCGAAGAAGAACTCGGCAAGGCTGCTGTCTACGCTGGTGACCCGCGCAAGTAATCCTTTCAGGTTACTTTAAGCTTGTCAAAAAAGGCTCCCTGTTGAAGGGAGTCTTTTTTTGTTTCTGAAACTTTACAAGCGGTGCGAATTTCTGAATGCGGAGTGTATGAAAAAAAATTTACATGACCGGATTTGTAAAAAAGAAATGTAAATTATGCTCGTCAAGTTTAAACTGGACTTTCTTGTGCAGAAACATCAAGAGGATTATAGATGAATTCTTTAAAAACGATCGCCAAAGGCACGATCGCCTTGTCGGCGTGTTTTGGCATTTTGGTCGGTTGCAGCGGTGGATCCGAAGCTTCTTCCGATACTTTACCGAGAAAGGAAACCATGTACCTTTCTGGTCAGCAGTGGGGTACTCCCGGCTCCTTCAACCCGCTTATCGAAAGCTGGAACGCCGCATGGCCGGTGGGTGGCCGCTTCAACCTCATGTATGAACCGCTCATCACCTATAATACCTTGAACGGTCAAATGGAACCGCTTCTCGGTACTCTCGTCGAAAGCCTTTCCAACAACGACAGTATCGTGGTCGATATGAACCCGGCTGCCAAGTGGAGCGATGGCGTACCGGTGACTGCAAAGGACGTGAAGTTCATCTTCGAACTCGGTCATCATTATTCGGGCGTTGCAGTCAATACTTCCGAACAGATTACCGGTGTGAACGTGAACGTTATTGCAACGGTGGATCCTGCTTCGGGTGATACCACTTCCAAGGTGGAACGTCTTTCCTTCATTATCAACAAGAACGGTCGTAACAACCCGCTTTCTGTGAAGGACCTTCTCCAGGCAATCCGCATCGTTCCGGAACACATCTTCAGCAAGCTCATTGCTGAACACGGAAACTCTGTGGAAGAAGTCAAGAAGATTATGTTGGACAAGAACCCGGCAGACGGTAAGGCTCCGGTAGTTTCCGGTCCGTATAACCTGGACGGTTATTCTACAACCAAGATCATTTTGAAGCGTCGTGACGATTACTGGGGCAATGCGGCACTCCACAATGGAGAACTTCCGGCTCCGAAGTACATCGTTCACCCGATTTACAAGTCGAACGAACACAGCACCATCGCTCTCCATGACGGTGACCTGGATGCTTCCATGAGCTTTGTTCCGCGTATTTGGCGCAAGCGCATTGCCGGTGTCCACGCATGGCTCGAAGAACCGCCGTATTTCACGGCCGGTGCAATGCCGATGATGATGATCAATACGCTCCACAAGCCGTTAGACAACAAGTACTTCCGTCGTGCGGTGGCAACGGCTATTGATTACATCGCCATTCGTCAGTTCGCAGTTTCCAATTACACGTCCGAACTCCAGCCGGGTTTGATCATGCCGACGAACCTCGAAGGCAAGTACATCAACAAGGCTGATTGCGACAAATACGGTGTGAATCTCAACCTTTCCGGTCAGGAACGTATCGACTCCGTTCAGGCTCTCTTGAAGCTTGCCGGTGTCAAGTCTGTTTTCAATGAAGACGGCGTTCTCGATCACATGGAATATGAAAACGGTGAACGCATCAAGACTCTCTTCATCACGAGCCCGAACGGTTGGACCGACTGGGAAGCCATGGTGACGATCGCTGTCGAAAGTATGCGTAAGGCCGGTCTTGATATTCGTGAAGGCTTTGTGGATGGCGGTCAGTATTGGCCGGCTATGGGTCAGGGAAACTTCGACCTCGTGATGCACAAGCCGACTGCTGACGTTACTCCGTCTCTCCCGTGGGGACGTTTCAACGAAGTGATGTCTTCCCGTGACTGGGCGCCTCTTGGCAACTGGGCCGGTACAAACATCGGCCGTTACAACCAGCCGGGTACTCCGGAATACCGTCCGGAAGTGGATTCTCTCCTCGCAGCGGTCCCGCTGATGACGGACTCCGTTGCAATTGCAAGCGCTTATCGCACTTTGAACCGCATCTTCATGGAAGACCAGGTTGCAATTCCGCTCGCATATTTGCCGGAACAGTACTTCGAATACAGCGACCATGTATGGACAAACTGGCCGAACGCCCAGAATCCGTATGCCCCTCAGCAGCTTCCGTGGATTGGCTCGGGCACGAAGATCCTCTGGAACATCAAGCTTAGCAAATAAGGACGAACAATGCTGAAACAATATCCTACACTTCGTTATGTCCTGCAAAAAGGTTTTTGGTATTTCCTGACATTCATTGTCGCTATTGCCATCAACTTCGCCCTTCCGCGTCTCGGTGAAAATAACCCGGTCGATATCGTGATGGGTAAGGCTGCTCAGGGGCTTTCTCCTGAAGAAGCCATGCAGAAGAAAGAAACTTTGCTCAAGGCTTTCGGTATGGCCGAACTTGACGACCAGGGTAAGGTCATCTATGACACGATCCCGGAAGTCGATGCAAACGGCAAGGCTGTTCTGGATGAAAATTCCAAGCAGAAAATGGTGCCGCAGCCGCGTCTTTCCTCGGGCATTTCCCAGTTCTTCGTCTATGTGAAAAACGTGTTCCATGGCGACTTCGGTCTGTCTTACAGCCAGTATCCGAAGCCGGTCATTGAAATCATCAAGGAATCTCTCCCGTGGACGCTCCTCATTCAGGCTCCGACGATCATCCTTGGCTGGATCTTCGGTAACCTTCTCGGTGCTTTCGCAGCTTACAAGCGCGGAATTTTCGACAAGGTGTTCTTCCCGGTCGCCATGTTCTTGAACGGTATTCCGTACTTCGTGTTCGGTATGCTTCTCGTTGCGCTCTTCTCCGTGACGCTCGGCTGGTTCCCGGCAATGAACGCTTACGGTATGGACGTGATCCCGGGCTTCAACTGGGCATTCTTTAAGTCTGTCGGTTACTTCTACGTTCTCCCGTTCTTCTCCTGCTTCCCGATCCTCCTTTCCGGTCAGGCTACGGGTATGCGCTCCATGGCGATCTATGAACTTGGTACCGATTACATGAAGTACGCAAAGTGGCTCGGTCTTCGCGAAGGCAAGATCATCAGCTACGTTTTCCGCAACGCTATGCTTCCGCAGCTCACCGGTCTCGCTCAGTCCTTGGGCGCAATGGTCGGCGGTGCTTTGATTACGGAAATGATCTTCTCTTATCCGGGTCTCGGTATGGCGATGCTTACCGCTATCCAGCAGAACGACTATGCTACCATCCAGGGCTGCACGCTCATGATTTCGACCTGCGTCCTCTTGGCCAACTTCCTTGTTGACATCTTGATCGCAGTCTTCGACCCGCGTGTGAAGGCTGGCTTGCAGATGGGAGGTAAATAACCATGATTAAACTCCTTAAAAATCTCATGAAGTCTCCGATGTTCGTTGTCGGCATCGCGATCTTTATCCTTTCCCTTCTCATCGCTATTTTTGGACCGGTGTTCTATAACGTAGACATCAACGCTCGTGACATTGTCGCGGGTCCGTATGCTCCGTCTAGTTCTGAACATCTTCTTGGAACAGACCACTTGGGACGTGACTATGTGTCTCTTCTCATTGCAGGTCTCCGTTCTTCCCTTTACGTGGGTCTCATTGCGGGTATCATCGCAACGACGATCGGTGTGTTCATCGGTCTCTTCGGCGGTTTCCGTGGTGGTTGGATCGATGAAGTCTTGAACATGGGCACGAACCTCTTTATCGTGATTCCGCAGTTCGTGATTCTCGTTCTTATCAGCTCCGCTGTGAAGGAAGGACGTTCCTTGACTCTGATCGGTCTTATCATCGGTCTTACTTCTTGGAGCTGGTCTGCTCGTTCCGTCCGCGCTCAGGCGTCTTCTCTCCGCAGCCGCGATCATATCGCCCTTGCGAAGATGAACGGTGACGGCAACTTGAAGATCCTTATCAAGCACGTTCTCCCGTATTTGCTTTCCTACGTGTTCATGGTGTTCATCATGCAGGTTTCTTCGGGTATCCTTTCCGAAGCATCCATTTCGATGATCGGCCTTGGTCCTCTGGATTCTACCTCTCTCGGTATCATCTTGAACCAGGCTAAGGACAACGGTGCTCTTTCCGATAGTATCTGGATCGCATTCCTTCCGGCAACTCTCGTGATCACTTTGACCGTGTTTGCCTTGTACCTGATCAATACGTCTATGGAAGGCGTGTTTAACCCGCGTTTGCGCAAATAAGTAGAGGTTAAGAAAATGTCAGATGTAGTTCTTGAAGTCGATCACTTGAGCCTCCACTATTTGAGCCGCTTTGGCGAAAAGTTCCATGCGGTGAGAGACGTGTCGTTCACCGTGTCCAAGGGCGAAGTTCTTGGTATTGCCGGTGAATCGGGCTGCGGTAAGTCCACTCTCGTGAGCGGTCTTATGGGTATGTGCATTCCGCCTCTCCATGTGACGAGCGGTGATGTCCGTATCAATGGCGAATCCCTGATGAACCGTAGCGTGGAAGATGTTCGCGCAAATGTTCTCGCTCAGAAGATTTCCATGATTCCGCAGGGCGCTTTCAACACTCTGAACCCGGTTCGCAAAATCAAGGATTCTGCTGCCGACGTGTTCTATGCTCACCAGAAAGCTGGCCAGCGTCTTTCCCGTGCCGAAATCAACGATCGTATTTTCGACCGTTTCGATGAACTCGGCATGGAAACCAAGCGAATTCTTAACTCCTACCCGATTCAGCTCACCGCTGGTGAACGTCAGCGCTCTGTGATCGGTATCTCCACTCTCTTGAACCCGGAAATCGTTATCGCTGACGAACCGACTTCTGCTCTCGACGTGAGCACGCAGAAGGAAGTGATCACGATGATCTTCGATCTTCTGAACAAGGGAATCTTCTCTTCGATGATTTTCATCACTCACGAACTTCCGCTCCTTTACCATGTGGCCGACGACATCGCCATCATGTACAAGGGTCAGTTTGTGGAACGCGGTACTTCTGAACAGATCGTGAAGAATCCGCAGCACGATTACACGAAGATGTTGATGAAGGCCATGGTGAGGTGCGATTATGTCAAATGAAAATAAGCCAGTAGTTTTTCACGCCGACAACATTTCGAAGTCTTTCAACGCCGGCAAGCACCTGAAGGTGGCCGTCAAGAATGCTTCTTTCGATATTTATGATGGTGACTTTGTCTCTATCGTGGGTAGCTCGGGTTGCGGCAAGTCCGTTCTCGCGAAGATGATGCTCGGTCTTTATCCGCCGACTTCTGGTGATTTCACTTACTACGGTAAGCCGATTGCAAACACCAAGAAGCATTGGAATGAAGTCCAGTCCATTTTCCAGGATCCGTTCAGCTGCTTTAACCAGTTCTTCTCGATCCGTACCCAGCTTGAAGACGCACGTTTCATTTTGAATCCGCGTCCGTCCAGAGCTGAATTCGCGGAACGCGTTGATGCTGGTCTTCGCGCTGTGAACATGGAACCGAACGAAATCCGTGAAAAGTATCCGTTTGAACTTTCCGGTGGTCAGATGCAGCGTATGCTCATTGCTCGTGCATTTGCGCTCCGCCCGAAGGTTTTGATCGCTGACGAACCGACTTCCATGGTCGATGCTCACGTTCGCGCGGGTATTTTGGACTACTTGATGAAGATCAAAAAAGAACTCAACATGACGGTTGTGTTCATCACCCACGACATTAGCCTTGCTAACTACGTGTCGAACCGTATCTTCATTATGCACGACGGTCAGATTGTGAACCAGGGTACTCCGGATGAAGTCCTTGGCACCACCACCGAACCGACGACGCTCAAGCTCCTCGATGATATTCCTGACGTCAACAAGCAGGAATGGATTCCGAACAGCCATCTCGCTCGTAAAGCAAAGATCGCTGAAAACGCTTAAGCGGATTCCCGTTTCAAAAATTAAAATCCAGTTCAGAGATGGACTGGATTTTTTGTTTTTGAAGAAATGCTAATTTTGGAACATGCAATCCATTCGAAACATTGCAATCCTTGCCCATGTAGACGCTGGAAAGACCACTCTTTCGGAACGCATCCTGTTTACAGCTGGCGAAGTCCGTCGCCCGGGTGACGTGGAAGATGGCCTTGCGACAATGGATTATCTTCCGGAAGAACGGGAACGCGGCATTACGATTGAAGCGGGCGTTGCTCACTTCGAATGGAGAAACATCTGGTTCAATTTTATCGATACGCCGGGTCATGTAGACTTTGGCGCAGAAGTGGATATGGCGCTATCTTCTGTGGAAGGCGCCATTTTGATTGTATCTGCTGCTGACGGTGTAGAAACTCAAACGTTATCTGCGTGGAAGAAGCTTCGCAAAAAAGGCATCCGCACTTTAATTTACATCAACAAACTGGATAATCCGGATTTTTCTTTAGACGAGACTTTGATTGCGATTGAAGAACATCTCGGTGCGCGGCCCGTGCTGCTCTCCATTCCGGAATACGCACAAAGTAACGGCACAAAACGGATTGTGTCGGAACTGGATGTAATCAGTGGAACAAGGCTTGTTCAAGTAGACGGAAAAGAAGAAGCTGAAAAGATTTCTGCCGAGGATTCTGCGACAGCAAGACTTCAAGGCGCTTACTTGGAAGCGGTGGAAGCGACGTCTGAATTTGACGACGAGATTCTTTCGTTTGCAGTAGAAGGGAAACCTGTCCCGCCAAAAACCTTAGTCCGCGGCCTTGCGGAGCTTGTCGCTTCCGATAAATATGTGCTCTGTTATGCGGGTTCGGCTAAAGAAAATTTTGGTGTCCGCAGTCTTATGACCGGGCTTTCGTTCTTTCTTCCGCCGCCCCCGAAGTTCCCAGTCAATTGCCTTGGCGAAGTGGTGCGCCTTCGTCATTTTTCTGACTTGGATGAAATCGCTCTTTTCCGCAGCATGGCGAATTTGGCTAGCGAAAAGTTCCCTGAAGGTTTCGAATTTTTCCGTTTAAAAGCTTCGTCGTTAGATCCGGTGAAAAAAATTGTAGCGGGGGACATTTACGCCCTTCGCTCTCCCAAGCCTTTGTCGCTTGGAACGCGACTTTCCTTAAAAGGTAACGTACTAAAAAATTCGGGAACTTCGCCCGAAGAATATGATCCGCTTTTGCAAACCCATGTGGAATGCGTTCGTGCAGAAGATTATACGTCGGTTGAAAAAAGCTTGCAACTCTTGACGCGAATGGATCCGTCGGTCCGAATTACGCCGCACCCTGAAGCGGGCTATTGGGTTTTGCACACGGTTGGCGAAGTTCAGCTGGAAGTGGTCATTGATCGTCTTAAGCGTGAATTCGGCTGTGATGTTCGGGCGGGAAGCCCGGAAGTCATGTGGCAGGAACGGCTTTCAAAAAAACTAGGGCCTGTGGAAAATTCTTTCCAGGCTGGGCCTTTTAGGGTAGAACTTTCTCTTTCTGTAACTCCGCTTCCGGAATCCGAAAGGGGAATCCGCCTTGTAGGGGATTTTTTGGAAGAGGCTCCTCCCGAAATTCTCGCCGGTCTTCGTTCCGCACTGCTCGAAAGTGCAGAGGTCGGATTTTTGGGCAAAGGTCCTCTTGTGGGGGTGGAGTTTGAAATCGGACATTTTGATTGTGAAGGGTCGGTGCCCATTCCGATGATCAAAAAAGCGTGTTCGGATGCTGTCATCAAATTGATACGCGCGTCCGACATAGTTTTGTATGAGCCCTACATGGAACTTTCGCTGGAATGCCCGGCGGAGCATGCCGGAATGCTCAGTGGGGATATCCAGGCCCGAGAAGGAAAAATTTTTGAAGTAGGCGGGGACGGTGTCATGCATTCGTTCAAAGCGGAGCTTCCTTTGCGAAATCTTTTCGGATATGCGACGGCTGTTCGTTCCGGTTGCAAGGGTCGCGCTCAATATTCAATCCGCCTTTTGGGGTATAGAAGGCACAATATCTAGTGGTGAACCCTCCCCATTTGTATATTTTCTGTAAAATAATTTTCAAAAACTCTTGTCTTTTCTTTAAAAACAACTAAATTTGGGACTCCAATTTCGGGAAGTAGCGCTTCCTATGCTTTCCGAAATATCAGGATGAAATGTCTCATCCGCTGACTTGAAGCGATAAACCTTCTGGTGAAGAAGAGGAAAAAATGGCAAAAGAACATTTTGAAAGAACCAAGCCGCATTGCAACATTGGTACAATCGGCCACGTTGACCACGGTAAGACGACCCTGACGGCCGCAATTTGCACGACTCTCGCTGCAAAGGGCCTCGCCGCAGCAAAGAAGTTCGATGAAATCGACAACGCACCGGAAGAAAAGGCCCGTGGTATCACGATCAACACCTCCCACGTGGAATACACCACTGCTAACCGTCACTACGCACACGTCGACTGCCCGGGGCATGCTGACTACGTGAAGAACATGGTGACTGGTGCTGCTCAGATGGACGGCGCTATCCTCGTCGTTGCCGCCACTGACGGTCCGATGCCGCAGACTCGCGAACACATCCTTCTCGCACACCAGGTCGGCGTGCCGAAGATCGTCGTGTTCATGAACAAGTGCGACATGGTCGATGACGCCGAAATTCTCGACCTCGTCGAAATGGAAGTCCGCGAACTTCTC